>JALHFU010000034.1:0-29329 GCA_022838525.1 Hyphomicrobiales bacterium | reverse complement strand
AGGACATCCTGATCGGCACTCGCGCGGCCCGTTCGCCACCAGCTTCGCCACGTTCGACTACGCGGCCATCGCCCGCGGCATGGGCTGCGACGGCCGCAAGGTGCGCGGCGCGGACGAGCTGGCCGAAGCTCTGCGCGACGCCGCCGCCGCGACCGGCCGCGGCGGCCGCCCCTTCGTGATCGACGTCGAGACCGCGATGGATTTCTCCTTCGCGGCGCTCGCCTATGCCAGCACACGCAAACCGGACTGACCGCGCCGCATGCCGGACGGGAGAGGGAGGACAGGAATGACCGACATCCGCTTCGAGACCGTGGCCGAGGGCCTGCGCTTCCCCGAGGGGCCCGTCGTCATGAAGGACGACACGGTGCTCCTCGTCGAGATCGCGCGGCGCACGGTCACGCGCGTCCATCCCGACGGGCGCTGCGAGATCGTGGCGCAGCTCGACGGCGGCCCCAACGGCGCGGCCGTCGGCCCGGACGGCGCGCTCTACATCTGCAACAATGGCGGCTTCAACTGGCACGAGAGCCCCGAGACCGGGCTGAGGCCCCACGGCCAGGCCGGCGACTATTCCGGCGGCCGCATCGAGAGGCTGTGCCTGCGCACCGGCGAGGTCAGGACCCTCTACACCCATTCCGACAAGGCGCCGCTCAAGGGCCCCAACGACCTCGTCTTCGACGCGCATGGCGGCTTCTACTTCACCGACCACGGCAAGGTGCGGCCGCGCGAGATGGACCGCGGCGCGGTCTGCTACGCCACCATCGACGGCAGCTCGATCCGCGAGGTGATCTACCCGATCATGAGCCCCAACGGCATCGGCCTGTCGCCCGACGGGCGCACGCTCTACGTGGCCGAGACTTTCACCTGCCGGCTGTGGGCCTACGCGGTCGCCGGGCCGGGCGAGCTGCGCCTGGAGCCGTGGCCGCACTCGCCCAATGGCGGCCGCCTCGTCGCCGGCCTCGGTGGCTATCGCGGCTTCGATTCGCTCGCCGTCGACGGCGACGGCAATGTCTGCGTCGCGACGATCTACAACGGCGCCATCACCGTGATCTCGCCCGACGGCAGCCGCATCGAGGAGGTCGCCGCGCCCGACCCCTTCGCCACCAACATCTGCTTCGGCGGCCCGGACCTGCGCACCGCCTACGTCACCATGTCCTCGACCGGCAGGCTGATGAAGGCCGAATGGCCGCGCCCCGGCCTGCGCCTCGAATACGAGGCGTAGGCGCCGCGGCCGGGCCCGGCAACCGTCAGCGGGGGGGGGTGTCGGCGGGGCCACGGGCAAATCATGCTATCGCACGGCCCGTTCGCGGCATGGAATTCTATTTCTTCCGGGCGATTTGGAACCCGTTCCGGGGTCCGGCTGAGCCAGCCGGCTATAATAGAAAAAAATTCCAACCCCTCGGAGTTTCCCATGCGTTTCGCATCAGCCTTCGCACCGGCCGTCGTCCTTGTCGTCGCCGGCCTTTCCGCGCCCGCCTTCGCGCAGGACGTCACGCCGCTCGTCACCGCCGAATGGCTCAAGGCGAATGCCGGCCGCGACGACCTCGTCATCCTCGACGTCCGCGACAAGGTCGAGGAGACCGACCTCGGCGAGCTGCCCTACATCGCCAATTCGGTCGCCGCGCCCTACGCCTCGGCCGGCTGGCGCGTCGAGGTCGACGGCGTTCCGGCCCAGATCCCGCCGGCCGAGGAGATCGCCGCCCTGATCGGCAATCTCGGCATCGACGGCGACGACCACGTGGTGATCGTGCCGTGGGGCACGGATTCCACCGAGTTCGGCGGCGCGACGCGCGTCTACTGGACCTTCAAGTATCTCGGCCACGACGCGGTCTCCATCCTCGACGGCGGCTGGCGGCAGTACGACGCCCAGGGCGGCGAGCGGGCCGCGAAGCCGGTGACGCCGGAGCCGGCCCGGTTCACCTACGAGATCCGCGAGGAGCTGCGCGCCACCACCGACGACGTCGTCGCCGCGCTCGAGAGCGGCGTCAAGCTGGTCGACGGCCGCCCGCACGAGCAGCACATCGGCAAGTCCAAGAGCCCGATCGTCCGCACGGAGGGCACCATCCCCGGCTCGGTGAACATCGAGCATTCCGCGCTCTACAGCGCCGAATATGCCAGCTTCGCCCGCCCCGAGACCGTCGCGGCGCTGGCCGCCGGCGTCGGCCTGGCCGAGAACGAGAAGAACATCACCTTCTGCAACACCGGCCACTGGTCGTCGATCGCCTGGTTCGGCCTGTCGGAGGTGCTCGGCAACAAGAACACCACCATGTATGACGGCTCCATGGCCGAATGGGCGGCGGATCCCTCGCGGCCGGTCCAGGTCCAGTAAGCGGGCCGCCGGCCGCCTCGAAACCACAGGAACGGGCTTTGGGTGTTGCGCTTCGCGGCGCAAGCATTCAAAGCTCGTTCCGTCATGAACCCCAAGGCGACTCATGAGCAACGCCGCCGCCCTCCCCGGTTTCCTGCCCGACGCCAAGGCCGACAGGGGTCCGCTCCTCGTCGCCGCCGCCACGCTCCTCGTCGGCTTCCTCCTCATCGCCGGCCTCGTCGATCTCCGGCAGGGCAGCCTGTTCCTGATCGGCGGCGCGCTCGGCGCCACGCTCTATCACGGCTCGTTCGGCTTCACCGGCGGCTGGCGGCGCATGGTGGTGGAGAAGCGCGGCCGCGCCATGCGCGCGCAGATGCTGATGATCGGCGTCGCCGCGCTCGCCATGATCCCGCTGACGGCGGCCGGCAGCCTCGGCAGCCAGCCGCTGGTCGGCGCCTTCGCGCCGGTCGGGGTGTCTGTGCTGTTCGGGGCGGCGCTGTTCGGCTTCGGCATGCAGCTCGGCGGCGGCTGCGGCTCGGGCACGCTGTTCACCGTCGGCGGCGGCTCGGCGCGCATGCTGGTCACGCTCGCCTTCTTCATCGTCGGCGCGCTGATCGGCACCGCGCACCTGCCGTTCTGGCTCGCCCAGCCCTCGCTGCCGCCGATCTCCATCGCGGCCGAGCTGGGGCTCGCCGCCGGCATCGCCGCCACGCTCGCCGGCCTCGGCCTCGTCGCGCTCGTCACGGCGCTGATCGAGCGGCGCGTCCATGGCGACATCGAGCGCGAGCCGGCGCCCGCCCGCCCGGGCTGGACGTGGATCTGGCGCGGCCCTTGGCCGCTGGTCGGCGCCGGCCTGCTGCTCGCCATCCTCAACGTCGCGACGCTGCTCGTCGCCGGCCATCCGTGGTCGATCACCTACGGCTTCGGCCTGTGGGGCGCCAAGATCGCGCAAGGCCTCGGCATCGACGTGGCGAGCTGGGAATTCTGGACCTGGCCGGCGCAGGCCCAAGCACTCAATTCCTCGGTGCTCGCCGACACGGTCTCGGTCATGGATTTCGGGCTGGTGCTGGGGGCCGCGCTCGCCGCGGCGATCGCCGGCAAGTTCGCGCCGAAGGCCAGCATCCCGCTCGGCTCGCTCCTCGCCGCCATCCTCGGCGGGCTCTTGATGGGCTACGGCGCGCGGCTTTCCTTCGGCTGCAACATCGGCGCGCTGTTCTCGGGCATCGCCACCGGCAGCCTGCACGGCTGGCTGTGGTTCGCCGCCGCCTTCGCCGGCTCCTTCGCCGGCGTGTGGGCGCGGCCGCTGTTCGGCCTCGACGGGCTCGCACGCAAATGAGCACGCGCAACACGCTCCTGTTCGGCGCCGCGCTCGCCGTCTCCACCGCCGCCATCGCCGTCGATCACATCGCCCATCCGGTGCCCGAGCGGCCGAAGGTGGAGGGCGCCGCCGCGGCCGGCGGAACCGCCCCCTGCGCGGCCGCCCCCTGCGCAGCCGGCAGCCCGCCGCCCGCCGCGCCCTGTGCCGCGGGCGCGCCGCCGGCACCGGCATCTCCCTGCGCGGCCGGCGCACCGCCGAAGCGCGCGCCCCCGCCGCCGCCCGCGCCCATGCCTTCCTCCACGCCGGCCCCCGCCGCGCAGGAAAGCCCGCGGCCGGCGCTCACCCCGCCGCCTCCCCCGCCCCTGCCGCTGCCGGAAGGGCAGGAAGCGCCGGACCTCGAGGCCGGGAGGACGCAATGAGCGAGGCCCGCGAGCACGCGCGGCGCGAGATCGCCTTCTGCGAGGCCGTCCTCGCCAAGGGCGGGCTCACCGTGCTGACCGAGATCTTCCACGGCGTCTCCGCCGTCGCGGCATGGGAGCACTTCCCGCCCGGCGACGTCTACGACCCGCAGAGCGGCGCGCAGTGGTTCTATCACTGCCACCCGGCCGAGGAAGAGCCGGATGGGGAGGGACCGGCCGAGCACGGCCATTTCCACTGCTTCGTCCGCCCGCAGGGGCCCGAAGGCCCGATCCACCACCTCGCCGCCTTCGGAGTCGACCGCGACGGCCGGCTCCTGCGCATCTTCACGGTCAACCGGTGGGTGGTGGACGACCACTGGGCCGACGCCGAGGCCACCATCGCGCTCCTGCCGCGCTTCGACATGCAGATGCCCCGGCCCTCCTATCTGGTCAATCGCTGGCTGACGGCGCTGGTAGTGGCCTACGAGCCCGAGATCGCCGCCCTCATCCGCGAGCGCGACCGCGTCCTCGCCGCCCACCTCCCGCCCGAAGGCACCGCCACCCTCGAGGACCGGGCGCTCGAAGTCACCTCGGAACTCCGCCTCGACCGCTAGCGCGGTCCAGATTCAACCGGAATCCCCCCTCATCCGCCTGCCGGCGGGAGCCGGAGACCCCCATTGAAGGGCACGGCCGCCACAGGTTCGTGCGGCTTTCCTCCCATGTATCAAGGTGAGAATCAGGCCGCACCCGACGATGTCCCCGCTAGTAAGCCTCGGCTCTGCGGCCGTTTCGCGGCCTTGGCCAGGATAACGCAGTGGAGGAGCCGGCGCGGACGGCGGGCCGCGCCGAGTGCGGGAGAGGGTAAGGTCAGGGGCCGTTTCCGTCGGAGCTGAAGCGGCCCGGTCCTCCCCCTCACCCCGCCGCGCGGTAGAGTTCGCCCAGGCCGGCGATGGGTTTGTCGTAGCCGGCGAGGCGCAGCATGTGCCAGGCGAGCGCGTGGTTGCTGGAGGTGACGGGCTTGCCGAGCTTGGCCTCGACCGCCTCGGCGATGCGGGCGACGCGCAGGCTGGTGCAGGAGATGAACACCGCCTCGCAGGCGTCGGAGGCGCCGACCTCCATGATCGCCTTCTCGATGGAGGCGGGCGAGATGCGGGCGACGCGGTTGTCGTCCGGCTCGTTGAACGAGCCCATGACGGGGATCTCCAGCCCGCGCTCCGTGAAGGCGGCGCGCAGCGAATGGTTGATGGTGGCGATGTAGGGCGTGAGGAGCGCGACGCGCTTCCTGCCCAGCGCCGCGAAGGCGGCGACGGCGGCCGTCACCGGGTCCGTCACCTTCACGCCCGGCAGCACCTCGCGCACGCGCTCGGCCACGGTCGCCTCGCCGATCACCAGCGCGCCGGAGGTGCAGCCGAAGCCGACGGCGCCGAACGCGACGTCGGGCAGGAGCCGCGCCGCACCCGGAATGTCGGCCTCCATCCGGCGCAGATTGTCGGGCGTGATCTCGACCGGCGACGGCAGGCGCGCGCCGTAGAGCGCCACGCCCTCCGGCACGGCGAGGCGGAACTCGTCCTCGATGGTCTGGTCGGTGCGCAGCACCAGGAGGCCGATATTGGCCAGCGTGCCGACGCCGGCATCGGTGTCGAAGGCGATGTTCTCGATGTTCGAGATCAGGTCCGCCGGCTCGGCCGGCCTTGCAGCGATGGTCATGATGTCCCTTCCCGGAATGATGGACGGAAGAACGGCAGGCGGCGCGGGGCCTCAGGCGACGGCTTCGGCCGGCGGCTCGCCGCCGAGATAGAGGTGGCGCATGGCCGGGTCGGCGAGGAGGTCGGCCGCCCGGCCCTCGATCGCCACCTTGCCGAGCGACAGCACATAGGCGCGGTCGGCGACGCCCAGCGCCTCGAAGGCGTTCTGCTCGACCATGACGATGCACATGCCGGTGCGGTCGCGGATGGCGGCGATGGCCGCGAAGACGTCGTGCATCATCGCCGGCGACAGGCCGGCCGAGGGCTCGTCGAGGAGGAGCACCCGCGGGCCGGAGATCAGGGCGCGGGCGAGCGACAGGATCTGCCGCTCGCCGCCCGACAGGGCCGAGGCCTTGCGGTCCTGCTTGGAGGCGAGCATCGGATATTCCTGCATCAGCGCGGCATAGCGCGCGTTGCGCTCGGGTGCGGCGAGGTGGCGCGCGCCGAGCATGATGTTGTCGGCCACCGTCAGCGTCGCGAAGACGTTGTCGGTCTGCGGCACGAAGCCCATGCCGCGATGGCGGATGCGCTCGTGCACCGGCATGCCGGTGACGTCGCCGCCCTCGATCTCGACCCTGCCGCCGCGCGGCTTCACGTAGCCGGCTATGCACTTCAGCAGCGTGGACTTGCCGCAGCCGTTGGGGCCGAGGATGGTGACGATCTCGCCGCCCGACGCGGCGAGGTCGATGCCCTGAAGAATGTCGGGGCCGTCGCCGTAGCCGGCGCGTACCTTGTCTACCCGGATCATGACAGCACCTTGGGTCGTTCGACGGACTTGCCGAGATAGGCCTCGACGACGCGCTCGTTCTCGGCGAGCTCGGCGGGCGGGCAGTCGGCGATGATCTCGCCGCGGTCGAGCACGATGCAGCGGCTGCACAATTCGCGGATGAAGTGCATGTCGTGCTCGACCACCAGCATGGCGACGCCGCGGGCGTTGAAGGCGCGCAGCAGATCGACCATGCGGCTGCGCAGCTGCGGGTGGACGCCGGCCGTCGGCTCGTCGAGGCACAGCAGCGACGGCCGCGTGCGCAGCGCGAGCGCGATGGAGAGCAGCTTCTTCTGGCCGCCCGAGAGCGAGCTCGCCGGCAGGTCCGCGACCGGCCGGAGCGCGAACTGGTCGATGAGCGTCTCGACCTCGGGGTCGTCGGCGCGGCGGCGCAGGAAGGCCTCCACGAGCCCGGCGCCCTCGCGCGAGCCGGCGGAAAGCACCTCGCGCACGCTCATGCGGTGCGGCATCGAGGGCAGCTGGAAGGTGCGCACGAGGCCGCGCCGCGCGATGTCGTGGGCGGCAAGGCCGGCAAGCTCTTCGCCGCGGAAGCGGATCTCGCCGGCATCGGCGCGCGAGAAGCCGGAGACGATGTTGAGCAGCGTCGACTTGCCCGAGCCGTTGGGGCCGAGCAGGCCGACGATCTCGCCCTCGGCGACGCCGAAGCGCACGTCGGAGAGCACCTGATGCGCGCCGAAGGCCTTGGCGATGCCAGCGCCCTGAAGGACCGTCTCAGCCATTGCGCTTCTCCGCGATCCTCGCCTGCGTGGCGGGTTGCGAGGCTTGCGCCGGACGCGCGCCGCCGATCCGCTCGGGGACGAGGCCCTGGGTGCGCCACATCAGGAAGACCAGCAGGCCGCCGCCGACCAGCGTCAGCCGCATGGCCGCGACATATTCGGCCGGCGCGCCGAGCGCGTCCTTCACGAAGGGCACGAAGGCGAACAGGAACTGCATCAGGATCGCGCCGACGATGGCGCCGAGATGGTTGCCCGAGCCGCCGATGATGACCATGGCCCAAATCAGGAAGGTCTCGGCGGCGACGAGCTGGTCCGGCCCGACGAAGGTGACGTAATGGGCGAAGACGAAGCCCGCCAGCGCCGCCATGGCGCCCGCGACGACGAGGGTGGCGGTGCGCGCCGCGTTGAGGTCGTAGCCGAGCGACAGCGCCAGCATCGGCTCCTCGCGGATGAGCTTGAGCGCCAGCCCGAAGCGGCTTTCGGTCAGCCGGCGGCAGAACCACCAGGCGAGGAGCAGGATGGCGAGGCACAGGCCGAGCGTCATCAGCGGGCCGGTCGGGCGCGGCAGGTCGCCGAAGATCAGCGGGATGCCGGCGATTCCCTGCGCGCCGCCGGTCAGCCACGCCTCGTTGGTGACGAGGATGCGCAGCACCTCGGCGACGGCGAGCGTGGCGATGCCCCAGTAGTCGGAGCCGAGGTTGCGGCCGAGCTGGGCGAAGGCGACGGCGATGACGGTCGAGAACAGCACCCCGAGCAGGAGGCCCGCGGCCGGGCCGAAGCCGCCCGCGAAGGCGAGCGCGGCCCCGTAGGTGCCGGCGCCGAACAGGATGATCTGGCCGAAATTGACGAGGCCCGCGAAGCCGACCTGAAGGTTGAGGCTGAGCGCCAGCATGCCGTAGAGGCAGGCCATGATGGCGACGTGGAGGACGAATTCAAACACGCTTCACCTCGCTGACGAACAGGCCGTGCGGCCTGACCAGAAGGACGATCACCAGGAGCAGGAACGAGGCCGCGGTGGCGTAGGCGGCGGGCACGAACAGGAACGACTGCCCGACCAGCGGCCCGAAATTGACGTTGGTGACGATCGTCTCGGCGATGGCGATGATGACGGCGCCGAGCACCGCGCCGAGCGCGTTGCCGAGGCCGCCGAGGATGGCCGCCGCGAAGATCGGCAGCAGCATCTCCATGCCGAGATGCGCGCTCATCTCGCCCTTGACCGAGATGCCGATGCCGCCCAGCGCCGCCATGGTGCCGGACAGGAACACGACGACGTTGGTGACGCGGCGCGTGTTGATGCCCGTGCCCTTGGCCAGCACCGGGTTGGTGGCGGTGGCGCGCATGCAGCGGCCGAGATCGGTGCGGAACAGGATCAGCGCGAAGGCGGCGATGGCGAGCACGCTGATGACGACCGAGACGAGCTGATGGTCGGTGACGCGCGCGCCGAGGAAGCGGATCGGCGGGCTGATCTCCAGCTCGAAGCGCTGCGGGCGCGGCCCGGCCGTGACGAGGAAGACCGCCGAGAACACCATGCTGAGCGCCAGCGAGCCGATCATGGCGATGGCGGAGCCGGCGGCGAGCAGACGCTCGAAGATCAGCACGTTGAGCACCACCGCCACCGCGCCGACGAAGGCGCAGGCGAGGAGGCCGGCGACGATCAGCGGCAGGCCGAGCATCTGGAGGCCGAGCGCGACCAGCGCGCCGGTGGTGGCGTACTGGACGAGCGTGACGTTCGGAAACCGGATCAGCGAGTAGACGCTGCTCAGGCCGATCGCGATCAGAGCCAGGTCCACAGACCTGATGACGACGTCTATGACGAACTGGATCATACGTTCTCTCTGGTGGAATTCCCTGCCGGAGGCGCCGGACCGCTTCACGGGCCTCAGTGCGAGGCCGGCCGGTCCATGCCCTTGTTCTACGCCGTTCCGGAGGCGGGTCGCTTCGGGCGCGGGCCGGCGTCGAGCGCCGGCCCGCGCGCGTTTCGTCAGCGCGGCTTGATGCCGTCGTCGATCTTCAGCTTCTCGTAGGGCTGCTTCGAGCGCTGGCCGTCGGCGTCGAAGATGATCGGGCCGGTGACGCCCTCGTAGTCCTTGCCGACCTCGGCGAGGGCGGCGGTGATGGCCGCGGGCTCGGCGGAGCCGGCCTTGTCGAGCGCGGCGGCCAGCATCTTGACCGCGTCGTAGCCGTAGCCGTTGAAGGTCGAGCGGAAGCCCTCTCCGTACTTGGCCTTGTAGGCCTCCTCATAGGCCTGGCCGTTCGGGCCGATGTTGTTGAGGTCCATGCCGACCTGGCCCTGGATGAAGCGCGGGTCGGAATCGGAGGTGCACATCGACAGGTAGATCGCGTACCAGGGGTGGGAGCCGGCGCCGATGCCGAGCTCGAACGCCTCGCGATTGATGGTCGCCGCCTCGCGGCCGTAGGCCGAGTAGACGTAGACGTCGGGCGCGCCGCGCTCGAGCTGCTGCAATTCGCGGCGGTAGGTGGTCTGGCCCTCGGTATAGAGGATGGTGGTGGTGATCTCGCCGCCGAGCGCGGTGAACGCCTTCTCGAACTGCGCCGCCACGCCCTGGCCGAAGGCGTTGTTGGGCACGATCACCGCCGCCTTCTTCCAGCCGTTGTCGACCACGTCCTGCGCGGCGAAGCCGGAGGAGACGTTGTCGAGGCCGATCAGGCTGAACGAGCCCTCGCCGAGCTGGCGGATCAGGCCCGAGGACGAGCCGATGTTGAGGTGGACGCGCTTCTCCTGCACCAGATACTGGCCGACCGGGATGGTGATGCCCGACGAATACTCGCCGATCACCGCCGGGACGTTGTCGACGGTGACGAGCTTCTTGGCCGCGTCGAGCGCCGAGGGCGCGCGGCCGCCGGAATCCTCGATGATGACGTTGAGCTTGCCGCCGAGGACGCCGCCATTGGCGTTGACCTCCTCGACCGCCAGCTCGATGCCGCGGCGCTGGTCGTCGCCGATGGTGGCGCTGGCGCCGGAGAGCGGCAGGACCGCGCCGATGGTGACGTCGGCGGCCTGCGCCATGACTGACGTGGCCGCGAGCATCGCAGCCGTAACGATGAGCTTTCGCACGTGGGATCTCCCATTGTTGCGTACGGCCGTTTTCGCCGCACTTTTTCCACTGGCAAGGTTATGTAGACATATCTAACGGCAGATGTGAATACACTTTTTCACGCATATGCGCTTATCGGGCAGGGAGTCCGGATCGGCCGGCCCCGGCGTCGACGCCGTCATCCCGGCCGAGCGGAGCGAGAGCCGGGACCCATTGGCCGGGAGATCGTGTGGCACGGCCCGGTCCCCGCGCTGGCGCATATCAGGGGCTGCCCCGCCAACCCGCAACCCGGCCGCGCCGCTCAATGGGTCCCGGCTCTCGCTCCGCTCGGCCGGGATGACGCGGTGGGGATGCTGCGCCTTTCCCGGAGCCGGGAGAGCGATCCCGACCCGGAACCGGAAAGCGATCCCGAGCGTCAATGCCGACGAGCGCGCTGCGCGCGCCGTCGTCCAGCCCGCGCCCGCTCCTCCACCGCCGTCATCCCGGCCAAGGCCGCGCAGCGGCCGCAGAGCCGGGACCCATTGGCGGGAAAATCGTCGAGCACGGCCCGGTCCTCGCGCTGGCGCGTGTCAGGGCTGCCCCGCGAACCCGCAATCCGGCCGCGCCGCTCAATGGGTCCCGGCTCTCGCTCCGCTCGGCCGGGATGACGGCAGCGGCGATGGATTGACCTCGACTGCCCTCGCTCCGGCCGGCATTCTCCTTCTTCCCGCTCTCCCGGCGGGCCTTCGGGCGCCGCGGCGGGAAAGCCGCTGCGGTCCACCGGGCGGCCTATTCCGCCGCCATGGCGAGCGGCGGCCGGATCGCTCCGTTCTCCAGGTCTTGCCACGTCCGGCGGGCCGCCTCGATGCTGCGCTCCTTGACCGGGCCGTAGCCGCGGATCTGCTCCGGCACCTCGGCGATGGCCACGGCCCTGGCATGGCCGTCGCGCGTCAGCGTCGCCAGCGCCGCCTCGACGTGGCGGCGGTATTCCTCGATCAGCGCCCGCTCGGTGCGGCGTTCGGCCGTGTAGCCGAAGGGATCGAGCGCGGTGCCGCGCAGGCCCCTGAACTTCGCCAGCACGCCGAAGGCGGCCATCATCCACGGGCCGAACGCCATCTTGGCCGGCTCGCCCGTATGGGGGTCCTTCCGCGCCAGCAGCGGCGGCGACAGGTGGAAGGTCATCCGGCCGTCGCCGTCGAAGGTCTCGGCGAGCTGGCGGCGGAACGAGCCGTCGGTGTAGAGCCGCGCCACCTCGTACTCGTCCTTGTAGGCCATGAGCTTGAACAGGTAGCGGGCGACGGCCTCCGACAGAGGCCCTTCCGCGCCCGTCACCGTCTTCTCGCGGCGGCGCACCTGCTCGACGAAATCGGCATAGCGGCCGGCATAGCGCGCGTTCTGGTAGGCGGTGAGGAAGGCCACGCGGCGGGCGACGATCTCGTCGAGCGACTGCGGGCGTGGCGTGGCGTCGGCCTTTTTCCCCGGCATCAACGCCTCGATGGCGGCCGGATCGGCGGCGGCGAGCCGGCCGAGGCGGAAGGCGGTGCGGTTCAGCTCCACCGCCGCGCCGTTGAGCGCGATGGCGCGGTCGATGCTGGCCGCGGCGACCGGGATCAGCCCGCGCTGCCAGGCATAGCCGACCATGAACAGGTTGGTGGCGATGGAATCGCCCAGGAGGCTCGTGGCGAGCTGCGTCGCGGCCACGGTCTCGACCTGCTCGCGGCCGGCGACGTCGCGGACGATGTCGGCGAGGCCGAAGCCCTGCACCTTGAAATCAGGGTCGCGGATGAAGGCGCCGGTGATGGTCTCCTGCGAGTTGAGCACGACGCGGGTGCGCCCCTTGCCGATGACGGAGAGCGCCTCCTTGCCGGCGGCCACCACGAGGTCGCAGCCCAGCACCACGTCGGCCGCCCGCGTCGAGATGCGCACGGCGTGGAGGTCGGCCGGCTGCGGCGCGAAGCGCAGATGCGTCGTCACCGGGCCGCCCTTCTGCGCCATGCCGGCCATGTCGAGGGTGGAGCAGCCCTTGCCTTCCAGATGCGCGGCCATGGCGAGGATGGCGCCGATGGTGATGACGCCGGTGCCGCCGATGCCGGTGACGAGCACGTTCCACGGCCGGTCGAGCGCGAGCGGCGCCGGCTCGGCGATCGGCCGTTGGGCAATAGCGCGCGGATCGACGTTCTTCGGCCGGCGCGGCTTCACGCCCTCGATGGTGACGAAGGACGGGCAGAAGCCCTTGACGCAGGAAAAGTCCTCGTTGCACGACGACTGGTCGATGCGGCGCTTGCGGCCGAACTCGGTCTCGACCGGGGTGACGGAGAGGCAGTTCGACTTCTTCGAGCAGTCGCCGCAGCCCTCGCAGACCAGCTCGTTGATGATGACGCGGCGCTCGACGCGCGGCTGCGGGTCGCGCTTGCGGCGGCGGCGCTTCTCGGCCGCGCAGGTCTGGTCGTAGACGATGGCCGACACGCCCTCGACCTCGCGCAGCTCGCGCTGCACCGCATCGAGCTCGTCGCGGTGGTGGACGGTGACGTTGGCGGCGAACGGCTCCTGCCCGGCATATTTGTCGATGTCGTCGGAGACGACGGCGATGCGCTCGACGCCCTCGGCGCGGATCTGGTGGGTGATGCGCTGCGGGTTGAGCGTGCCGTCGTGGCGCTGGCCGCCGGTCATCGCCGTCGCGTCGTTGAACAGGATCTTGTAGGTGATGTTGATCCGCGCGGCGACCGCGGCGCGGATGGCGAGCAGGCCGGAATGGAAATAGGTGCCGTCGCCGAGGTTCTGGAACACGTGGCGCGTTGGCACGTAGGGCGCCTGGCCGATCCAGTTGGCGCCCTCGCCGCCCATATGGGTGTAGGTCGCCGTGCTGCGGTCCATGGCCTGCGCCATCCAGTGGCAGCCGATGCCGGCGAGCGCACGGCTGCCCTCGGGCACGCGGGTCGAGGTGTTGTGCGGGCAGCCCGAGCAGAAATAGGGCGTGCGCTGCACCGGCGCGAGGCTGGCGAGCTTCGCCGCGTCGACGTCGGAGAGCCGGCCGATGCGCGCCACCAGGGCCTCGTCCTCGACGAAGGGCAGGATGCGCGCGGCGATGGCGCGCGCGATCTGCACGGCGGTCAGATCGTCATGGGCGGGCAGGACGATGCGGTTCTCGCCGTCGCGCTTGCCGAAGACGCGCGGCCGCCGGTCGGCCGGCATGTTGTAGAGGATGTCCTTGACCTGCCCCTCGATGAGCGGCCGCTTCTCCTCGACGATCAGCAGCTCCTCGAGCCCGGTGGCGAAGGCGGTCAGCCCCTCCGGCTCCAGCGGCCAGACCATGCCGACCTTGTAGATCGACAGGCCGAGCTCCAGCGCGCGGCTTTCGCAGATGCCGAGCTCGTCCAGCGCCTGGCGCACGTCGAGATAGGATTTGCCGGTGGTGACGATGCCGAGCCGGCGGCGCGGCCCGCCGAGCGCGACGCGGTCGAGCCGGTTGGCGCGCGCGAAGGCGAGCGCGGCCGGCAGCTTGTGGTTGTGCAGCCGCCGCTCCTGCTCCTGCGGCGTGTCGGGCCAGCGGATGTTCAAGCCCCCCGCCGGCTTGTCGAAGTCGAGCGGGGCGCGGATGACGATGCGGTCGCGGCCGACGTCGATCGAGGCCGAGGAATCGACCGTCTCGGCGATCAGCTTCAGCGCCGCCCAGCAGCCGGAATAGCGCGACAGCGCCCAGCCGTAGAGGCCGAAATCGAGGATCTCCTGCACGCCGGCCGGGTTGAGCACAGGGATCATCGCGTCCATCAGCGCGTATTCGCTCTGGTGCGAGGTGGTGGAGGACTTGCAGGTGTGGTCGTCGCCGGCGAGCAGCAGCACGCCGCCGTGCGGCGCGGAGCCGGCGAGGTTGCCGTGGCGGAAGGCGTCGCCCGAGCGGTCGACGCCCGGCCCCTTGCCGTACCACATGGAAAAGACGCCCTCCTTGTTCGCCTTCTCCAGCAGGTTGATCTGCTGCGTGCCGAGGACGGCGGTGGCGGCGATGTCCTCGTTGAGGCCGGCCATGAAGCGGATGTCGTTGGCCTCGGCGAAGCGGCGCGCTTGGCCGAAGGCGCTGTCGATGCCGCCGAGCGGCGAGCCGCGATAGCCGGTGACGAAGCCGGCGGTGTCGAGCCCGGCGGCGCGGTCGCGCCAGCGCTGCACCATCGGCAGCCGCACCAGCGCCTGCGTGCCCGTGACGAAGATGCGGCCGTCCTCCAGCAGATACTTGTCGTCGAGCGAAACTGCCGGCACCGCCATCACAACCTCCGGGAACGCACGCATCTGCCACGGCCGGGGCCGGCCGAACGGTGGAACCGCGCGCAAAGGCAACTATGTTCTTTACATCATCCAATACTGTATACACATTGGATTGTCAATGTCCGGCTATGGGCCGGCTATGGGAAGGAAGGGCGTGCGAGGGGCGCAAGCGGAGGTGAACCGCGACCGCCGGCACGGCCCTCCGCTCGCCCGCGTCCACCGTCGTGGCTAGCCTCGTCCATCTCGCTGCGCTCGCCACCCCTCACCGGCCCTTCGGGCCACCTCTCCCCAACGGGGAGAGGAAAAGCGGAGACGCCGCAGCTTTGTCTTTCATCCCTACCCCTTCCCTCCTCGCCCGCGCGACCTGCGCCAGCGGCTCGCCGGCATTGCGGCCGTCGTTTCCTCGCCCCTCTGGGGAGAGGTGGCGAGCGCAAGCGAGCCGGTGAGGGGTGGCGCCGGCGCCGATGGCCCGGCGCAGGCGTGCGGCCAGAAAAGGCCGTGCCCTCATCCGCCCGCCGGCCCGGCCTTTGCGGGCGGCTTCGGCCCGGCCGCGGGCCTCCTGCCCGGCGTCGCGGATGCGCCGGGCGTTTTCGGTCGAGAAGCCTCCTCGCCGGTCTTTCGTCCGCTGCGCGCACCACTCCTCACCTTGATTCCATCGCCTCCGCATTTCTTGTCGACAAATAAAATACAAATGATATTATGCACCCGGTTCCGGATCGGTTTCCGGGCGCGTCCGGCCCGCGCGAGAGGGGCGGCAACCGCTCTTCAAGAGGAGGATCGCATGAAGCTCGACATTTTCTCCGGCTGCATCCCGGCGCTGATGACGCCGTGCAAGGCCGACCGCACGCCCGATTTCGAGGCGCTGGTGCGCAAGGGCAAGGAGCTCGTCGCCGCCGGCATGTCCGGCGTCGTCTATTGCGGCTCGATGGGCGACTGGCCGCTCCTGACCGACGCGCAGCGCATGGAAGGCGTCGAGCGGCTGGTGCAGGCGGGCGTGCCGGTCGTCGTCGGCACCGGCGCGGTCAACACGGCCTCCGCCGCCGCCCATGCCGCGCATGCGCAGACAGTCGGCGCGCAGGGGCTGATGGTCATCCCGCGCGTGCTGTCGCGCGGCGCGTCGGCCGCCGCCCAGCGCCACCATTTCAAGGCGGTGCTGTCGGCCGCGCCCGACCTGCCGGCCGTCATCTACAACAGCCCCTATTACGGCTTCGAGACCAGGGCCGACCTGTTCTTCGCGCTGCGCGCCGAGCATCCGAACCTGATCGGCTTCAAGGAGTTCGGCGGCGCCGCTTCGCTGACCTACGCGGCCGAGCACATCACCAGCCAGGACGGCGTGACGCTGATGGTCGGCGTCGACACCACGGTCTTCCACGGCTTCGTCAATTGCGGCGCCACCGGCGCCATCACCGGCATCGGCAACGTGCTGCCGCGCGAGGTGCTGCACCTGTGCGCCCTGTCGCGGGCGGCGGCCGCGGGCGATGCCGAGGCCCGCCGCCTCGCGCTCGAGCTCGAGCAGGCGCTGCACGTGCTGTCGTCCTTCGACGAGGGGCCGGACCTCGTGCTCTACTTCAAGCACCTGATGGTGCTGAAGGGGAACCCGGAATACGCGCTCCACTTCAACGAGACCGACGCGCTGTCGGAAAGCCAGCGCGGCTATGCCGAGACGCAGCTTGCGCTGTTCGACGCCTGGTATGCGGCATGGAGCGGCCGCCTCGGCGCGACCTACCGCGCCGCGGCCTGACACACGCCCGGCAAAAGCCGGCCGCGACCCGGCGCGAGGCCGCCCTTGGCCTCGCGCCCGCGACGGTGTAGGTCTCCTTCCATGAAGGCCACCCGGAGTACCCCCTGCATGGCGCTTCCGCGCGTCTGACGCGAGAAGCTTGGAGCGAGCCCGCAAGGGCGCGCGCCGATACCGGCTGCCTGCTCCCTGCGGGCGGCGGCCGATGGCTCGAACTCCCATGCAGTGAGTATTTCGATGGACAATTTCTTCGAGAGCCCGTTCAGGGGCATCACGCTCGACCGGCAGGTCACGAACCCCAACATCCTCGTCGGGCGCTACAGCTACTATTCCGGCTACTATCACGGCCACAGCTTCGACGACTGCGCCCGCTTCCTCGTGCCGGACGAGGGCGCCGACAGGCTCGTCGTCGGCAGCTTCTGCTCGATCGGCTCGGGCGCGGCGTTCATCATGGCCGGCAACCAGGGCCACCGGAACGACTGGATCAGCACCTTTCCCTTCTACTGGATGTCGGAGGTCGAGGCCTTCGCCGACGCCGCGAACGGCTTCCGGCCGGCCGGCGACACCGTGATCGGCAACGACGTGTGGATCGGCTCCGAGGCGATCGTCATGCCGGGTGTCAGGATCGGCGACGGAGCGGTGATCGGCACGCGGGCGCTGGTGACGCGCGACGTCGAGCCCTACGCCATCGTCGGCGGCAACCCCGCCCGCACGATCCGCAAGCGGTTCGACGACGAGCGGGTGCGGCTGCTTCTCGACATGCGGTGGTGGGACTGGCTGGACCACGTCCGCGCCGCGCCGCCGGCCGGATAGAGCAGGCCGCAAGGCCGGACGCCCGCCCGCCGCGAAGCGACCGCTTCGCGGCGGGCGGCGCATCTGGACAGTTCAGAACAAATAAGGAACATTGCTGCCGCAACGATTCCCGCCCCGGCACCGTTCCTTCAGGAGGCAGCATGCTCAAGGTCATCGCGCAGGATTTCATCCGCCCCGACGCCGTCGGCATCGTGACGCCGCTCTATCGCGAGCTTGTCGAACTGACGCGGCGGGAGCCGCGCTGCCTCGCCTACGACCTGTTCGTCGACCGGAAGGACCCGGGGCATTTCATTTTCATCGAGGAGTGGCCCGACCGCGCCGCGCTCGATTCGCATTGCGCGTCGGAGCACTTCCGCCGCCTGGTTCCGCAGATCAACGCCCACCAGCGCCGGGAAGCCGCCTTCATCCTGATGGACGGCTTCGACCTTTCCGCGGAATAGCGGGCCTCGGGACGGCCGGGGGCAAGGGACGGCCGCCGGCGCGGCTCAGGCCACCGCGTCGAGCCCCTGCGCGCGCAGCCGTTCGAGCAGCGCCATCTCCTCGGCGGTGAGCGCGATGCCTTCGGATTCGGCCTTTGCGCGGGCGGCGAAGCGGCGTTGCGAGGGCAGGCGCGCGCCCTGCCCGGCGAAGGCGGTAAGCAGCGTCTCGGCGCGCGCGAAGGGGTCGCCCGGCCGCCCGGCCGCGAAGCGCTCCGGGCTGAAGGCGAGGATCAGCTCGCCGTGGTGCGGCAGCAGCGTGGTGGTGCCGAGATAGTCGAGCGCCTCGCTGCTGGTCAGGTCGCCGATCATCGCGCCGCCGAGCAGCTCGATCATGGTCGAGATGGCCGAGCCCTTGTGGCCGCCGAAGGGCAGCATCGCGCCGGCGAGCGCCTCGGCCGGGTCGGTGGTGGGGCGGCCTTCCGCGTCCACGGCCCAGCCCTCGGGAAGCTGCTTGCCGGCGCGGCGGTAGAGCTCGATCTCGCCGCGCGCCGCGACGCTGGTGGCGAAGTCGAAGACGTAGGGGTTCGTTCCCGGCCGCGGCCAGCCGAAGGCGAAGGGGTTGGTGCCGAGCAGCGGCTTCGAGCCGCCGGCCGGCGCCACCGTGGCGTAGCTCGGGCACAGCGCGAGCGCGGCGACGCCCATGCCGGTCAGCACCTCGATCTCTGGCCACAGCGCCGAGAAATGGGTGCAGTCGTTGACGACCAGCGCCGCGATGCCGAGCGCCTTCGCCCGCTCGGCCAGTACCGGCGCGCCGAGGTCGAAGGCCGGGCAGGAGAAGCCGTCCCCCGCATCGACGCGGACGATGCCGGTGCCGTCGTCGGCCAGCGCCGGCTCGGCATCCGGCCTGACCTTGCCGGCCTTGACCGTGCGCAGGCAGCCCTCGATGCGGTAGACCCCGTGCGACTTGCAGGCGTCGCGCTCGCCGGCCGCGATCACCCGCGCCAGCGAGGCCGCGGCCTGCGGGCCGAAGCCCGCCTTGAGGAAAATCTCCCCGATCAGCCCGGTCAGCGCGTCGAAGGTCAGGACGGTGGTCTGGCTCATGGCGATCTTTCCGTGTCTTGGGGGCCGTATCTTGGGGCCGTGTCTCGGGGCGCGGGGCCGGTCTTGCGGCGGGGCGGGAATCGGCCGCCATCATCGTCGCCCGGCGCCGCCGGGGCAAGCGGGACCTTCGGGGACCGGACTTCGCGGCCCGGCCTTTGTCGCGCCGGCTTCTACGGGGCCAGGTCGCGCACCGCCTCGATGCGCTCCATGCCGCCGACCGTGTCGGCGAAGTCGGCCCACACGGTGCGCGCGCCTGCCTCCCATTCCTCGCGCGCCTCGGGCTGGCTCACCGTGCCGCCATGCGCGGCCGCGATCTCCATCGCCCTCGCCTCGTCGGCGACGACGAGGGCGTCGAAATGCGCCGCACCCGCGCGCGCTGCCTCGCCGAACACCTCCCTTTCCTCGTCGGAAAGCCCGTTCCAGAACGGGGCGGAGAAGTAGACGACGCCCGCCGCGCGGATATGGCCGGTCTCGACCAGATGCGGCACCACCTCGTAGAGCCGGAAGCCGGCATAAGCCGACTTGGTCAGGTCCATGGCGTCGGCGACGCCGGTCTGCAGCGCGTTGTAGGTCTCGGGGATGGGAATGCCGACCGGCGTCGCGCCGAAGGCGCTCCACAGCTTGGTGTGCAGCGGGCTCTGGATGACGCGGATGCGCAGGCCGCGCAGCTCGGCCGGCCGTGTCAGCTTCTCCTTGGCGAGAAGATGCCGCGCGCCGTAGTCGATGAAGGCGGGGACGACGAAATGCTCAGCCGCGAACCGCTCGCGCAGCCGCTCGCCCGTCTCGCCGGCCACGGCCGCGCGCAGATGGGCGGCATCGCGGAACAGGAACGGCAGGTCCAGGAGCTGCGCCTCCGGCACCCAGCCCGACAGCGCCGACACCGTGGACAGGCTCGCCTGCACCGCGCCGAGGCGGATCATCTCGGCCACCTCCTTCTCGCCGCCGAGCGCGGCGTTGCCGACGATGTTGAAGGCAAAGCGGCCGGGCAGCCGCTCCTCGACCAGATCGCGGACCCTGAGCCATATCTGCGTTTCCGGCTTGTCGTCGGCCATCAGCGAGGCGACGGTGAGCGCCTTCTGCGCCTGCGCCCGGCGGATAAGCGCCGGCATGGCGAGGAGGCCGGCGCCGGCGGCGACGAACGTGCGGCGAGTGAGACGGGTCATGGCTGTCTTCCTTTGCTAGATCAGGAGCGCGCCCGCCGTCAGCAGGGCGAGCGCGCAGAGAAGGGCGGCAAGATAGGGCAGGACCGCCGCGAACAGGGCGGCGGCCGGCACCCGCGTCACGCCGCTGACGACGAAGACGAGGATGCCGGCCGGCGGCGTCAGGCCGCCGATCATCAGGTTGACGACGAGGATGACGCCGAAATGCACCGGCTCCACCCCGGCCGCGACGGCGAGCGGCAGCAGGATCGGCGCGAAGATCAGGATCGCCGCGCCGATGTCGAGCGCGAGCCCGACCACGAGCAGGATCAGGTTGAGGACGAGGAGCACGCCCGCCGGCCCCAGCCCGAGGCCGGAGACGAAGGACGAGACGAGGCCGGAGACGTTGTCCACCGCGAGCAGGAAGGCGAAGGGGCCGGCCGTGGCGATCAACAGGCCGATGGCCGCCGCCTCCACCGCCGCCTGCCGGAAGGCGGCATGGAGCGGCGCGAAGCGCAGCCGCGCGCCGAAGCCGAGGAGGAGCGTGTAGAGCGCCGCGAGCGCCGCCGCCTCCGTGGTGGTGACGATGCCGAGGCGGATGCCGAGCACCACCACGACGCCGAGGCCGAAGGCGGGGATCGCTGCTCGCGCCGCCTCGCGCCGCGCCCTGCCGCCGGCCCGCGGCAGCGGCGGGTGGCGGCCGGCGGCAAGCCGGATGGCGGCGGCGAGGCAGAGCGCCATGACGCCGCCGGCGAAGAACCCCCAGGCGAACAGGCTGCCGACCGACAGGTTGGTGGCGACGGCGAGGATGAGGAAGGCGATGGAGGGTGGGATGACGTTGTCGAGCACCGAGGCCGCCGCGACCACGGCCCCGGCCTGCGCCGGCGGATAGCCGTTCTTCACCAGCTGCGGCTGGAAGGCGGTGGCGCCGAAGGCGGCGTTGGCGACCGAAGAGCCGGACGCGCCCGAAAACAGCACGCTCGACAACAGCGCCGTCTGCGCCAGCCCGCCGCGGCGGTGGCCGACGAGCGCGGCGGCGAAGCGCACGATCTTTTCCGCCGTGCCCGAGGCGGTGAGCAGCCCGCCGGCGAGCAGGAAGAGCGGAATGGCGACGAGCAGGAATTTCGCGAGCCCCGCCGCGGTCGACGTCACCACCGCCTCGAGCGCGAGCGGGCTGGCGAAAAGGCCGGCGAGATGGGCCGCGGCAAGGAAGGCGTGCGGCAGCGGGGCGGCGACCGCGAGGCCGGCGGCCGCGGCGAGGCCGAGCGCGACGCTCGGCGGCAGCGACGAGGAAAGCACGGCATGGGAGGCGGCGAGGTGGAGTGCCGCGCCGAGCGCGAAGGCGGCGGCGAGCGCGGCCCCCTTCCCTTCCTCCAGCCTGTGCAGCGCCAGCGTCGCCAGAAGCAGCGCCCCGCCCGCCCCGGCAAGCGCGAAGCGCAGCCATTCCGGCAGGCCGAGCGCCGGCGAATGGCCGCCGATCGCCGCCGCGACCCGCGCGCCGCCGAAGGCGAGCGCGAGGCCGGCCATGACGGAGACGGCGTCGGCGGCGATGGCCGTCGCCTTCCGCGCCGCCGGCGGCAGCGCCCGCACGCCGAGGTCGAGCCGCATGGCGAGCGCGCCGCCCTGCGCCAGCGGCGCGCCGAGGAAGACCAGCGCCACGAACAGCAGCAGCGCCAGCTCCTCGGTGCCGGCAAGGCCGGCCGAGAAACCGTAGCGCGCCACGACCGCGGCCAGCACCAGCAGGAGCAGCGCGGCGAGGAGCGCAGCGCAGACACCGCCCAGCGCCGCCTCCAGCCCGCGCCGGGCGCGGGCCGCGAGGCTTGCCTCCGCCGCTGCGCCGGCCATCGTCACGGTCAGGCGCTCCACCAGCGATGGAAGTGGTGGACGGGCCCCCTGCCCCGGCCGACGCGCAGGGCTGCGCCGGCGGCGAGCGCGCCGTGGAGATAGTCCTTGGCCTCGCGCACCGCCTCGCGCAGCGTCAGGCCCTTCGCCAGCCCCGCCGCCACCGCGGCCGAGAGCGTGCAGCCGGTGCCGTGGGTGTTGGGCGTGGCGATGCGCGGGGCGGAAAGGCGCAGCGTCTCGCTGCCGTCGAAGAAGATGTCGACGCTGTCCGCGCCGCCGGCATGGCCGCCCTTGACGAGCGCCGCCCCCGCGCCGGCCGCGACGATGGCCCTGGCCTGCGCCGCCATCTCCTCCTCGCCGGCCGCGACGGCGGTGCCGGTCAGGAGCGCGGCCTCCGGCAGGTTGGGCGTCACCAGCGCGGCGAGCGGCAGCAGCGTCGCGCGCAGCGCGTCGATGGCTTGCGGTTGCAGGAGCCGGTCGCCCGAGGTCGCGATCATGACGGGGTCGAGCACCGGCCGCACGCCGCGGGCGGCGAGCCGTTCGGCGATCACCGCGATGGTCTCCTCGCGCGACACCATGCCGATCTTGACGCCGCCGACCGCCATGTCGTCGAGCACGGCGTCGATCTGCGCCGCGATGGCGGCGGGCGAGACGTCCTCCACCGCGCGCACGCCCTGCGTGTTCTGGGCGGTGATGGCGGTGACGACGCTCGCGCCGTAGACGCCGAGCGCCGAGAAGGTCTTGAGGTCCGCCTGGATGCCGGCGCCGCCGCCGCTGTCCGAGCCGGCGATGGTCAATGCGATGGCCGTCATGCCGTCTTCTCCCCGAGGGCTGCGTCCACGGCGCGGCGCAAGGCTTGCGTCGCGGCGGCGATGTCCGGCGCGCGGAAGATCGCCGAGATCGCCGCCACGCCCGCGGCGCCTGCCCGCACGACCTGCGCGGCGCGGGCCTCGTCGATGCCGGCGATGGCGCCGACCGGCAGGCCGGGCCGGGCGACGGCGATCCGGGCGCGCAGCGCGGAAAAGCCGTCGAGGCCGACCGGGGCGTCGGGGTTGTGCTTGGACAGCGTCTCGAACACGCCGCCGATGCAGGCATAGTCGGCCGGCGCGGCGATGGCGGCCCCGGCGTCGGCTTCGTTCTTGACGGTGAGGCCGATGACGGCGTCCGGGCCGAGCAGGCGGCGGGCGGTGTCGGCGTCCATGTCGTCGCGGCCGAGATGGACGCCGGCCGCGCCCGAGGCCAGCGCGACGTCGACGCGGTCGTTGACGACGAACGGTATGCCCGTACCGTAAAGCGCGGCACGGATTTTCCGCGCCTGATCGACCATCGCGCGCGTCGAGGCGTCCTTGTCGCGGTACTGGACGATGGTGGCGCCGTTCTCGGCCGCGATGCGGGCGAGGCCGGCCAGCTCGCCGACGTCGCGCAGGGAGCCGTCCACGATGGCGTTGAGCCGGTAGTCGACCTTATTCATCGGCGATCCTTCCATGGTCGATGATGTTCTGCGGCGAGAGCGCGGCGAGCGCGTCGAGGAACGCCGGCTCGAAGCTGCCCGGCCCGCGCGCCTGCGGCGCGGCGAGCCCGGCCGCGACGCCGACGGCGAGCATGGCGGACGCCGCCGCCGCGAAGGGCTCGTCCCCGACGGCGAGGAAGGCCGCGATAACCGCGCCGGAGAGGCAGCCGGTGCCCGTGACCTTCGCCATCCACGCATGGCCGTTCTCGACCGCGACCGCCCTGCCCTGCCCGGCGATCCTGTCGCGGCGGCCGGTGACGACCCCGACCACGCCCGCCGGCACGGCGAGGAGCGCATGCTCGGCCGGGTTGGCGCGCAGCACCGCCGGCCCGCGCTCCAGCAGTTCCTGCGCGAACGCCGCGCGCGGCGGGGAATAGTCGCAATGGGCGGGGTCGAGCGCCCACGGCCGGCCCGCCTCGCCCGCCGCCGTCAGAGCGAGGCCGATCGCTTCGCGCCGGGCGGCGTCGAGCGTGCCGAGATTGACGCAGAGCGCGTCGGCCTTGGCCACGAAGGCTGCGACCTCCTCCGGCGAGGAGGTCATGGACGGGATCGCGCCGAGCGCGGAAAGCCCGTCCGCCACCAGCTTCTGCACCACCGTGTTCATCAGCGCGTGGACGCGCGGGCCGCGGCTTCTCACCCGCTCCCGCTCATTGCAGCTCCACCGCGATGTCCTCGACCGCGGGCGCGGCCGGGATCAGCCCGGCCTCGGCCATGAAGGCGCCGAAGCGGGCGTAGCGGGCGCGGTCGAGCGCGGCCGGCCGCTTGGCGAAGCGCGGCAGCGTGTCGGTCCACGCCTGGCGGTTGAGCGCGTCGTCGAGGTCGGGATAGGCGCGCACGAACAGCGCCCAGCCTTCCTCGGGGTGGTTCGTCAGGTGGATCGCGCCCTCCTCCACCGCGGCGAGGAAGCGCGCGAGCCGGTCGTCGCCAATGAGTTCCGGCCGGGTGACGAAGATCAGCTCGTCATAGACGGGCACGCCGTGCTCCTCGGGGAAGAACGCCCTGCCCTCGGCGCCTTCGAGCCGCATCTGCGTCAGCTCGAAATTGCGGAAGCCGCCGATGGTGGCGTCGACCTTGCCGGCGATCAGCGACGGCGACAGCGCGAAATTGACGTTGACCAGCTCGACGCTGTCCCTGGCCACGCCGGCCTGCTCCAGCATGCGGCCGAGCATGGCGTCCTCGAAGCCGGAGACGGAGAAGCCGATGCGCTTGCCGGCGAGGTCGGCGATCTCCCTGATCGGCCCGTCGGCCAGCACGGTCAGCGTGTTCAAGGGGGTCTCGACCAGCGTGCCGAAGCGCATCAGCGGCACGCCGGCGGCGTGGTCGAGATAGAGATTCGGCTGGTAGTGGATGCCGATCTCGGCCTGCCCCGAGGCGACGGCGCGCGGCACGATGGAGGGGTCGACCGGCGGCAGCAGCTCGACGTCGAGCCCCGCCTTCTCGAACAGGCCGAGCTCCTTCGCCACCACCAGCGGCGCGTGGTCGGGATTGACGAACCATTCGAGGAGCACGGTGAGCCTGTCCTGCGCGGCGGCCGGCAGGGCCGTGGCGAGGCCGAGCGCGAGGCCGGCGGCGAGCGAAAGGAGGGGTCTTCGGATCATGGCGGGGTCCTTCGGTTGAGGGGCGGTTGAGGGGCGGTCGAGCGGAAAAGGGTCATGTCTCGTGCGCCCAGGGCGCGAGGCGGGGCGCTGCGGCATCGACGGCGGCGCGCAGCAGGAGCGTCAGCGCGGCGAGCACGGTCATGGCGGCGAAGACGGTGTCGGTCTGCATGCGGGCATTGGCCTGCACCATGACGAAGCCGAGGCCGGCCGACGCGCCGACCCACTCGCCGATCACCGCGCCGAGCGGCGCCAGCGGTGCGGCGACGCGCAGGCCCGAGATGAGCGCCGGCATGGCGAGCGGCACGCGGATGTCGAGGAGGATGCGCAGCGGCCCGGCCGCGGCGAGCGCTGCGGCATCGACGAGCTCCGGCGCGGTGCGGCGCAGGCCGTCGGCGAAGGCGGAGGCGACCGGGAAGAAGATGATCAGCGTCGTCATCGCCACCTTGGAGGCCATGCCGAAGCCGAACCACAGCACCAGGAGCGGCGCCAGCACGAAGACGGGAAACGCCTGCAGCACCAGCACCATCGGCCAGGCGAGGCGGCCCGCGCGGGGAAACGCGACGACGGCGAGCGCGGCGGCGAGCCCGAGCGCGGTGCCCGCGGCGAAGCCGGCGGCGATCTCGCCCAGCGTCACCAGCGCATGGCGGCCGAGGAACCGCCACTGGCCGACAAGCGTGGCGGCGACATCGAGCGGCGCGGGCAGGATGTAGCGCGGCGGCGAAAGCGCCCACACCAGCGCCTGCCAGACGACGCCGAGCACGAGCACCGTGCGCAGGAGCGCGGAGAGCGCGGGCATGGCCGGCCCCTAGCCGCGACAGAAACGCGCTTCGGGTGTCGGTTCTGGCGGAAGGGAATGGAACTGCATGGTGCGATCTCCCGATTGGCATCTGGAGATCCGGCGGAGCGAAGTAGAGGGAAGTCCGGCCGGGATGTCGGCCCTTTTCCGTTCCTACGCCGGCATGACCCGGATCAGGTTCAAGGGTCCGGCTCACCGCCGTCTCAGCGCCGCTCGGCGCACCCCTCGGAATGCCGCGATCTAGGCAGGCAATGGCCGCGGCGTCAAGTCGTTTGGCGGGCGAGGCTTTATCGCCGTCCCTCACCGCCGGCATCTGCCGGCGCGCCGCCGCCTGTCTCGGCTCGTACTTTGGCCCCTGTTTGCGGCCTTTGGCCTCCTGTTTGCGGCGGTGCAATTGCAAGTGGCGTCCCTGCCGCCGCCGTCATCCCGGCCAAGGGCGCGAAGCGCCCGCAGAGCCGGGACCCATTGGCCGGAAAATCGTCGGGCACGGCCCGGTCCTCGTGCTGGCGCGCGTCAACACCATGTCGCAAGCCTTGGACCCGGCCGTGCTGCTCAATGGGTCCCGGCTCTCTCTCGCTTCGCTCGGTCGGCCGGGATGACGCAGGTGGAGGCGTGGTCGCCTATGCGATTCTTCGCCGGGAGTGCGTCGGCCGCTTGGAGCGCCGGCAGCCGGGAAGGGGCTCTGCCCGCGCGTCCCCGCCGCCGTTGACAGCTGTCAACCCGGCGCCGCCCCGGTTGCAGAATGGTTAATCCGCGTTAACCCTCTTTTCCTTGACAGGAATCGCCTTCTCGCCCAGCGTAGATACGGCAGCGGGCCGATACCGCGCGAAAAACCGTTACTCGCGGCCGGTGCTGTCAGTTCAGGGGAAATTGCGTAGACTTGGAAGAGGTGCGGTGAGTCGGGGCCGGTGCGGTCCTGTCGCATCTTCCCCCGCGTCTTCGCATGGTGAGACAGGATTGCTCGTGACGACGACCCACAGTGAGGCGCAGCCGGCGGACCGGCAGATCGCGGCCGATGCCGAGCTGCTGTCGGCGCAGCTTGCCGCCCTGCGCGGCCGGCTGTTCCCGCCGAGCGCGCAGAAGACGCTCCGGCCCTTCACCAGCGGCGAGGCCGCCAAGCTGATCGGGGTCTCGGACGGCTATCTGCGCCAGCTGTCGATCTCGGGCGAGGGGCCCTCGCCCGAGATCGGCTCGGGCGGGCGCAGGCTCTATTCGCTCGCCGACGTCAACGCCCTGCGCCAGCATCTCGCCGCGCAGGGCGGGGCCAAGGCGCGGCAGTATCTCAGGCACCGCCAGCCGGGCGAGCATCTTCAGGTCATCGCCATCACCAATTTCAAGGGCGGCTCGGGCAAGACCACGACGGCGGCGCATCTGGCGCAGTATCTCGCCTTGCAGGGTTATCGCACGCTCGCCGTCGATCTCGACCCGCAGGCGTCGCTGTCGGCGCTGTTCGGCTACCAGCCGGAGCTCGACCTTTCCGGCAACGACACGCTCTACGGCGCGATCCGCTATGACGAGGAGCGCGTGCCGCTCGCCTCGATCGTGCGGAAGACCTATTTCGACGGGCTCGACCTGGTGCCGGGCAATCTCGAGCTGCAGGAGTTCGAGCACACGACGCCGCAGCATCTGGCGCGGCGGGAGGGCGCGGCCGGCGACCTGTTCTTCGCGCGGGTGCAGCAGGCCATCGCCTCGGTCGAGGCCGAATACGACGTCGTCGTCATCGACTGCCCGCCGCAGCTCGGCTACCTGACGCTGTCGGCGCTGTGCGCGGCGACCTCGGTGATCGTCACCGTGCATCCGCAGATGCTCGACGTCGCCTCGATGAGCCAGTTCCTGTTCATGACCTCGGACCTGCTGTCCGTGGTGTGCGAGGCCGGCGGCGCGCTGAACTTCGATTTCCTGCGCTACCTCATCACCCGCTACGAGCCGAACGACGGACCGCAGACCCAGATCGCCGGCTTCCTGCGTACCCAGTTCGGCGACCGCGTGCTGACCGCGCCGATGCTGAAATCGACGGCGGTGTCGGATGCCGGCCTGACCAAGCAGATCGCCGTGACCAAAGAGCCGGGCGACCTGGGCGACCTGTACAACTCTTTCCTGGATTGCGAAGAAATCTCCGAAGCCGAGCTGGGCAATGGCGACGTCGTAATCAAGCGCGAAGGCAAGCTGCTGCGTCCGAAGCGTCTGCCGTCCAACCTGTTCCAGTTCCGCGCTGGCACCGGCGAAGACCGCTGCGTTCTGGACTGCATCACCTCGCTGCAGAACGGCGCCGACCTGCTGTGGATCGAAACCGAGAAGCCGCACGTTGGCCAGATCAAGGCCATGGTTGACCGCATCCGCGAAGTCATCCCGAACGCCAAGCTGGTCTACAACAACAGCCCGTCCTTCAACTGGACGCTGAACTTCCGTCAGCAGGTGTTCGACGCTTTCGTTGCCGAAGGCAAGGACGTGTCCGCCTACGACCGCGCCAAGCTGATGAGCGTCGAGTACGACGAAACCGAGCTGGCCCAGGTTGCAGACGAGAAGATCCGTACCTTCCAGCGCGACGGTTCGGCTCACGCCGGCATCTTCCACCACCTGATCACCCTGCCGACCTACCACACTGCTGCTCTGTCGACCGACAACCTGGCCAAGGGCTACTTTGCCGACCAGGGCATGCTGGCCTACGTCAAGGGCGTTCAGCGCGAGGAACTGCGTCAGGGTATCGCCTGCGTCAAGCACCAGAACATGGCTGGCTCTGACATCGGCGACAACCACAAGGAGTACTTCGCTGGCGAAGCTGCTCTGAAGGCAAGCGGCAAAGACAACACCATGAACCAGTTCCACTAAGAACAGGTTCGCAGCCGCCCCGGCTGCGGTGTGAAAAAAGCCCTGGCGTGAGCCGGGGCTTTTTTTTGCGACGGATTGAGTGGTGCACGGTTACGCTTCGTCGGCCAGCGCTCCACTGTCATTCTCTTGTCGCATACGAACCTTAGCGTCATGGCTCCGACAACAATCGTTATGGAGCTGCGCCGTGATTACTGAGAACAACGACATTCTGTTCGGCAACGGGGACGAGTTGCCCAGTAACCATTCGACGAATCCGCATATCCAGGATGTGATTTCCCTTGGCCGACGTAAAGTGCTCGCGGGTGGCGCAGCCATGGGTGCCCTGGCCTTTCTTGGCGCATCCCTTCCCGGCCTCGCGCAAGCGGCGGAGCCAATGTCCCGCGGGATCAAAGATGTTCCGTTCAAACGTCGTACCCGCCTGCCGTTCGTGCCCGTGGCCGTTACCCGTGCCGACACCATAACCGTGCCGTCAGGCTATACCGCCACCACCTTCATCCCTTGGGGCACGCCGATTACCGGGCGCTATCCGGCCTGGCTGGAAGATGCCAGCAACACGGCTGAAGATCAGGCCCAACAGGTCGGCATGCACCACGACGGAATGCACTTCTTCCCCATGAACGCGAAGCTGGGCGGACGGCAGAGCGACCACGGCTTGCTGGTTCTCAATCACGAGTACATCGATGCACCCCTGCTCCACCGTAACGGTCCGACCGTAGTGGATGGCAAGCGCGTCAACGTCGACGAAGTCCGCAAGGAGATCAACGCACACGGTGTCTCGGTAGTTGAAATCCGCCGAGGTCCACGCGGCGAGTGGTCCGTGCTGCCGACGGCGCGAAACCGCCGCATCACCGGCGCGACACCGATGCGAATCGAAGGCCCGGCGCGCGGCCACGCGTTGATGCGTACCCGCTACAGCCCAAGCGGCACCTCGGCCCGCGGCACCCTCAACAACTGCGCCAACGGATTCACGCCGTGGGGAACCT
>JALHFU010000033.1:0-21398 GCA_022838525.1 Hyphomicrobiales bacterium | reverse complement strand
GCGCATTGCGGACGAGCGCCGGCAGTTCGGCGCGCCCGCCTCTGCCGTGCCGGCCGCGGCCGGGCCTCCGCCCGCCACGCCGGCGGCGGCACCGCCTTCGCCCGGGCCGAAGCCGGCCGCTTCTTCTCTGCCCGCATGGACGCCCGCTGCCGCGGGCCGCGCGATGCGCCGCGCCTTCGACCACGAGTTGGAGCGAGGCAACCTCTTCCTGTTCACGCCGGTGTTCATGGCGGCCGGCGCGCTCGCCTATTTCACCCTGCGCGACGAGCCCGGCCTCGCGCCGCTCGTGCTGTCTCTCGTCGCGGCTGTTGCGCTTTCGGCCGTCACCCTGTCGCGGCCGGCGCTGCACGCGCTTTTTCTGGCGCTTGCGATGGCGGCGGCCGGCATGCTCGCCGCCAAGGTCGAGACCCTGCGGGCGGCGACGCCGATGCTGGGCGCCGAGATCTCCACCCGGCTCACGGCGCGCGTCGCGCGGGTCGAGCATCAGGCGAGCGGCCGCGTGCGGCTGACGCTCGACGTCGTCGCGACCGAAAGGCCGGTGCTGCGCTACGCACCGCAGCGCGTGCGCGCCACCGCCCGCGCCGTGCCGGAAGGGCTGGCGCCGGGAGACACGGTGCGGGGCGTGGTGCGCCTCCTGCCGCCCTCCGGCCCGGTGCGGCCCGGCAGCTACGACTTCGCCTTCGAGAGCTATTTTTCCGGCATCGGCGCGGTCGGCTTCTTCCTCGTCGGGCCGGAAATCGTCGCCTCGGACGTGCCGGCGACGCTGCGCGAGCGCGCCGCCGCCCGGCTGGAAGGCTGGCGCGGGCGCATGGCTGCCCACATCGAAAGCCGCATCGGCGGGCCGGAAGGCGCCATCGCCGCGGCGCTGATCACCGGCATCCGCGCCGGCATCCCCGAGGAGCTGAACGAGGCGATGCGCATCACCGGCCTCTATCACGTCATCTCGATTTCCGGCCTGCACATGGCGCTGGTGGCCGGCACGCTGATGCTGAGCCTGCGCGCCGGCTTCGCGCTCTTCCCGACATTCGCGATGCGTCGGCCGGTGAAGAAATATGCCGCTGCCGCGGCGCTGGCGGCGACCGCCTTCTATCTCGCCATGTCGGGGGCGGACGTGGCGGCGCAGCGCAGCTTCATCATGCTGGCGGTGATGCTGCTTGCCGTGCTCTTCGACCGCGCGGCGCTGACGATGCGTAATCTGGCGATCTCGGCGCTCATCATCCTCGTACTCGCGCCGCACGAGGTCGCGGGGCCGTCCTTCCAGATGTCGTTCGCGGCGACGGCCGCGCTGGTCGCCGCCTATGCCGGATGGCGCGACTATCGCGACCGGCGCGAGCCCGCGAAGCCGCACAGACGCTCGGCGCTGTCCGCCGTGGCACGCGGCGGCATGGGCTATGCGGCGGGCCTCGCCATGACCTCGGTGGTGGCCGGGCTCGCGACCGCGCTGTTCACGGCCTGGCATTTCCAGCAGGTCTCCCCCCTCGGGCTGGTCGCCAACCTTGCCGCGATGCCGGTCGTGTCGGTGATCGTGATGCCGATGGCCGTGCTCGCCTCGCTGGCGATGCCGTTCGGCCTCGACGCCGCACCGCTCTGGCTGATGGGGCAGGGCATCGCGATCATGAACGCCATCGCCTGGTGGCTCGCCGAACGCTCGGCGCTCGACGCGACGGGAGCGATCCCGCTGTCGGCGGTTCTGGTGCTGACGGCGGCGCTGGCGATCCTGACCATGGCGGGAAGCGGCCTGCGATGGGCCGCACTTCCTCTTCTGGGAGCCGGAATCGGCCTCCTCGCAATGCGCGAGGTGCCCGACGCATTCGTCTCCGAGGATGCGAGGCTGGTCGCGATCAGGCTTGCCGACGGCCGCATCGCCGTCAACCGCGACCGCCCGCGCGCCTTCACCATGCAGAACTGGCAGCGCGCCTTCGGCGGCGGCGAGGTCCTTCGTCCCCGCAAGGACGGCGCGGAGGCCGACGCGCGGGCGCCATCGGCCGAGCCGGGATTTTCCTGCGACGGCGATCTCTGCATCGCGCGGCGCGAAGACGGTGCCGTCATCGCCCATGCAGGAAACGCCGCCTCCGCTTCGCCCCTGTGCGGCCGCGTGAGCCTGATCGTCATCGACGACGCCACGGCCGCAAATCCCTGCCGGGACACGGCGACGGCAGTCATCACCAAACGCGATCTGGCGCGGTGGGGCAGCGCCGAAATCCGCTTTCGGGATGTGGGTCTCGTTTTGGAGCCGGACGACAAGGCAGCCGGCGGGCAGGCAAGGGGCGGGCAGGCAAGGGAAGGAATCCCGCCGGAAGATGTATCGTCGTCCGAACGCTCCGACGGCCCGGCCGTGGAGAAAGATCGCTCGGCCCTGAAGGAAACCGCCCCGCCAAACGGGCACGGAGAACCGGCGCTCTACGATACGGCCTCGCTGCCCATACCCCGTGCCGATCTCCACTTCGCCATCAGCGAACCCTACCGTCCCTGGCACGAGCACCGCCGCTTCTCCCGCGAAGCGAGGGGCCTTGCGCCTTACGTGCCGTCCAGACGGAACGCAACAGAGTAAGCGCGTCTCGAGCGCACCGCAGCGAAACGAACCACGACCCCTCCCGATAGCCGCCGAGTCTTCCACGTGCCGCTTGAAACCGGCCTTCGCTTTGGCGATCTGTTCCAAAGCAGCGCGCCGAACGCGGAGGGGGCGGTATCCTGACGGATACGCCAGCTAGGCAAGCACTGCTCCGTCTATCCTCGCCCTCACGCCCGGTTTATCCGAAAAGCGCACACGCCTTCCGCTACGACACGCAAGAAGGCACTCCCCGCCAATCCCGGCTCGCCCGCTGCGAGCAGCGGGACGCTCCGCCGCTCAGTAGCGGCGGATCAGGCCGACGAGCCTGCCCTGCACCTTCACCCTGTCCGGGCCGAAGATGCGCGTTTCATAGGCCGGGTTGGCCGCCTCGAGCGCGATGGAGGCGCCCTTGCGGCGGAAGCGCTTCAGCGTCGCCTCCTCGTCGTCGACCAGCGCCACGACGATGTCGCCCGGATTCGCGGTCTGGCCGTTGCGGATGATGACCGTGTCGCCGTCGAAGATGCCGGCCTCGATCATCGAATCGCCTTTCACCTCGAGCGCGTAGTGCTCGCCGCCCGACAGCATCTCCGGCGGAACGCTGATCGAATGGGTCTTGTGCTGGATCGCCTCGATGGGCACGCCCGCCGCGATCCGGCCCATGACGGGGATCGCGACCGCCGCTCCCGCCTCGTCGTTGCCCGCCGTCTGCAGGCGGGCGGCGGGAGCCGGCGTCCTGCCGAGGCTGCCCTGGATGACGCTCGGGGAAAACTTCTTCGCCGCGTTGAGGCCGGGCGCTATCGAATCCGGCAGGCGCAGCACCTCGAGCGCCCGGGCGCGGTTGGGCAGCCGGCGAATGAAGCCGCGTTCCTCCAGCGCCGTTATCAGCCGGTGGATGCCGGATTTCGATGCGAGGTCCAGAGCCTCCTTCATCTCGTCGAAGGACGGAGGAATGCCTGTCTCCTTCAGCCGCTCGTGGATGAAGAGAAGCAGCTCATGTTGCTTTCGGGTGAGCATCGCCGGCCCCTTTGTGAATCAGCTCATAAACAAAACCAGAACAAACACTATCTGTTCCAGTTGTGTTCCGCAACACGTTAAATTCACGTGAACTCCGTTCCGCAATCATTCTGCGAGGAACCGAAGACGCTGGCGGGATGTGACGGAAACGGTTGTGGTGAGCGCGCTGGGGCTCGAACCCAGGACCTACTGATTAAAAGTCAGTTGCTCTACCGGCTGAGCTACGCGCTCCCGAGAGCGCGCGGCGCGCCTCGAAATTGCGGCGGAACATAAGAAGGCGGCGAGGGCCGGTCAACCGCAAAACTGCGCGCGCGACTGGCCGGCCCGTCAGCGACCCTATGCCACGCTTTGGTGATTGGAGCGCGGCCGCCCGAAGGTCTATATCAGGCGCGGGTTTCGAGACGGTCGGAGTTGCACGTCCATGGCTATCGACATCGGCTATATGAGCGCGCTGGGGGCGGGGGCGCTGTCGTTTCTGTCGCCTTGCGTGCTGCCGCTGGTGCCGCCCTATCTCTGCTACATGGCCGGCGTTTCCATCGACGACTTCCGCGGCGCGGTCACGGCCAATCCGGACGGCTCCGCGACCGTGCGCGCGGCTCCGGCCCGTCTGGCGCTCCTCGGCGCGGCCGCGGCCTTCGTGCTCGGCTTCTCGACCGTGTTCATCGCGCTCGGCGCCGGCGCCTCGACCATCGGCGGCCTGCTGCGCGCCTGGCAGCAGGAGCTCGCCATCGCCGCCGGCATCGTCATCATCGTCATGGGCCTGAACTTCCTCGGCGTGCTGCGCATCCCGTTCCTGGCGCGCGAGGCGCGGTTCCAGGGGCCGGGCAAGCCCGCCAACGCGGCGGCGGCCTATTTGATGGGCCTCGCCTTCGCCTTCGGCTGGACGCCGTGCATCGGCCCGGTCCTCGGCCCGATCCTGACGCTCGCCGGCGGCCGCGAGACCGTGGGCGAGGGCGCGATGCTGCTGGCCGCCTATTCGCTCGGCCTCGGCATCCCGTTCCTGTTCGCGGCGCTGTTTTCCGGCGCGTTCATGCGCTTCCTCGGCCGGTTCAGGGTACATCTCGGCCGGGTGGAGAAGGTGATGGGCGGGCTTCTCGTCGTCGCCGGCGTGCTGTTCCTCACCGGCGGCGTGCAGGCGGCAGCCTACTGGCTGCTCGAGACGTTCCCCGGCCTGGCGATGCTCGGATAGAAAAGGGCCGCGAAGCGGCCCTTTCCATGTGCCCGAAAGCCGTCTGCCCGCAGGCGGGTCAGTCGTTCCACGGTTCCATGGCGCCGACGGCGTCCGGCGCTGCGTTCAGCGTCAGGCGGTTGTTTTCCCGCGTGAACTGGTCGAGGGGAATGACGACGTCGCGGTCGGCATAGCCGGCATTGCCTTCGAAGTCGACCACCAGCGCGGTCGGCGTTCCGGCGTCGGGGCCGACGACCTCGTCGACCTCGCCGATCACGGTGCCGGCTGCGTCGTGGACGTCCCAGTCGTCCACCTGATCGGCTATGGCGCCGAACGCGGCCACATGCACGTTGTCGCTGACCTCGACCCATGCGGTCTGCGCCATGGCCACGCCGCCGGTCATCAGGCCGCCGAGCGCGATGCCGAGCAGAAGCTTTCTGTGAAGCATGAAATTCTCCGTCGATTGTTGTCGGGCATGAAGCCTCTTGAGTAACGCGCCTGCGCGCCAAAAGTTCGGCCTTTCATCCGGCCGCAAAGCAAAAAGGCGGCCGAAGCCGCCTTTTCGTCCCGTCCGCGCCATGAGGCTGCGGGGCGCGTGCGTCAGGCCATGGCCTTCTGCAGGTTCTCGTCGATCTTGTCGAGGAAGCCCGTGGTGGAGAGCCAGGGCTGGTCGGCGCCGATCAGCAGCGCGAGATCCTTGGTCATGAAGCCGGATTCGACGGTCTGGATGCACACGCGCTCCAGCGTCTCGGCGAAGCGCTTCAACTCCGCATTGTCGTCGAGCTTGGCGCGGTGGGCGAGGCCGCGCGTCCAGGCGAAGATCGAGGCGATGGAGTTGGTCGAGGTCTCCTCGCCCTTCTGGTGCTGGCGGTAGTGGCGGGTGACGGTGCCGTGCGCGGCCTCCGCCTCGACGGTCCTGCCGTCCGGCGTCATCAGCACCGAGGTCATCAGGCCGAGCGAGCCGTAGCCCTGCGCGACGGTGTCGGACTGCACGTCGCCGTCGTAGTTCTTGCACGCCCAGACATAGCCGCCCGACCACTTCAGGCTCGACGCCACCATGTCGTCGATCAGCCGATGCTCGTACCAGATCTTCTTTTCCTTGAAGGCGGCGGCGAACTCGGCCTCGTAGATCTCCTGGAAGATGTCCTTGAAGCGGCCGTCATAGGCCTTGAGGATGGTGTTCTTGGTCGACAGATACACCGGATAGCCGCGCAGCAGGCCGTAGTTCAGCGAGGCGCGGGCGAAGTCGCGGATCGAATCGTCGAGATTGTACATGGCCATGGCCACGCCCGAGCCGGGCGCGTCGAACACGTCGTGCTCGATCACCTGGCCGTCCTCGCCGACGAACTTGATCGTCAGCTTGCCCTTGCCGGGGAAGCGGAAATCGGTGGCGCGATACTGGTCGCCGAAGGCATGGCGGCCGACGACGATGGGCTGCGTCCAGCCCGGCACGAGGCGCGGCACGTTCTTGCAGATGATCGGCTCGCGGAAGATGACGCCGCCGAGGATGTTGCGGATGGTGCCGTTGGGCGACTTCCACATCTTCTTGAGGCCGAACTCCTCGACGCGCGCCTCGTCGGGAGTGATGGTGGCGCACTTGACGCCAACGCCGTACTTCTTGATCGCGTTGGCGGCGTCGATCGTCACCTGGTCGTCGGTCTGGTCGCGATACTCGATCCCGAGGTCGTAGTAGTGAAGATCGATGTCGAGATAGGGGTGGATCAGCTTGTCCTTGATGAGCTGCCAGATGATGCGGGTCATCTCGTCGCCGTCGAGCTCTACGACGGGATTGTCCACCTTGATCTTCGCCATGAGAAACGCCTCGTTTTTCGGGAAAGGGGGAAGTCCCCTGGAAGTTCGACTTGAAATGCGGCCTCTCATAGCACCGCGCGTTGAATAGGCAAAGCCGTGCGAATTGTGGAAATTCGACCCGGCCGGAGGAGCGAAGGACATGAATTTTCGATTTGAAATCCATGATACCGGGACGGTGCGCCTCAATGTCGCGTCGACGGGAGAGCCGGGCGCGCCGCTGGTCATCTGCCTGCACGGCTTTCCCGAATACTGGGGCGCCTGGGCGGCGGTGATGTCGGGGCTTGCCGGCGACTTTCACCTCGTCGCGCCCGACCAGCGCGGCTTCAACCTGTCGTCGAAGCCCGACGGCGTCGAAAGCTATCGCGTCAGGCACATGGTCGCCGATCTCGCCTCGCTGGCCGACCGCCTGTCGCCCGACCGCCCCTTCGTGCTCGCCGGCCACGACTGGGGCGCGTCGGTCGCCTATGCCTACGCCTTCGCCCACCCGGAAAGGCTGTCGCACCTTGTCGTCGCCAACGGCGTCCATCCCGTCTGCTTCCAGCGCGCGATCTTCGAGGACGAGGAGCAGCGCAAAGCGAGCCAGTATATCAACCGGCTCCGGGCGCCCGATGCGGAGGCCATCCTGTCCGAAGACAATTTCCGCCGGCTGCTGCGGATGATCGACGGTTTCTCGACCGCGCGCTTCATGACGCCCGGCCTGCGCGACGCCTATCTCGGCGCATGGTCGCAGGAGGGCGCGCTGACGGCGATGCTCAACTGGTATCGCGCCTCGCCGCTGGCGGTGCCCGCGCCGGGCGAGGAGCCCCCGGCGTCGCTCGTGCTCGACATGCCGGAGGCTGCGTTTCGCGTCGCCATGCCGCATCTCGTCGTCTGGGGCGAGGCGGACCAGGCGTTGCAGCCGTCCTGCCTTGCGGGGCTCGACCGCTTCGCGCCCGATCTCGCCGTCGAGCGCATCGCCGACGCCAGCCACTGGGTGCTGCACGAGAAGCCGGCCGAAGTCGCGGCTGCGATGCGCGCTTTCCTTTCGCGCTGACCCGTTCCGTTTTGCCCCGAACTGTGCCAGTGGAGCGACCTGAACCTCAGAGGAAGGGCATGGCTGGAACCGACCGCGAAAGGCGGATGATCAACGAAGGACCGGCGATCGTCCTCGTCGAGCCGCAGCTCGGCGAGAACATCGGCATGGTGGCGCGCGCCATGGCCAATTTCGGCCTCGGCGAGCTGCGCCTCGTCTCCCCGCGCGACGGCTGGCCGAGCGAGAAGGCGCGCGCCGCCGCTTCCAAGGCCGATCACGTCATCGACGGCGTGGTGGTGTTCGGGACGCTGCGCGAGGCCATCGCCGACCTCAACTACGTCGTCGCCACCACGGCGCGCGAGCGCGACGGCTTCAAGCCGGTGCTGGGGCCGGTCGAGGCGGGGCGCAAGCTGCGCGCCGCCTTCGCCGCGGTGCACAGGACCGGCATCCTGTTCGGCCGCGAGCGCTTCGGGCTCTACAATGAAGAGGTGGCGCTGGCCGACGAGATCGTGACCTTCCCGGTCAATCCCGCCTTCGCCTCGCTCAACATCGCGCAGGCCGTGCTGCTGATGTCCTACGAGTGGATGAAGTCGGGCCTCGAGGCCGAGACCGATACCCTCTTTCGCGGCCCCGAGATGGTGCCCGCGCCGAAGGAGGCGCTTCACGGCCTGCTCGACCATCTCGAGGATGCGCTTTCCGCGCGCGGCTATTTCCGCCCCGCCACGAAGAAGCCGAAGATGGTCGACAATCTGCGCGCCGTGCTGACCCGGCCGGGTTTTTCCGACGCCGAGATCAAGGTCCTGCGCGGCGTCGTCGCCTCGCTCGACTATTTCTCGCCGAAGGAGCCGCGCGGCGCGGTCTATCCGGAGCGCAAGGCGAAGGCCGACGCAAGGGTGCACGGCAAGGGGGCGCACGCGCCGGGGAGCGAGGGGAAAGAGCGGAAACCGGATGAATGACCGGCCGATCCTGATGTTCGATTCCGGCGTCGGCGGGCTGACGGTGCTGCGCGAGGCGCGCGTCCTGATGCCCGACCGCCGCTTCGTCTACGTCGCCGACGACGCCGCCTTTCCCTATGGGCGGTGGGAGGAGCCGGCGCTGCGCGAGCGTCTCCTGTCGCTCTTCGGCCGGCTGCTCGCCGAATACGACCCCGAGATCGCCGTCATCCCGTGCAACACGGCCTCGACGCTGGCGCTCGCCGACCTGCGCGCGGCGTTTCCGAGGACGCCCTTCGTCGGCACGGTGCCGGCGATCAAGCCGGCGGCGGAGCGCACCCGCTCCGGCCTCGTCTCGGTGCTGGCCACGCCCGGCACGGTCCGGCGGCAATACACGCGCGACCTGATCGAGAAGTGGGCCGGGCACTGCCATGTCCGCCTCGTCGGCTCCGACCGGCTCGCCGCGCTCGCCGAAATCTACATGCGCGAGGGCTTCGTCGACGAGGAGGTGGTGCGGCAGGAGATCGCGCCCTGCTTCGTGGAAATGGAGGGCCGGCGCACCGACATCGTGGTGCTGGCCTGCACGCACTACCCCTTCCTCGCCAACCGCATGCGCAAGACCGCCCCGTGGCCGGTGGACTGGCTCGACCCGGCCGAGGCCATCGCGCGGCAGGCGCTTTCGCTGCTGGCGCCGCGCGAGCCGGGGAGCGGCGGCGCGGCCGAGCCCGACATCGCCGTCTTCACCTCGGGAAAGCCCGACTTCCTCGCCCGCCGGCTGATGCAGGGCTTCGGGCTGGCCGTGCCCGGCTGAGGAATGCGCCGGATCGCCCGCCGCGGCGTTGACTTTGCCGGCATGTTCCTTTAGTGAGCCGCCAGTCCCGCGCCGCAAGGCGTCGGGATTTTTTCGACGTGTCCCGTGGACATCTTCGCAATGCGTGCGTGGGATGTCCTGTCAGGCTCCGCAAACGGGAGCCAGAGGAGGGCGCGTTTCCTTCGCCCGGAGCATGAGCTTTCGGGTGCAACGTGTTGAAAGGGAATGCGATGAGCAAGCGCGAATCCGCAAAGTACAAGATCGACCGCCGCATGGGCGAGAACATCTGGGGCCGTCCGAAGTCCCCGGTGAACCGCCGCGAATACGGCCCGGGCCAGCACGGCCAGCGCCGCAAGGGCAAGCTGTCCGACTTCGGCCTGCAGCTCCGTGCCAAGCAGAAGCTGAAGGGCCACTACGGCGACATTTCCGAGAAGCAGTTCCGCAAGACCTACGAGGAGGCCGCGCGCCGCAAGGGCGACACGCCGGACACGCTGATCGGCCTGCTCGAGTCGCGCCTCGACGCCATCGTCTATCGCGCCAAGTTCGTGCCGACGATCTTCGCCGCGCGCCAGTTCGTCAACCACGGCCACGTCAACGTCAACGGCCGCCGCGTCAACATCGGCTCGTACCGATGCAAGCCGGGCGACGTGATCGAGGTGCGCGAGAAGTCGAAGCAGCTCGCCATCGTGCTGGAGTCGGTGCAGCTCGCCGAGCGCGACGTGCCGGACTACATCGAGGTCGACCACAACAAGATGGTCGCCACCTATGCCCGCGTTCCGGGCCTCTCCGACGTGCCGTTCGCGGTGCAGATGGAGCCGAACCTAGTGGTCGAGTTCTACTCGCGCTGATCCGTACCGGATTTCAGGTCTTTCCGAAGCCGTCGGGTTCGCCCGGCGGCTTCTCCGTTTCTAGAGGTCCGCGTCAGCGCAGGCGGTTCTCGATCGACCAGCGGGCGGCGAAGAAGTTGAGCACGGCCGCGACGCCGACGCCGATCAGCTTCGCCGGCCACAGGCCGGTAAAGGGTGCCAGCGCCAGGATCGCGCCGCTCGACACGCCGAGCGAGATCAGCGCGCCCATGCCGAGGAAGCGGGCGATGGAGCGCGCCTCGTGCAACTCGCCGCTGCGCTCGAACGACCAGCGCGAATTCACGGCGTAGGAGACGCTGACGGCGACGAGCCACGCGCCGACATTGGCGGCAAGCGCCGGCGCGCCGGCGGCGAGCAGCAGCGCGAAGGCCGCGAGGTCCACGACCGTGTTGAAGACGCCGACGATGCCGAAACGCAGCGCTTTTCCCGCCAGGCTTTGCGGCGGGGCGATTGACAGCAACTTTGCAGCCTGCGCATTGCTGGCAGAGGGCCGGTCCGGGCGGATGGCGATCTCTCCTTCATGGGACGGCGTCACGGGCGCCGGGGATGGGCCCGCATTCTCAGCCGAAGTGGTTATGCTTGAATGAATATCGGAATCAGACAGGAACGGTTCGAGGCGGAGCAGGCGGCCGACGACGGCGCCGCATACCATCCGATGTTCCGCGACGCGCCCTCGACCGTCGAGTTCAACAAGCTGCGCAAGCGCCTCCTGCGCGACACGCGGCAGGCGCTCGAGGATTTCGCAATGGCGCGGGCCGGCGAGCGTTGGCTGGTGGCACTGTCCGGCGGCAAGGATTCCTACGGGCTTCTGGCGCTGCTGCTCGACCTCAAATGGCGCGGCCTGCTGCCGGTCGAGCTCTTTGCCTGCAATCTCGACCAGGGGCAGCCGAACTTCCCCAAGCACATCCTGCCGGATTTCCTCAAGGCGAACGGCGTTCCCCACCGCATCGAGTATCAGGACACCTATTCCGTCGTCACCGACAAGATCCCGGAAAACCGCACCTATTGCTCGCTGTGCTCGCGGCTCAGGCGCGGCCATCTCTATCGCATCGCGCGCGAGGAGGGGTGTGCGGCGCTGGTGCTCGGCCACCACCGCGAGGACATTCTGGAGACCTTCTTCCTCAACCTGTTCCATGGCGGCCGGCTCGCCGCGATGCCGCCCAAGCTGATGAACGACGAGGGCGACGTCATGGTGCTGCGGCCGCTGGCCTACTGCGCCGAGGCGGATCTGGCGAAATTCGCCGATGCGATGGCCTTCCCGATCATTCCCTGCGACCTGTGCGGCAGCCAGGACGGGCTGCAGCGCAACGCCATGAAGGCGATGCTTCAGGACATCGAGCGCCGGATGCCCGGCCGCAAGGACACGATGATCCGCGCGCTGGCGAACGTGCGGCCGAGCCATCTGCTCGACCGCAACCTGTTCGATTTCGCCGCGATCGGCCTCACTCCCGCGTGAGGTTGGGCGGGCTGCTGCGATAGAGCCGGCCGCGCTCGGCGATCGCCACCAGCAGGAGGGCGACGATCGCCAGCGTGAAGAAGCCGGCCGCGAGCGGCGTCGTGGTGCCGTCGAAGGCCTGCCCGATCAGCGCGCCGATCAGGCCGCCGCCCAGCGTCTGGACGAAGCCCTGCACCGACGACGCCGACCCCGCGATGTGGCCGAGCGGCTCCATGGCGATCGAGTTGAAGTTGGAGCCGATCCAGCCGAACTGGAACATGGCGATGGCGAACAGGATCACGAACGGCGTGATCGGCAGGTGGCCCCAGAGCGACCAGAAGAACCACACGCCCGACACCAGCATGAACCCGGTCAGCGCGCCGTGCGACAGCCTGCGCATGCCGAAGCGCACCACCAGCCGCGAGTTCAGGTAGGACGACAGCGCCATGAAGCCGGCGACCAGCGCGAACAGGATCGGGAACAGCACGCCCATGCCGTAGATGCCGACATAGATCTGCTGCGCCGAGTTGATGAAGGCGAACAGCGACGCGAACACGGCCGTCGACGCCAGCGTGTAGAGGAGCGAGAAGCGGTTGGTGAGCACGACCCCGAACGCGTTGCCGATCGAGCCGAGCGTGAACGGCCGCCGGTCGTGCGGGTGCAGCGTCTCGGGCATGCGGAAGGCCGCCCACAGGGCGATGGCGAGGCCGATCAGGCCCATGGCGATGAAGATGAAGCGCCAGTCGCCCACCAGCATCATGACCTGCCCGATGGACGGCGCGACGACCGGGATCACCATGAACACCATGAAGATCAGCGACATGGTCTCGGCCATCTGGCGGCCGCCGAAGCAGTCGCGCACCATCGACACGGCGATGACGCGCGTCGAGGCCGCGCCGATGCCCTGGATGAAGCGCAGCGCGAGCAGCATCTCGAAGCTCGACGAGAAGGCCGCGCCGATGGCGGCGCCGACATAGATGACGAGGCCGAACAGCACCGGCCCGCGCCGGCCGAAATGGTCGGAGGCCGGGCCGTAGGGCAGGAGCGCCGCCGCCATGCCGGCGAAATAGGCCGAGATGACGTACTGGCGGTGATTCTCGTTGTCGACGCCGAGGTCCGCCCCGATCTCCTGAAGACCCGGCAGCATGATGTCGATGGCGAGCGCGTTCAGCGACATCAGTGCCGCGGCGAGCGCGATGAACTCGATTCGGGGCAGGGGCAGGCCGGCGGCCGGCCGTTGTCCGGTCGTGTCCTGCATGGCCGGAATTCTCCAATCTGGAATGAAGGCGTTCAAAATGAAGATGCGCCGGCAAGCCGGCGCATCGTTATGCTTGCTTGCAGTGGCTGGCTGGCGTCAGACCGCGTTGCGAAGCCCCACGCCCTTGTCGGCGAAGAACCCCTGCAACTCGCCCGCCTGGAACATCTCGCGGATGATGTCGCAGCCGCCGACGAACTCGCCCTTCACGTAAAGCTGGGGAATGGTCGGCCAGTTGGAATAATCCTTGATGCCCTGGCGCAGCTCGTCCGAAGTGAGAACGTTGATGCCCTTGTAGTCGACGCCGAGATAGTCGAGGATCTGCACGACCTGCCCCGAGAAGCCGCACTGCGGGAAGCCCGGCGTGCCCTTCATGAAGAGCACGACGTCGTTGCCCTTGACCTCGTTGTCGATGAAACCGGCGATGTCGCTCATTGGCTTGTCCTTTCGCGCCGGGTTCAAGGCCCGGCGAAATGTTTGGCTCGGCTCTATCTATGGTAGAACGGCGCGCCGCGCAATCCGGCGCCCGGCCGCTCAGTCCGGCGCGCTGGTCTGGAGCGCGAGCGCATGCAGCACGCCGCCCATATTGCCCTTGAGGGCGTCGTAGACCATCTGGTGCTGCTGCACGCGGGTCTTGCCGCGGAAGCTCTCGGCCACCACTTCGGCCGCATAGTGGTCGCCATCGCCGGCGAGATCGCGAATCGTCACCACGGCGTCGGGAATGCCCTGCCGGATAAGACGTTCGATCTCGTGTGCGTCCATGGCCATGACAGGTTCCTTTTCAGTTGCCCATGAAGGCGGCGAACCAGCCTTCATGCGCTGCCTTGAGTTCTGCGACAGGTATGGCACGGGCATTGCCGAGCTTCAAGGACGCCCCGCCGGTGGTGCCGATCCATGCGCAGAACAGGCCGCTCGCCGGCGCGGTCTTCTCAAGGAAGTGATCGACGGCGTCGCGACGCATCGTCACCAGATAGCGGCCCTGATCCTCGCCGAAGAAGGTGGCGACCGGGTCGGTGTCGTCGAGCTGGTTCACCGTCGCGCCGATGCCGGACGCCATCGCCATCTCGGCGAGCGCCACGGCCAGCCCGCCGTCGGAAAGGTCGTGGCAGGCGGTCGCGACGCCGTCGCGAATCAGCCCGCGCACGAAGTCGCCCGCCCTGCGCTCGTGGGCGAGATCGACCGGCGGCGGCGGGCCGTCGTTGCGGCCGAAAAGCTCGCGCAGCAAAGCGGACTGGCCGAGATGCGTGCCCCAGGCGGCCGGCGCGCCGACGAGCACGATCGCCTTGCCCTCGGCCGCGAAGCCGATGCGTGCCATCTTCGCCCAGTCGTCGATCAGCCCGACGCCGGCGATGGTCGGCGTCGGCAGGATGCCCTGGCCGTTGGTCTCGTTGTACAGCGAGACGTTGCCGGAGACGATGGGGAAATCGAGCGCGCGGCAGGCCTCGCCGATGCCCTGGATGGCGCGCACGAACTGCCCCATGATCTCGGGCCGCTCGGGATTGCCGAAATTCAGGTTGTCGGTCGCGGCGAGCGGCAGCGCGCCGGTGGCGGTGAGGTTGCGCCAGCACTCCGCCACCGCCTGCTTGCCGCCCTCGAACGGGTCGGCCTCGCAATAGCGCGGATTGACGTCCGAGGAGAAGGCGAGCGCCTTGGCCGCATGGCCCTCGACGCGCACCACGCCGGCGTCGCCGCCTGGAATCTGCAGCGAGTTGCCCTGGATCAGCGTGTCGTACTGCTCCCACACCCAGCGGCGCGAGGAAAGGTTCGGCGAGCCGACGAGCCTGACCAGCGCATCGGCGACGTCCATCGCCGGAACGTCCGCGAGCGGGGCAGGGACCTTCGGCTCGACCCACGGCCGGTCGTATTCCGGCGCCTCGTCGCCCAGCTCCTTGATCGGCAGGTTCGCCACCTCGTCGCCCTGATGGAAGACGCGGAAGCGCAGATCGTCGGTCGTCTCGCCGACGATGGCGAAATCCAGCCCCCATTTGCGGAAGATGGCTTCGGCTTCCTCTTCCTTCTCGGGGCGCAGCACCATCAGCATGCGCTCCTGGCTTTCCGACAGCATCATCTCGTAGGCGCTCATGCGCTCCTCGCGCACCGGCACCTTGTCGAGGTCGAGGCGGATGCCGAGGTCGCCCTTGGCGCCCATTTCGACGGCCGAGCAGGTGAGGCCGGCCGCGCCCATGTCCTGGATGGCGATCACCGCGCCCGACGCCATCAGCTCAAGGCAGGCTTCGAGCAGGCACTTTTCCGTGAACGGATCGCCGACCTGCACGGTCGGCCGCTTCTCCTCGATGGAATCGTCGAACTCGGCCGAGGCCATGGTCGCGCCGCCGACGCCGTCGCGCCCGGTCTTGGCGCCGAGATAGACCACGGGCAGGCCGACGCCCGACGCCTTGGAATAGAAGATCGCATCCGCATCGGCGAGGCCGGCCGCGAAGGCGTTGACGAGGATGTTGCCGTTGTAGCGGGCGTCGAACTGCACCTCGCCGCCCACTGTCGGCACGCCGAACGAGTTGCCGTAGCCGCCGACGCCGGCGACGACGCCGGAGACGAGATGCTTCGTCTTCGGATGGTCCGGCTCGCCGAAGCGCAGCGCGTTCATCGCCGCGATGGGCCGCGCGCCCATGGTGAAGACGTCGCGCAGGATGCCGCCGACGCCGGTCGCCGCGCCCTGATAGGGCTCGATGAAGGAGGGGTGGTTGTGGCTCTCCATCTTGAAGATGACGGCCTGCCCGTCGCCGATGTCGACGACGCCGGCATTCTCGCCCGGCCCCTGGATGACGCGCGGCCCCTTGGTCGGCAGCGTCCGCAGCCATTTCTTCGAGGATTTGTACGAGCAGTGCTCGTTCCACATCGCCGAGAAGATGCCGAGCTCGGTGAAGCTCGGCTCACGGCCGATGAGGTCGAGGATGCGCCGGTACTCGTCGGGCTTGAGGCCGTGCGAGGCGATCAGCTCGTCGGTGATGGGAATGTCGTTGCGGATCATGCGCGCACAGCAGCCCTGTCGGAGATGAGGTCTGCGTTCCTTAGCGCACAAGGCCGGCGCAATGAACCGCTATTGTACGTAAATTCGCAGTGTCGACAGATTCTCAGCCGAAGCTGTCGTAGCCGGCGCGGCCGCCTTCGAGCAGGTCGCGCAGCACCGCGAGCCCGCGCGCGACATCCTCGCGCCGGCGCGGCACGGTTATGCCGATGCGGGCGCGGTGGAACACCTGCTCCGTGCGCCCCGCCTTGAACTCGTCCTCGTCGTCGATCAGCACGCCCTGCTCGAACGCCGCGTTCTTGAACGTGCCTGAAAGCCAGGGCTCGGGCAGGGCGAGCCAGAGGAACGGGATGTTGGGCTGCGACAGGTAGTCGAAGCCCGCGAGGGCATCCCGCGCCAGCGCGAGGCGGGCGTTGATCTCGGCGATCACGCGCGTGCGGATCGCCGCGGCGCTGCCCGACAGCACGAGACGCGCGCACAGCTCCGCCAGCACGAAGGGCAGGCCGCCGGTGGTCATCTTGTGGGCGATGCGGACGCGGTCGGTGAAATGCGGCGGGCACAGGACCCAGCCGCCGCGGACGCCGGCGGCGACCGACTTCGAAAGCCCGCCGACGAGGAAGGTGCGGTCCGGCGCGAACTCGGTGAGCAGGGGCGTCGGATCGTCGGTGAGGGCACCGTAGAGGTCGTCCTCCACCAGCAGCACGTTGTGCCGCGCCGCGATCTCGGCGATCTGCCTGCGCCTCGCCTCGGGCATGATCGACAGGGTCGGGTTCTGCGCCGTCGGCATCAGGAAGGCCATCTTCGGGTGGCGCTGGGCGCAGAGACGCTCGAAATCGTCCGGGACCACGCCGTCCCCGTCTGCCGCGACGAGCATGGCGCGCCGGCCGATCAGCCGTGCGCCTCGCGCGAGCTGCGAATAGGTGATATGCTCGAAGACGATGCCGTCGCCGGGGGCGGTGGCGGCGGAAATCACCGCCATCACGCCGGCATGGACGCCCAGGGTCGGCACGATGTACTCCGGCGACGGCCGGAAGCCGTTGCGCGCCAGCCACGCCGAACCGGCCGCGAACCACGATTGCGGAAAGCGGCGCGTGTAGCTTGCGAGGTCTGCGGGGTTTTCCCGCTGGATCGCGCCGAGCAGCACGCCGATGTCGTCGCTCTGGCCGACCTCCGGCGCCGCCGTGCTGTCGAAGCGGAGCTTTTCGCCCGGCGCGTCATGGAGACGGGTGCCGTCGGTGAGAGGGGAAATCTCGCCGGCCGGCGCCGGCGCCGCTGCGCCCCGGTCCCGCACATAAGTGCCGCGGCCGACCTCGCCGCTGAGCAGGCCGCGTTCGCGCACCAGCGCATAGGCGCGCCCGACGGTACCGACCGTCACGCCGAGGTCGTAAGCGAGGTCGCGCTGCGGCGGCAGCTTCGCACCGGCAGGCAGGATGCCGGCCGAAATGTCCTGCTCGATCCTGTCGGCAAGCCGGGCATAGATCGGTCCGTCGCCGGCGGCAATGTCGGGAAGCCAATTTGTCATGGTGACAATTTTCTATATTGAAGGCAATAGAGAGTCAATTCATATGGATTGTGTCGTTTCAATCGAGAATTGAGACTCTAAAAATGAGTACAATCGATACAATCGTAAAGGCTGCACCGCGCGTTCGGCGACGCAGGCTCGGGGCGCTCGTGCTGTATCTGGTCGGGCGCTACGACTATGCCGTCGAACGGTTCCGCAGCCGTAGGGCGCTGGAAGATCTGGACGACCGCCTGCTGCGCGATATCGGCGTGTCGCGCGACGAGGCGCGACAGGAATACCGGCGATCTTTCTGGGATTGACCTGTGCCGGAAGCTCAGGCTGCGGACGAGCAGGCCGACGAACCCGCCGCCCAGCGATTGATGTCGGCCGAAATCCGCCCGCCCTCCGGCCCGTCCATCAGCGGCCCGAAGGCCGTGACGCGGCCCGCCGCGCCTTCCGCCTGCACGACCAGAAGCGGCCTGCCGCCGAAATTGCCCTTGGGCACCAGCAGGAAGCGCGGCCGCCCGGAGAAGGAATTCAGCTCGTTGGCGAAGCTGTAGCCGCGAAATGCCGGGTCGTTGCTGGCGAACCAGCAGCGATGCGCCGCGATCGCCACCTGCTCCATGTTGCGCAGCGCAGCACTCTTGCCCGGCCCGCCGGCCGAAGGACCGGAAGGCGAGGACTGGCAGGCGGCGAGCGACAGAAGAGCGGCGAGCAGGCTCGCGCCGGCCGCCGCCCTCACGCGGCGGCTCCGAGAAGGCTTTCGAACAGTGGCCGCCCGTCGGTGCCGCCATGGGCGGCCTCGATCAGGTTTTCGGGATGCGGCATCAGGCCGAGCACGTTCCCCTGCGCATTGACGATGCCGGCGATGTCGTTGATCGAGCCGTTGGGGTTGGTGCCCTCGGCGTAGCGGAACACGACCTGGCCTTCGCCCTCGATGCGGGCAAGCGTCTCGGCGTCGGTGAAATAGTTGCCGTCGTGATGAGCGACCGGGCAGCGGATGATCTGGCCCCTGGCATAGCCGCGGGTGAAGGCGGTGTCGGCGTTGGCGACCTCGAGCTTCACCTCGCGGCAGACGAAGCGCAGCGAGGCGTTGCGCATCAGCGCGCCGGGCAGCAGGCCCGCCTCGAGCAGGATCTGGAAGCCGTTGCACACGCCCATCACCTTGACGCCCTTGGCCGCCTTGTCGGCCACAGCGCGCATCACAGGCATGCGCGCCGCGATCGCGCCGCAGCGCAGGTAGTCGCCGTAGGAGAAGCCGCCCGGGATGACGATCAGGTCGACGTCGGGGATGTCGGTGTCGGTCTGCCACACGGTCAGCGGCGGCTTGCCGCCAATCCGGGTCAGCGCCGCGATCATGTCGCGGTCGCGGTTGAGGCCGGGGAGGAGGACGACGACGGATTTCATTCTGGCCTGTAGGGGGTGTGGGGTTCGGCGAATTCGTGCAGTTCGAGCCGCTTCTCGATACGCTCAAGGCGCTGGTCGTGGCGGCCGAGGATGCCGTAAATGTTGCTGATGTCCGTCTGGATCGAAATCATATGGCCACGCATGGCATTGTGACCCTGCCGCAACTCGTCGATGCCGGCTTCGATCTTGTCGAGACGAAACTGAATGCCTTTCAGAATCTCATAAATCAGCTCATTCGTCACTTCCGCCATCGGAAACCCCGGCTTCAGACTATGCTGACACTATAGTTCTCGATCACCGTGTTCGCGAGCAGCTTTTCGCACATGGCGGTCAGGTCCTTCTCGGCCTTCGCCCTGTCGGCGGTATCGAGTTCGAGGTCGAAGACCTTGCCCTGGCGTACCTGGCCGACGCCGGCGAAGCCGAGCGCGCCGAGCGCGCCCTCGATCGCCTTGCCCTGCGGGTCGAGAACGCCGTTCTTCAGGGTGACGGTAACGCGGGCTTTCACCACTTCAGCTCTCCGGCAGGGTTAGTGGACGCTGCCCTTGTCGGGCTTGGAGGAGACGAGCACCGGGCCGGATGGGCGCGGCGGCTCGTTCTCGTTCATGATGCCGAGGCGGCGCGCCACCTCCTGATAGGCCTCGACCAGCCCGCCCATGTCGCGACGGAAGCGGTCCTTGTCGAGCTTGTCGTTGGTGGCGATGTCCCACAGGCGGCAGGAATCCGGCGAGATCTCGTCGGCGAGCACGATGCGCATCATGTCGCCCTCGTAGAGGCGGCCGAACTCGATCTTGAAGTCCACGAGCTGGATGCCGACGCCGAGGAACATGCCGGTGAGGAAGTCGTTGACGCGGATGGCGAGCGCCATGATGTCGTCGATTTCCTGCGGGCTCGCCCAGCCGAACGCGGTGATGTGCTCTTCCGACACCATCGGGTCGTCGAGCGCGTCGGCCTTGTAGTAGAACTCGATGATCGAGCGCGGCAGCACCGTGCCTTCCTCGAGGCCGAGCCGCTTGGCGAGCGAGCCGGCCGCGACGTTGCGCACCACGACCTCGAGCGGGATGATCTCGACTTCCTTGATCAGCTGCTCGCGCATGTTGAGCCGGCGGATGAAATGCGTCGGCACGCCGATGCGGTTCAGATGCGTGAAGATGTGCTCGGAGATGCGGTTGTTGAGCACGCCCTTGCCGTCGATCACGTCGTGCTTCTTCTTGTTGAAGGCGGTGGCGTCGTCCTTGAAGAACTGGATCAAGGTTCCCGGCTCCGGCCCTTCGTAAAGAATCTTGGCCTTGCCTTCGTAGATGCGGCGGCGACGGTTCATGGCGATCTCTGGTCTTTGGGAGCGGCGGTGGGCGCGAAGGCTCCGGGTTGCGGCCGGAAGCTGCCGGCGACATGGATTCTCAAGCCGGTCTCTAGCGCAAACCCGCACCATGCTCAATCGTCAATCGGCGAAGGGGGCGGCCAATCCGGCGCAAAAGCCGCACGTCCCCGCAATCTCACGTATATTGACCGCGGAGCGGGCTTTTGGTTTGTGATCGCCGCACCCATATGGGATCAAGGATTCGCCACGGAGCCGGAGGGATATCGCATGGCCAGCATGGACGACCGCAAGGACGCCTTCGAGAAGAAATTCGCCCACGACGAGGAATTGAAGTTCAAGGCGACGGCGCGGCGCAACAAGCTGCTTGGCCTGTGGGCGGCCGAAAAGCTGGGCAAGACCGGCGAGGACGCAGAAGCCTACGCCAAGGCGGTCGTGGTCGCCGATTTCGAGGAAGCGGGCGACGACGACGTGTTCCGCAAGATCCGCGCCGACTTCGACGCCGCCGGCGTCGACCAGTCCGACCACCAGATCCGCCGCACCATGGACGATCTGCTCGACGAGGCGATCGCGCAGGTCAAGAACGCGTGAGCGGCATGAGGCTCGCCGAACGTCTCAAGGCCGGCGAGACCGTCTTCACCGCCTGGTCGTCGCTGCCGGACGCGCTTGTCGCCGAGGCGCTGGCGGCGACCGTCATGGACGCCGTCACGCTCGACATGCAGCATGGCGGCCACCATGAGGACAGCGTGCTGCGCGCGCTGGCGCCCGTGATCGCCGCCGGCAAGCCAGGGCTGGTGCGCATTCCCGTCGGCCGCTTCGACATGGCGAGCCGCGCGCTGGACTTCGGGGCCGAGGCCGTCATCGCGCCGATGGTCAACACGCTGGCGGACGCGCAGGCCTTCGCGACGGCCATGAAATATCCCCCGGTCGGCCAGCGCTCGTGGGGGCCGAGCTTCGCCATGCCGCGCCTCGGCGGCGACGATGCCCGCGAGTGGATGCGGCAGTCGAACGCCGGAACGCTGGCCTTCGCTATGATCGAGACGCGCGAGGCGCTCGCCATCGTCGACGACATCCTCGCCGTGCCCGGCATCGACGGCGTCCTCGTCGGACCGTCGGATTTCTCCATCGCATGGACCAACGGCGCCATGATGGACCCGTCGCTCGAAGAGATGATGGAGGCGATCGGCCATATCGCGGCCCGCGCCCGCGCCGCCGGCAAGCATGCGGCGATCTACGTCGTCGATCCGGCGCTCGTCGGCCGCTATGTCGGCATGGGCTACCGGCTGATCGCGCTCGGCAGCGAAGGCCGCTACATGGCGCTCGGGGCCGCCTC
>JALHFU010000231.1:0-5518 GCA_022838525.1 Hyphomicrobiales bacterium | reverse complement strand
GAAACGCCAGCCGATGGGCCGCAACGCGCCCTCGGGCGGGGCGGGCTGGACCGAGCTGTTCTTCCTCGACGAGGTGACGGCGCTCGCGGCCGGGCATCGCCCCTGCTTCTACTGCCGGCGTGCGGCGGCGGAGGACTTCCGGCGCTGCTTCGCCGCCGGCAATGGCCTCGGGCACGCGTCCGCCCCGGCCATGGACGCCCTCCTCCACCGGCAGCGGCTCGCCTCGGGCGGAACCCCGCCCCTCCTCGCACCGGGCGAGGCGGAGGCGCTGCCGGACGGGGCGATGATCGCCATCGACGGGCAGGCCTACGCGATCCGCGGCGCGGGCGCCCTACCCTGGGGCTTTTCCCGCTACGGCGCGGCCGAGCCGCTGCCGCCGGGGCCCGTGCAGCTCCTCACCCCGCGGGCGACCGTCGCTGCGCTCAGGGCGGGCTATCTGCCCGCATGGGGCTGATCCTCTCCCCGGTGCGTCGGCGCATCTCCCCTCCCGAAACAAAACCGGAACATATCCTACCCGCAACCGCAACCCGCGGCAAGGGCGCCGCTTTCACGGCACGGCGGATGGCCGGCGCGCCATCCCGGTCGGGCCGGTCGGGCCGAGTCGGGCGATCGCGGCTCTTGACCCGGCCGCGGCCGCGCCGCATCACGGCGTCATGCGCGCAAACTACAGATTGCAGCGGCTGTTCGTGCCGCACGACCTTCGCCCCGGCCTCGCGTTCGACGCCGACCGGGGGCAGAGCCACTATCTCGCCCATGTGCTGCGGATGGCCGAGGGCGCGGAGCTTCTGGTGTTCAACGGCCGCGACGGCGAGTGGCGCTGCCGCGTCGCGGCTGTCGGCAAGAAGGGGGTGAGGCTCGCCGTCGAGCGGCAGGAGCGGCCGCAGCCGCCGGTGCCGGACCTCGTCTACGCCTTCGCGCCGCTGAAGGCCGGGCGGCTCGACTACATGGTGCAGAAGGCGGTGGAGATGGGCGCGGGCGCGCTCCAGCCCGTCGTCACGCAGCACACGCAGGTGGCGAAGCCGCCGATGGAGAAGATGCAGGCCAACCTGATCGAGGCGGCGGAGCAGTGCGGCGTGCTTTCGCTGCCGGCGCTGCACCCGCCGGTGAAGCTCGACCGGCTGCTTGCCGGATGGGACCGGGAGCGGCGGCTGATCTTCTGCGACGAGGACGCGGCGACCGACAATCCGCTGCCCGCGCTCCGGGCGGTCGCCGAGGCGAAGATCGGCCTTCTCGTCGGCCCGGAGGGCGGGTTCTCAGACGACGAGCGGCGCATGCTGAGAGCGCTTCCTTTCGTCACGGCCATCCCGCTCGGGCCGCGCATCCTGCGCGCCGACACCGCCGCGGTCGCGGCCCTTGCGCTGGTGCAGGCGACGCTCGGCGACTGGGGAGGCTCCATGTGATCGATGAGGGCGGCTGATCGGGCCGTCAGGATTTTTCGCTTGATCGCGGCGGAAAGTTCCGCTCAACACTCGCGCGCGGCCGCCGCAAGCGGCGGTTCACGGCAGGCTGGGGACGAGACAGGACATGGCGCGCGACACCACCGATTTCCATCCGATCGAGCGGGTGGACGAGCTTGTCTCCTACCTCGCCGCCGGCTGCAAGCCGAAGGACAAGTGGCGCATCGGCACCGAGCACGAGAAGTTCCCGTTCTATGTCGACGGCAACCGGCCGGTGCCCTATGGCGGCGAGCGCGGCATCAAGGCGCTGCTCGAAGGCATGCAGCGCCTGCTCGGCTGGGAGCCGATCGTCGATGCCGGCCACATCATCGGCCTGGTCGAGCCGACCGGACAGGGGGCGATCAGCCTCGAGCCCGGCGGCCAGTTCGAGCTGTCGGGCGCGCCGGTGGAGACGATCCACCAGACCTGCCGCGAGAGCAACGCCCATCTCGCCCAGCTCCGCGAGGTGGCCGAGCCGCTCGGCATCCGCTTCCTCGGCCTCGGCGCCAGCCCCAAATGGACGCTCGCCGAGACGCCGCGCATGCCCAAGTCGCGCTACGACATCATGACGGCCTACATGCCGAAGGTCGGCAGCCAGGGCCTCGACATGATGTACCGCACCTGCACCATCCAGGTGAATCTCGACTTCGCCAGCGAAGCCGACATGCGGCGCAAGATGCAGGTCTCGCTCAGGCTGCAGCCGCTGGCGACGGCGCTGTTCGCCAGCTCGCCCTTCACCGAGGGGCGGCCGAACGGCCTCCGGAGCTGGCGCGGCGACATCTGGCGCGACACCGACAACCAGCGCTCGGGCATCCCGGAATTCTGCTTCTCGCCCGAGTTCGGCTTCGCCGACTACGTCGAATGGGCGCTCGACGTGCCGATGTATTTCATCATCCGCGAGGGCCGCTATTTCGACGCCACCCACGTCACCTTCCGCCAGTTCATGGGGGGCGCGCTGCGCAACGAGGTGGCGGACGGCATGCCCACCATCGGCGACTGGGCCAACCACCTGTCGACGCTGTTCCCCGACGTGCGGCTGAAGCGGTTCCTCGAGATGCGCGGCGCCGACGGCGGGCCGTGGCGGCGCATCTGCGCGCTGCCGGCCTTCTGGGTCGGGCTGCTCTACGACGAGGCGGCGCTCGACGCCGCCGAGGCGCTGACGCGGGACTGGAGCTTCGCCGAGGTGATCGCCATGCGCAACGCGGTGCCGACCGAGGCGCTGGCGACGCCGTTCCGCAACGCCGCGCTGCGCGACGTCGCCCGCGAGGTCCTGGACATCTCGCGGCGCGGGCTCGCCGCGCGCGCGCGCAGGAACCGCGAGGGCAGCGACGAGACCGGCTACCTCGCGCCGCTCGACGAGGTCGTGGCGCGCGGCACCACCAGCGCCGAGGAAATGCTGACCGCCTGGCGCACCCGCTGGGGCGGCTCGATCGAGCCGGTGTTCCTCGAATACGCCTATTGAGCGCGGGCGCGCCGCGTCACTCGAAGCCGAACTCGCCGGGAGCCGGCGAGACGAAAGGCGTGTCCCACGCGCCGCCGACGAAGAAGGGCATCTCGGCCTCGCCGCGCGAGCCGTCCTCGGCCAGCGGCGTGAAGTAGCCCGAGAGCGCCAGCGCCCGGCCGAAATAGTGGACGATGCCGGCGAGCGACAGCACCAGCCGCTGGTCGAGCGTCGCGTTGGCCTTCTCGATGCGGGCGACGCCGCCGGCGATCCTCGCCTTGAAGTCGAGGCCGCGCAGCGGCAGCGTGCCGCCGGCGACCTCCGTCAGCGGGAAGAAGCCGCCGCCGCTCCACAGCGTCCGGAACTTCGCGAGGTCGAGGCCGACCAGCGCCCCCTGCCCCAGCGACGCCGACACCGAGCCTTCCGCACGGCGCAACGCCGTCTCCCAGTCGCCGCCCGCGCCCTTGAGCATGACCGACATCGTGGCCCTGCCCTGCGGCAGCAGGCGCTCGGCGCCCGCGGCCTTGGCAAGCGCGAAGGCATCGACATTGTTGGCCATCAGCCGCATCTCGACGGTCTTCTCCTCGCCCGCGCCGTCGATGCGCAGGCCGGCCTGCACCTCGCCGCCGAAGGCGGTGGCGTCGGAGACGTCGAAGGCCGCCAGCGTGCCCTTGACCTGCGCCGAGGCGGCGATGTCGGTCAGCGCCACGCCGCCGAGCGTGGCGGCGGCCGAGGACAGCCGGAGGTCGAGCGAGAGCTGGTCGGAAAAGGCGGTGTCGATCCTGTCCCGGAGGCTCTCCGTTCCCGGCGCGCCGGGCGTGAAGGCGAGCAGGAAGGAGCGCAGATCGAGCTTGTCGAAGGCCAGCGTGCCGGAGATGGCCGGCACCGGATCGGCGAAGGAGAGATCGAGCACGCCGCGGCCGGTGTTGCCGCCGAGCGTCAGCGCCGTCTGGTCGAGCCGCAGGCGCCTCGCGTTGCCCTGCACCCGGCTGGCGAGCGTCATCGCCCCGATGGCCGCGCCGGGCGCGATCCGGGTCTGGGACCATTCGAGCATGCGGCGGATCGACGGCGAGGAGAGCTTCGCAGGTCCCTCGAAATAGGCCTCGCCCGACAGGTTCGCTACGCCCTCGAAGCTCGCCTCGACGAGCGGCGCCTTGAACGAGGCGTTGACCGTGGTGCTGCCGCCGGCCATCAGCAGCAGCGGCGAGGTGGCGGAGGCCTCGACGGCGACGTTCTCGCCGCGCCAGATGCCGGTGGCGACGAGCCGGGCGCCGCGGTTGAGCGAGGGGTCCGGCAGCGCGCCGGCATCGGGGCTGGACGGGTTCTCGGCGACCACCCGGCGGGCCACCTCCACGGCGCGGATCATCCGCCCGCCGCCCGGCGAGGCGGGAAGGTCGATCACCGAGCCGGACATCGACAGCCGGAGCAGCGGCCGGTGCAGCGACATGCCGGAGAGCACGACGTTGCCGCGCAGCGCCGCGAGCGGCGACAGCGTGACCTCGAGCGACTCGGCCTCCAGCACCGGCGGCTGGCCGTCGCTCGCCCATTCGTGGAAGGCGACGTTCTCGAGCCGGGCCTCGAAGCCCGGCCACACGTCGAGCACGGGCGCGGCCCCGAGCGACACGCGGTAGCCGCTCCACAGGCTCAGCTCATAGGCGATGCGGTCGCGCACGATCTGGGTGGAGGCGATCCACGGCAGGGCGGCGAAGGCGAGCAGGGCGAGCACCGCCAGAGTGGCGAGTGCTGCCAGTCCTCTCTTCACCGTCAGGATTCGCATGCCGCCTCACCGCCCCCGATTCCGCCCGCGGCGCATCCAGTTTCGCTAAACAATACGCCGGACACCGGCATTTCAAGCTTTTATGGCCTCGCAATGGCGGTTTCCAACAAACGGAATCGTATTTTCGCCGGCTTGCCTTGACCCGCGGCAGGATGTTTAACCGTGCGCGGCATTGGCGACATTTTCCGGGAGGAGCCGCATGACCGATACCGCGCCGCTGTGGACGCCGTCCGACGACAGGATCAGGGCCGCGCCGCTGAGCGCCTTCATCGCGGCGGCGGCGCGGGTCTCGGGCCGTCCGATCGCCGACTACGACACGCTGCACGCGTGGTCGGTCGAGGACCGGGAAGGGTTCTGGCCGCTGGTCTGGGACTGGTGCGGCATCGTCGGCGAGCGCGGCGAGCGGGTGCTGGTCGACGGGGACCGCATGCCCGGCGCGCGCTTCTTCCCCGACGCGCGGCTCAACTTCGCCGAGAACCTTTTGAAGAAGTCCGGTCCCGGCGATGCGCTCGTCTTCCGCGGCGAGGACAAGGTGGCGCGGCGCCTCTCCTGGGACGAGTTGCGCGCCCTCGTCTCGCGCCTGCAGCAGCTCTTCCGCGCCCACGGCATCAAGGCCGGCGACCGCATCGCGGCGATGATGCCGAACATGCCCGAGACGGTCGCATGCATGCTCGCCGCTGCCTCGCTCGGCGCCATCTGGTCGTCGTGCTCGCCCGATTTCGGCGAACAGGGCGTGCTCGACCGCTTCGGCCAGATCGAGCCCGCGATCTTCATCGCGCCGGACGGCTACTTCTATGCCGGCAAGCGCATCGAGGTCGGCGACAAGGTGGCGGCGGTGCTGGCCAGAATGCCCTCGGTGCGCGC
>JALHFU010000032.1:0-22475 GCA_022838525.1 Hyphomicrobiales bacterium | reverse complement strand
AGAGCCGGACCGGACGTTGCTTCAGCGTGATAGCGATCCTGTCGGCAATATATCTTCTCTTTGCATATATGGCGATCGACAACCAGAACATGCTGTTTATCCTTGCGATAGTCATCGCATTTACTTGCGTCGAACTGCAAAATGCCTGGGCTTCCCTTCATTCGGGCGCGGTGGTGCTCGAATGGGATGGAAAGACGCTCAAGGTCCTGCACCGAAGCGCCCTCGTGGTGGCGCTCGACAGCGCGCGATGGGTCTATCGCGAGCCTTCCTACGCGGTGATCGCCGGCACCGCCCGGTTTAAAAGGTTCAACTGCGGCCACGTGCGCTCCAATGGCCGGGAGCTGACCGTGAGCGGGTTCTACGGCAGCGGCGTGGACGACCTGCCGGAGCGGATCGCGGGTCTCGGCCCCCGGAAACACCGTCTCTGGCGAAGAATACCCTTCTGGCGTCCGGCCGCTACGCCGCTTCCCTGAAGGGCAGCAATTGCGGCGCATCGCTTTCGCGGCGCCCTCGTCACACGAAGCTCTGCGGGTCGATGTCGACCTGCACCCGGACCGAGCCGCGCGGCTTCGGGCCGGCCCTGAGCATGGCGCGCAGGAAGGCCTGCATGTCGGCGCGCCGGTCGCCGTGCAGGAGCAGGCGGAAGCGGTGGCGGCCGGCGACGAGCGCCAGCGGCGCCTCGGCCGGGCCGAGCACGGCGATGTCGGCGGTCTCGGGCGCGGCGCGGCGCAAGGACCGCGCATGCGCCTCGGCCTCGGCGCGGCTCGCAGCACTGACGATGATCGCCGCCAGCCGGCCGAAGGGCGGCAGCCGGCCGCGCTCGCGCGCGGCGATCTCCTCGCGGTAGAAGGCATCGGCGTCGCCGGAGACGATCGCCCGCATCACCGGATGGTCGGGCTGCCAGGTCTGGATCAGGCCGAGGCTCTTGCGGCCGGTGCGGCCGGCGCGGCCCGTCACCTGGCTGAGAAGCTGGAAGGTGCGCTCGGCCGCGCGCGGGTCGCCGTTCGCCAGCCCGATGTCGGCATCGACCACGCCGACCAGCGTCATGTTGGGGAAGTTGTGGCCCTTGGCGACGAGCTGGGTGCCGACGACGATGTCGGCCTCGCCATTGGCGATGGCGTCGAGCTCCAGCCTGAGCCGCTTGACCCCGCCGAGCAGGTCGGAGGACAGCACGATCACCCGCGCGTCGGGGAAATGCGCGTCCACCTCCTCGGCGATCCGCTCCACCCCCGGCCCGCAGGCGACGAGATGGTCGAGCGCGCCGCAGGCGGGGCAGGCTTCGGGCCGCGGCTCGTTGTGGCCGCAATGGTGGCAGACGAGCTTTCCGCGGAAGCGGTGCTCGACCAGCCAGCTCGAACAGTCGGGGCACTGGAAGCGATGGCCGCACACCCGGCACAAGGTCAGCGGCGCATAGCCGCGCCGGTTGAGGAAGAGCAGCGCCTGTTCCTTGCGGGCCAGTGTCTTCTCCACCTCGCCCAGGAGGACAGGGGACAGGAAACCGCCGCGCGCCGGCGGGTGCCGCCGCATGTCGATGGCGGCGAGGTCGGGCATCGCCGCCTCGGCATAGCGCGCCGGCAGCACGACGCGGCCGTAGCGGCCCTGCATCGCGTTCACCTGCGTCTCGACCGAGGGCGTGGCCGAGGCGAGCACCACGGGGAAGTCGCCGATCCGGCCGCGCACCACCGCCATGTCGCGCGCGTTGTAGAAGACGCGGTCCTCCTGCTTGTAGGCAGGGTCGTGCTCCTCGTCGACGGCGATCAGCCCCAGCTCCCGGAACGGCAGGAACAGCGCCGAGCGCGCCCCGGCGACGACGCGCACCCGGCCTTCCGCCACCTGCCGCCAGACGCGCTCGCGCATGCGCGGCGACAGATCGGAGTGCCATTCCGCCGGCCGCGAGCCGAAGCGGTCGTGGAAGCGTTCGAGGAAGGCGGCGGTGAGCGCGATCTCCGGCACCAGCACCAGAACCTGCCGCCCGGCCCGAAGCGCGGCCGCCACCGCCTCGAGATAGACCTCGGTCTTGCCCGAGCCGGTGACGCCGTCCAGCAACGTCACCGAGAAGCCGGCGCCGACACGCCGCCGCAGCTCGTCCGCCGCGGCCTCCTGGTCCGGCGACAGCGCCGGCCGCGCATAGTCCGGGTCGGGCGCGGGCGCCACCGGCTGCGGCGGGATGGCGACCGGCTCGAACAGCCCCTGCGCGGCCATCCCGTCGATGACGCTCGACGACACGCCGGCGGCATGCGCGAGCCCCGAGCGCGTCCACGCCATGCCGTCGCCGGCCAGCTCCAGCACGCGGCGGCGCGCGTCCGTCATGCGGATGCCGGGAGCGGCGGGCGCACCGCCGGCGAAGCGCAGCCCCTCCAGCATCGGCTCGGGATCGAAGGCGGCGGGGGCACGCAGGAACATGCGCGCCACCATGCCGGGGGCCGACAGCGTCCAGTTCGCCACCCAGTCGATGAAGCGCAGCGCATCCGGCCCGAGCGGCGGGCAGTCGAACACCTCGCTGACCGGCCTCAGCTTCCTTTCGTCCACCGCATCGGTCGGCCCGTCCCAGACGATGCCGGCCACCTCGCGCGGCCCGAGCGGCACGCGCACGATCGCGCCCGGCCGGGCCGCCATGCCGGCCGGGACGGAATAGGAATAGGGCCGCTCGGCCGGGGTAGGCACCAGAACCGGCACGATGCGCGGGGCGTGCGAATCTTCGCTCATCGGACGTGACCTTGCCCTGTTCCTGCGTTAGAGCAAGGGAGAATGAACGAGGGCCCGCATGCGGCCGCGCCGCGCGCCGGGCCCGGAACACCAGGGAAGAAAGCCATGAAGTTCTTCGTCGACACCGCGGACGTCAAGGAAATCCGCGAACTGGCCGAGCTCGGCCTCGTGGATGGCGTCACCACCAACCCGTCGCTGATCCTGAAGTCGGGCGGCAGCATCGTCGAGGTCACGAAGGAAATCTGCGCCCTCGTCGACGGTCCGGTCTCGGCCGAGGTCGTGGCGACCGACTATGACGGCATGATGCGCGAGGCCGAGGCGCTCGCCGCCATCGCCGAGAACGTCTGCATCAAGGTGCCGCTGACCTTCGACGGCCTGAAGGCGTGCCGGGCGCTCTCCTCGCAGGGCAGGAAGGTCAACGTCACGCTGTGCTTCTCGGCCAACCAGGCGCTGCTCGCCGCCAAGGCGGGCGCCACCTTCATCTCGCCCTTCATCGGCCGCGTCGACGACATCGGCCTCGACGGCATGGAGCTGATCGCCGAGATCAGGCAGATCTACGACAATTACGATTTCGACACCGAGATCCTCGCCGCCTCGGTGCGCACCGTCAACCATGTCAAGCAGGCGGCCCTCATCGGCGCCGACGTCGCGACCATGCCGCCGGCGACGCTCAAGGCGCTGGTCAAGCACCCGCTGACCGACAAGGGCCTGGAAGCCTTCCTCGCCGACTGGGCCAAGACCGGCCAGAAGATCGGCTGAGCCGACCGGCCTTCCGCGCGCGGTCAGCGCCTCGACGCCGATGCCGGATGCTCCAGCGCCTGCGCGACGGCGAGGCGCAGGAGTTCGGCAAGCTCGCGGGCGGCGCGGTTCTCCGCGTCGCGCACGGCCCTCGCCGCGGCGAAATCCTGCACCGGGATGTCGTAAGGGGCCTGCACCGAGCGCGTGCCGGAGGCGACGGTCTCGCCCGTCGCCGCGTCCTTCAGCCGGTAGACGCTCCTGACCGTCACGATGCCGGACGTCGGCTCGAGGCTGACCTGCGCCGTCCTGACGGTGGCCGCGCTCGACCGCGTGGCGGTCGTGTCCGTCTCCAGCCGCCATGCCGGCGAGGCCGGCAGCCCCTGCCCGCCGGCCAGCAGGAAGATCAGATGGTTGCGCACCTCCTGGCCGATGCGGTCGGTGGCGGGCGCGACGTCGACGGAAGCCAGCGTGGCATGGGCGCCTGCCGGCGCGGTGCCGGGCGCGACGTTGCCGTAGAGCGGCCGCGCCGTGCAGCCCGCGGCAAGGCCGAGCGCCGCCGCCATGCCCGCCGCCTGCATTATGCGAAGGAACGGCGCGGCGCGGAGGAAGGGCGTGGCCGCGCCGGCGCGGCCCCGGTCAGACGACGACATTGACGATCCTTTGCGGCACGACGATCACCTTCCGCGGCGTCTTCCCGTCGAGCGCGGCGCGCACGAAGTCGAGCGAGAGCGCCGCCGCCTCGACGGCAGATTGATCCGCGTTGCGCGCGATTGTCAAATCGCCGCGCTTCTTGCCGTTGATCTGCACCGGCAGCACGATCTCGTCGTCGACGGTGAGCGCCGGATCGAATTCCGGCCACGGCTGATTCGCCAGCAGCCCGCCGCCGCCGAGCGCCGCCCAGCACTCCTCGGCCAGATGCGGCATCATCGGCGCGATCATCTTGACGAGCGATTCCAGCCCCTCGCGCAGCGCCGCCTTGGCCGAAACGTCCGTCTGCCCGACCGCCGCGGCGGCGGGAGACAGGGCGTTGACCAGCTCGTAGAGGCGGGCGAGCGCCTTGTTGAAGCCGAGCCGCTCGATCTCCTCGCCCACGGCCTTGATCGCCTTGTGCACGGCGCGCGACAGGGCCGCGGCCTCGCCCTCGCGGACGGGCGCGGCGGCGATGCCGGCGAGCGCCGGCGCGGCCTCCGAGACCAGCCGCCAGACGCGCTGCACGAAGCGGTGCGAGCCCTCGACGCCGGCCTCGGTCCAGATGAAGTCGCGCTCGGGCGGCGAGTCCGACAGCATGAACCAGCGCGCCGTGTCGGCACCGTAGGTGCCGATGATGTCGTCGGGGTCGACCACGTTCTTCTTCGACTTCGACATCTTCTCGATCGAGCCGATCTCGACCGGCTCGCCGCTCACGGCGAGGCGGGCGCGGCGCACGCCGTCCGCCTCCTCGATGGTCACCTCGGCCGGCGTCACCCAGCCCGACGGCCCCTTGTAGGTCTCGTGGACCACCATGCCCTGCGTAAACAGGCCCTCGAACGGCTCCTCGACCGTGTTCAGGTGCCCGGTCGCCTTCATGGCGCGGGCGAAGAAGCGCGAATAGAGCAGGTGCAGGATCGCGTGCTCGATGCCGCCGATATACTGGTTGACCGGCAGCCAGCCGTTCGGCCCGTCGACATGGGCGAGCGTCGTCGGCTCGGTCTCGTTCCACGGATCGGTGAAGCGGGCGAAGTACCACGACGAATCGACGAAGGTGTCCATCGTGTCGGTGTCGCGCCGCGCGGCGTTGCCGCATTTCGGGCAGGCGACGTGCTTCCAGGTCGGGTGATGGTCGAGCGGGTTGCCCGGCCTATCGAACGACACGTCGTCCGGCAGCAGCACGGGAAGCTGATCCGCCGGCACCGGCACCGCGCCGCAGGCATCGCAGTGGATCACCGGGATCGGGCAGCCCCAGTAGCGCTGGCGCGAGATCAGCCAGTCGCGCAGGCGGAACTGCACCTTGCGCACCGCCTGCGGCCGGCCGGAAAGATCGGTCGCCTCCAGCCGGCTCGCCACCGCCTCGAACGCCTCGCGCGGCCGCATGCCGTCGAGGAAGCGCGAATTGATCATCACGCCGTCGTCGGTATAGGCCTCGTCCGTCACCGCGAAGGTCGCGGCGTCGGCGCCGTCCGGCATCACCACCGGCACGACGGGCAGGCCGTACTTGTTGGCGAAGTCGAGGTCGCGCTGGTCGCCCGAGGGGCAGCCGAAGATCGCGCCGGTGCCGTAGTCCATCAGCACGAAGTTGGCGACATAGACCGGCAGCGTCCACGTCTCGTCGAACGGGTGGACGACGCGGATGCCGGTGTCGAAGCCCTGCTTCTCGGCCGTCTCCAGCTCGGCGGCCGACGTGCCGCGGCGGCGGATGTCCTCGATGAAGGCCGCGAGCGCCGGATTGTCGGCCGCAGCCTTCCTCGCCAGCGGATGGTCGGCGGCGATGGCCATGAACGACGCGCCGAAGATCGTGTCGGGCCGCGTGGTGTAGACTTCGAGCTCGCTCTCGCCCTCCGGCGCGGTGGCCGGGTCGAGCTTCCAGCGGAGCTGCAGGCCCTCCGAGCGGCCGATCCAGTTGGCCTGCATCAGCTTGACCTTCTCCGGCCAGCGCGGAAGCCGCTCCAGCCCGTCGAGCAGGTCCTGCGCCCGCGACGTGATGCGGAAGAACCATTGCGTCAGGTCGCGCTGCTCCACGAGCGCGCCGGAGCGCCAGCCGCGGCCGTCGATCACCTGCTCGTTGGCGAGCACGGTCATGTCGACCGGGTCCCAGTTGACCTTGGCCGCCTTGCGCTCGACCAGCCCCGCCTGCCAGAAGTCGAGGAACATCTTCTGCTGGTGGCGATAGTAGGACGGGTCGCAGGTGGCGAACTCGCGGTCCCAGTCGAGCGACAGGCCCATCGTCTTCAGCTGGCCCTTCATCGTCGCGATGTTGGCATAGGTCCAGTCGCGCGGGTTGACCCTGTTGTCGCGCGCCGCGTTCTCGGCCGGCAGGCCGAAGGCGTCCCAGCCCATCGGGTGCAGCACGTTGAAGCCCTTGGCGCGCTTGTAGCGCGCGACCACGTCGCCCATCGTGTAGTTGCGGACGTGGCCCATATGGATGCGCCCCGACGGATAGGGGAACATCTCTAGCACGTAGTATTTCGGGCGCGGGTCGTCGTTGGGCGTCGAAAAGAGCTTCGCCTCCTCCCAGGCCTTCTGCCATTTCGGTTCGGATGCGCGGGGATCGTAACGTTCGGTTGCCATGACCGCTTTTTCACTTAAAGAACGGAGGCGGAAATTCGCCGGGCGGACCTTCACCACGGTTTGCCGGGGGCGTCAACTCCGGAGGGTCGAATGACGGATGCGGTGGCGCGGCTGGCCGAGGTTCGGGCCGGCATCGGAAGGGCCGAGAAGGCGGCGAACCGGCCGGCCGGCGCGGTGACGCTGGTGGCGGTATCGAAGACGTTTTCGGCCGACGCCGTCCGCCCGGTGATCTTGGCCGGCCAGCGCGTCTTCGGCGAGAACCGCGTGCAGGAGGCGATGGCCAAGTGGCCGGCGCTCAGGGAGGAATTCCCCGACATCGAGCTGCGCCTGATCGGCCCGCTGCAATCCAACAAGGCCAGGGAGGCGGTCGCCCTCTTCGACGTCGTCGAGACCGTGGACCGCGAGAAGATCGCCGCCGAGCTGGCGAAGGAGACACGCAGGCAGGGCAAGGCGCTGCGCCTCTACGTGCAGGTCAATACCGGGCTCGAGCCGCAGAAGGCCGGCATCGACCCGCGCGAGGCGACCGGCTTCGTCGCCCGCTGCCGCGAGGTCCACGGCCTCCCTATCGAGGGGCTGATGTGCATCCCGCCGGTCGAGGAGAATCCCGGCCCGCACTTCGCGCTTCTGGAAAAGCTCGCCCGCGAGGCGGGCGTGGACAAGCTGTCGATGGGCATGTCGGGCGACTACGAGACCGCGATCGCCTTCGGCGCCACCAGCGTGCGCGTCGGCTCGGCCATCTTCGGCAGCCGGTGAGCGAAAGCGGTCGCTCGCGGCCGCTTTCTCATCCGCCGCGGCCTACCGGGTCAGCGCCAGACGCTCGAGGTTCTCGACGATCTTCTGGAACGCGGCGTCGAGTTCGCTGCCGGTCGAGGTATCGAAATAGTGCTGGATCGAGCCGGTGTCGGGCGAGGCGCAGGAGCGCATCGTCTCTCGCGCCTTCTCGTCGGTGAGCTTGAAGCCGATGGTGAAGATCTCGATTCCGGCCTTGCGCATTTCCTCGCACAGCTTCTTGGCGGACTCGCGGGTCTCCTTCTTGCCCTTGTCGTTGTAGGCGTCCGCGGCCTTGGTGACGTCGAAATAGGACAGGTTGAACTCGCCGTCCGTCATCAGGATCGCGTACTTGCCCACCTTCTTGGGATCGCGCTTGGCCGGCGCGGCGGACGAACCGACCACGCTCGCCCAGTGCTCGGACAGCATGTACCATGTCCACTGGACACCGATATGGCCGGCCGTGCCGCCATCGGCCACGAACTTGTCGATCGTCGCATTGAGCGTGGTTTGGTCCGTGGTCAGCGGCACCATTTCAGCCTTGGGGCAGGTTGCGGACGGAACGTAACCGGGCAGGTTTGCGAAGCCGTCCAGCAGGTAGTCGCGATTGACCATCGATGCCGTGGGACCGCGGTCGCTATACTGATAGTCGCCCTTGCGCTCGGTGGCACAATTGTCCGGGCGCGACGCACTCAGCACCACCTTGGGATCGTTGCTCGCGGGCGCCTGCTTGCGGTCGGCCGCGCTCCGTTCGACAAACACGGAGGCCTGAGCGATCGACTTTCCGACATTGACCGAGTTGGCATAGGGCACAAGCGCGATGCGGACGCGCGGATCGGCTCCCTTGTTGTAGCTCAGGAGCGCATTGACGGCGTTCTTCGCCGCCTTCTGGAGATCGCCGAGCTTGTCGTCGGTCTTGGTCTTCTTCATCGACCCCGTCAGGTCGAGCATCATCGCCACCTCGATCTTCCTGTCGGAGTAGATCGCCGCTGATTCGGTGGTGATCTTCTGGCGATTGGCCGCCCCGAACAGCGGAAAGGCGACGTCGACCACCACGCTCGCCTGCGCCGTGACGGTCTTCTGCGTCTTGTTGATGACGATGCTGTCGAGGGTTATGCGCTCGCCCTGCGAGAAGGCGCGCTGGCCGTTGGCGAGCAGGAAGGCCTCGACGGTCGCCCGCGCATCGTTCTCGTCGATCACTCCCGTCGTCAGGTCCCTCGCCGTCGAGGTCACGGCCGAATCGAGGGCGGCGAGGAGGTTGGAGCGGGCGGTGGAGACCTGGGCGATGTTGATGCCGAAGCCGACGCCCAGAAGCAGCAGCGGCGCCAGCGCCGCCATCATCATCCCGTAATTGCCGCGCCGGTCGCGGCAGAACCGCCGCACCGTCCGCCTGAAAATCGAGCCCGTCGTCATCGCCTGTCTCCATTCGCAACATGGTTGGTCCGACGATGGAGCACATGCAGATTGCGAGCCGGATTCGTGGCTCGCCGCGCCCCCGTTCACGGCATCACCGAAATTGCAGCTCTTTTTCCGATTCAATGGTTGGAGAAAGATGAATCGGCGAAGCATCCGCACCGATTCATTGGCGTTATGCTTTAAAATGAGACAACAGCCTCAGCAGAAGGCGTCCCGCCTGCCACCGTCATAGGGACGGGCGAGGCCGAGACGAAGCAACGCCGGCCCCACCGCCCGGCCCTCCGCATCGGCGACGTCGGCCAGCACGCGCCCGTAATATTTCGCGCCGCCGATATTGCTCACCGTCACGCGGCCGTCGCCGAGGAGCCCGGCGAGCGCTGCACGCGCTTCGCGCGCCGCCGCCTTCTCGGCCGCGCAGCGGCTGCGCATCTCGGGCGCGTCGATGCCGCGGATGCGCACCGCGACCCGGACGCTGTGGCCCGGCCACACCAGCGCCTCGGCAAGGAAGGTGTCGCCGTCGATCACGCGCAGCACCCGCGCCTCGACCGGCCCGGCGAACAGCTCGGCCGCCGACGCCGGCAGGCTTGCACCGGCGGCAAGGCACAGACCGAGCAGAATGGAGCGGAAAGCGGGCTGCATAAATTAGGACAATAATCCTAATCCATAGAACAGACAAGCCTCGCAGGCGAAGGCGGCACGCCCTCAGAAGTCGCAGGCGATGCCCTTGACCTCCCAGTCGCCGTAGCGGGCGGGGTCGTTGCCGCCGCGGCCGCCATATTCCTTCGGCGCGGCCGCCTCGCGGGCACGTGCCTCGGCGCGCCGGGCCTCGGCCTCGGCCAGCGCCCGCTGCGCGGCGGGGGAGAGCGGACGGCGCGGCGCGGCCGCCGGCCCGCGAGCGGGGTCGGATCGGGCGGGAGCGGATTCTGCGGCGTCGGTCATCGGAACTCCGGCGGAAATGTTGAACTTGCGGCGATCGCCACCCATCATATAGGCGTTTGGCGGCGGGATCGACCACGCCGCGACCGAAAGCGAGAACGGAGCACCGGATGAACGTCATCCGCACGGCAATGCTACTGGCGCTGATGACGGCGCTGTTCATGGGCGTCGGCTATCTGATCGGCGGCGAGGGCGGCATGCTCATCGCCTTCCTGATCGCCGCGGCCATGAACCTGTTCAGCTACTGGAACGGCGACAAGATGGTGCTGCGCATGCACCGCGCCGTCGAGGTCGACGAGCGCAGCGCGCCGGAGTTCTACGGCATCGTCAAGGCGCTGGCCGAGCGCGCCGACCTGCCGATGCCGCGGGTCTACCTCATCGACACGCCGCAGCCCAACGCCTTCGCCACCGGCCGCAACCCGCAGAACGCCGCCGTCGCCGCCACCACCGGCCTCCTGCAGCGCCTCAGCCATGAGGAGGTCGCGGGCGTGATGGCGCACGAGCTCGCCCATGTCCAGAACCGCGACACGCTGACCATGACCATCACCGCGACGCTCGCCGGCGCGATCTCCATGCTCGGCAACTTCGCCTTCTTCATGGGCGGCAACCGCGACAACAACAATCCGCTCGGCATCATCGGCGTGCTGGTGGCGATCATCGTCGCGCCGCTCGCCGCGATGATCGTGCAGATGGCGATCAGCCGCACCCGCGAATACGCCGCCGACCGGCGCGGCGCGGAAATCTGCGGCCAGCCGCTGTGGCTCGCCTCGGCGCTGTCGAAGATCGCCCGCACCGCGCAGACGGTCCACAACCCCGACGCCGAGCGCAACCCGGCCACCGCGCATCTCTTCATCATCAACCCGCTGTCGGGCGAGCGGATGGACAACCTGTTCTCCACCCACCCCAACACCGGCAACCGCATCGCCGCGCTCGAGCGGATCGAGCAGGAGTTCCGCGACGGCGGCGGTGGCGGCGGCGCCCCGCGCCGCGCGGCCCCCGAGCGGGCGCAGCCGCAGCGCCCGGCCGCTCCCGAGGCTTCCGGCCCCTCCTCCGGTCGCTCCCCCGGCCCTTGGGGCGAGCGCCAAGCCGAGCCGCCCGCGCCGCAGCGGCCGCAGCAGGACGACCCCCGCCCCAACCCCTGGGGCCGCAACCCGACGGGACCCCGGAACACCGGCCCGAGGAGCGGCGGCCGGTGACGCCCGGCCTTGCCGCCCGCAAGGCGGCGGCGAAGCTTCTGGCCGCAGTCATCGATGCCAAAACGCCGCTCGACGGGCTGACCGACCACGATCACGGCCACCCGCAGTTCCGTGTGCTCGAGCCGCGCGACCGCGCGCTGGTGCGGGCGATCCTGGCGACGGCGCTGCGCTTCCGCCGCACCATCGAGGCGCTGATCGGCGCCCGCCTCGAACGGCCGCTGCCGGCCAACGCCCACGCGCTGTCGCACGTCCTGCACGTCGCGGCGGCGCAGATCCTCTTTCTCGACGTGCCCGACAGCGCCGCCGTCGACCTCGCCGTCACCCAGGCCAAGGACGACCCGCGCACGCGGCGCTTTTCCGCCCTCGTCAACGGCGTGCTGCGCGAGATCGCCCGCCGCAAGGACCGCGCCCTGCCCGCCGCGCTGGCGAAGACCGTCGACGCGCCCGACTGGTTCGCCGAAAGCCTGCGCGCCGCCTATGGCGAGGCCCATGCGGCGGAGATTCTCGCCGCCCACCGGCTGGAGGCGCCGACCGACCTCACCGTCAAGTCGGACCCGCAGGGCTGGGCTGCCCGGCTCGGCGGCATCGCGCTGCCGACCGGAGGGGTCCGCCTCGAACGGCTCGACGGGCCGGTCACCGCGCTCCCCGGCTTCGACGAGGGCGAATGGTGGGTGCAGGACGCGGCCGCCTCGCTGCCGGCGCGGCTGTTCGGCGACATCGCCGGCAAGCGCGTCGCCGACCTGTGCGCCGCGCCCGGCGGCAAGACGGCGCAGCTCGCCCTTGCCGGGGCGAAGGTCACGGCTCTGGAACTGTCGCCCAACCGGGCGAAGCGGCTCGCCGCCAATCTCGAACGGCTGAAGCTCGAAGCCGAAATCGTGCAGGGCGACCTCTTCGACTACGCGCCCGACACGCCGTTCGACGCCGTGCTGCTCGATGCGCCCTGCTCGTCCACCGGCACGGTGCGCCGCCATCCCGACGTGCCGTGGACCAAGGGGCCGCAGGACGTCGAGAAGCTCGCCGCGCTCCAGGCGCGCATGCTCGTCCACGCCGCGACGCTGGTGAGGCCGGGCGGCACCGTCGTCTTCTCCAACTGCTCGCTCGAGCGGGCGGAGGGCGAAAATCTGCTGCGCGACGTCCTCGCCGGCAATCCGCAGATCGCGGCCGATCCGGTCCGTCCCGGCGAGTTTCCCGTCTGCGACCCGTTCCTGACCGAGACCGGCGCGCTGCGCACCACCCCGGCGATGCTGAAGCTGGCGACGCCGGCGCTTTCCGGCCTCGACGGCTTCTTCGCCGCACGGCTGAAACGGCTTCCGTGAGCCTTCATCCGTTTGAGCCTTCGCACAACGCCTTGACTCGCCTAAGCTAATCCTGCCGATGCGTGCTGGGGGGCGATTCGGAGGCAAGATCGATTTGGGCTTTGGGCGGTCCGATTCACCTCAGCTATGGGCGCTCGTCGCCTCAGCCGCGTGGCGAAGGCTGCGCGGCCGGGTGCGGCTGGGGCCGGTCTATCGCTGGCGCTTCACCGGCCGCACGCCCGAGCGCATCCTCATCGCGCCGCCGGATCTGAGGCTCGCCGACCCGCAGATCGCGCACGAGATCTATCACTGCCGCTTTCCCTTCGCCGGCACGCTGATCGACACGCAGGGAACCTCGCCCTTCGAGATCGACGTCGCCAACAGGGCGTGGCTCGCCGCGCTGCACGGCTTCGGCTGGCTGCGCCACATGCACGCGGCGGAGACCGACCTCGCCGCCGCCAACGCCCGCGCGCTGGTCGCCGACTGGATGATGGTCCACGGCCGCCGCATCGGCGGCATCGCCTGGGAGGGCGGCGTGACCGCCCGGCGCATCATCGCCTGGCTGCAGCATTCGGGCGTCGTGCTGCAGGGCGCGGACTATTCCTTCTACCGCGTGTTCCTGAAGTCGCTTGCCCTGCAGGTGCGCTACCTGCGCACCGTCGCGCCCGAGATGCCGGACGGCGAGAACCGGCTGCGCGCGCGCATCGCGCTCGCCTTCGCGGCGCTGTCGCTGCCCACGGCGCAGACGGCGCGCCGCACCGCCGCGCGCCAGCTTTCGGCCGAGCTCGACCGGCAGATCCTGCCCGACGGCGGCCATGTCTCGCGCAATCCCGAGACGGTGCTGGAGCTGCTGGCCGATCTGCTGCCGCTCCGCTACACCTACTCCAACCAGGCCGAGGCCCCGCCCGAGGCGCTGATCGGCGCGGTCGAGCGCATGCTGCCGGCGCTGCGCTTCTTCCGCCACCAGGACGGCACGCTCGCCCGCTTCAACGGCATGGGCGCGACCAGCCACGACCGCATCGCCGCCATCCTGCATCACGACGACACCGCCGGCGCGCCGCTGCTGCACGCGCCGCATTCCGGCTACGAGCGGCTGGCCATGGGCGGCGTCACCGTCATCGCCGACGCCGGCCCGCCGCCGCCGGCGGAGCTGTCGCATCAGGCGCAGGCAGGATGCCTGTCGTTCGAGCTGTCCTCGGGCAGGAGCCATTTCGTCGTCAATTGCGGCGTCGACACCTATGGCGCGGAGGATTTCCGGCCGCTGTCGCGCTCGACCGCCGCGCATTCGACCGCCACCCTCAACGACACCTCCTCGGCGCGCTTCGCGCTCTCGCACGGCTTCGGCAGCCTGATCGGCACGCCGCTGATCGACGGGCCGCGGCAGGTCGCCTGCCGCCGGCTCGATTCGGACGGCATCCAGGCCTTCGTCGCCCGCCACGACGGCTACCTCGCCCGCTTCGGCCTCTATCACGAGCGCGAGCTGGCGCTGTCGGCGGCGGGCGACGTGCTGGAAGGCACCGACCGCATCTTCAGCAAGGGCGGCGAGGTGGCGCGCACCAACGGCCGCGACAACGTCACCGTGCGCTTCCATCTCCACCCGGACGTGGCGCTGTTCGAGAACCGCCGCCACGGGCTGGTGCTGGCCGGGGCCGACGGCGAGCGCTGGGAGTTCTCCTGCGAGGAGCTCGCGCCGGAGGTCGAGGATTCGCTGTTCTTCGCCGGCATCGGCGGGCCGCGCCGCAGCCGGCAGATCGTCTTTTCCTACCGCGCGTCCGAGCACCCCGAGATCCACTGGCGCTTCCTGCGCATGTGACGGGTCCGCATATCCTCGGGCGACGGGCGTTTGCATCCGCGCGCCACTGTGCTAGGCCGCGCGCATCCTTCCCCTGCCGATCCCGCACGGAGCCTCGCGTCATGGCCGTCGCCTCGAAGAACATTCCCGCCCCCGACCTCGTCAAGGCGCGCCGCGCCCTCCTGTCCGTCTCCGACAAGACCGGGCTGGTCGAGCTCGCCCGCGCCCTCGCCGACGCCGGCATCGAGCTGGTCTCGACCGGCGGCACCGCCAAGGCGATCGCGGCGGCGGGCATCGCGGTCAGGGACGTCTCCGACATCACCGACTTTCCCGAGATCATGGACGGCCGCGTCAAGACGCTGCATCCGGCGGTGCATGGCGGGCTGCTCGCCATCCGCGACGATTTCGAGCACGCGCAGGCGATGGAGGCGCACGGCATCGGCGCCATCGACATCGCGGTCATCAACCTCTACCCGTTCGAGGAGGTGCGCGCCGCGGGCGGCGACTATGCCGCCATCATCGAGAACATCGACATCGGCGGCCCCGCGATGGTGCGCGCCTCGGCCAAGAACCACGCCTATGTCGCCATCGTAACCGACCCGGCCGACTATGCCCGCCTGACCGACACGCTGAAGGAGAACGGCGGCGCGACGCCCTACCGCTTCCGGCAGGAGCTTGCCGCCAAGGCCTATGCCCGCACCGCCGCCTACGACGCCGCCATCTCCGGCTGGTTCGCCGACGCGCTCGCGCTGGAGGACCCGGCATGGCGCGCCTTCGGCGGCAGGCTGGAGACCGTGATGCGCTACGGCGAGAACCCGCACCAGAAGGCCGGCTTCTACGTCAACGGCGACAAGAGGCCCGGCGTCGCCACCGCGCGCCAGCTCCAGGGCAAGCAGCTCTCCTACAACAACGTCAACGACACCGACGCCGCCTTCGAGCTGGTGGCCGAGTTCGACCCCGCCCGCACCGCCGCCGTCGCCATCATCAAGCACGCCAACCCCTGCGGCGTCGCGGAAGGGCCGACGCTGAAAGAGGCGTATCTGTCGGCGCTCGCCTGCGACCCGGTCTCGGCCTTCGGCGGCATCGTGGCGCTGAACCGCCTGCTCGACGCGGACGCCGCGGAGGAGATCGTGAAGACCTTCACCGAGGTCATCATCGCGCCGGAGGCCTCGCCCGAGGCCGCCGCCATCGTGGCGGCGAAGAAGAACCTGCGCCTTCTCGTCACCGGCGGCCTGCCCGACCCGCGCGCCGACGGCATGACCGTGAAGTCGGTCGCCGGCGGCCTGCTCGTCCAGTCACGCGACAACGCCGTGGTCGACGACCTCGACCTGAAGGTGGTGACGAAGCGCGCGCCGACGGCCGCGGAGATGGCCGATCTCGCCTTCGCCTTCCGCGTCGCCAAGCACGTCAAGTCGAACGCCATCGTCTATGCGAAGGACCGCGCCACGGTCGGCATCGGCGCCGGCCAGATGAGCCGCGTCGATTCCTCGCGCATCGCCGCCCGCAAGGCGCTCGACGCCGCCGAGGCCGCCGGGCTGAAGGAGCCGCTGACCAGGGGCTCGGTCGTCGCCTCCGACGCCTTCTTCCCCTTCGCCGACGGCCTGCTCGCCGCGGTCGAGGCGGGCGCGACGGCCGTCATCCAGCCGGGCGGCTCGATGCGCGACGACGAGGTGATCGCCGCCGCCGACGAGAACGGCATCGCCATGGTCTTCACCGGCGTCCGGCATTTCCGTCATTGAGGCAGGCACCGCCCTCACCCTTACCCTCTCCCCGTGAACGGGGAGAGGGAGGACTTCAGCGTTGCGGCCAGCTTTCCTTCTCCCCGTTCACGGGGAGAAGGTGGCGGCAGCCGGATGAGGGGCAGCACGGCGTCTCGGGACCGAACACCTACGCCGGCGCCGTGGCGTAGTAGCGCGTCCTGACCAGCGGCAGCAGCGCCAGCCCGATCGCGAACAGCACGATGATCGGCGTCACGCCCAGCCGCTGCGCCTCCTGCGCCGTGAAGCCGAACACCTCGGAGGCGAAGAAGGCGGTGGCGAAGGCGATCGACAGCGGCCCGATGAAGGTCGTGGCCTTACCCGACAGCGCGTAGAGGCCGAACGCCTCCGTGACCTTGTCCCGGTCCACCTGATCGACCAGCAGCGTGCGCGAGGCGGCCTGGATCGAGCCGCCGGCCGAGCCGATCAGCGCACCGGCCGTGTAGAACACGATGTCGGGCAGCCGGCTTCCGCCCGCTTCCGCCGCCACCGTCACGAACAGCACCTCGGTCTGGGTGGTGGAGATGACGAGCACGCAGCAGAAGATCAGGATCAGGATCGACCACGTCACCACGACCTTGGGGCCGTAGCGCTGGTCGGCGCGGCCGCCGAGCCAGGCGCCGAGCGCGCCGGTGATGTTGGCGAGGATGCCGAACACGCCGATCTGGATGATCGACCAGCCGAGCACGCCCGCCGCATAGATGCCGCCGAAGGCGTAGAGCGCGTTGAGCGCGTCGCGGTAGAACATCGACGACATCAGGAAGCCGAAATAGCTGCGGTCGCCGGGCAGGCCGCGCAGCGTGGCGACGAGGTTCTCGAGCCCGCGCTTGATCGCGCCGCTGCGCGCGGGCTTGCGCGCCGCGTCCGGCGTGAACAGGAACATCGGCAGCGCGAAGACGACGTACCAGATCGCCGTCAGCGGCCCCGAGGCACGGTCGCCCTCGCGCGCGGCCGGGTCGAGGCCGAAGATCGGCTCGAAGCCGAGCAGCGTGCGCCCGGTCTCGGGCGAGGCCGACATGAAGCCCAGCACCAGCACCAGCGAGATCAAGCCGCCGACATAGCCCAGCCCCCAGGCGGAGCCGGAAAGCCGGCCGAGCTGCGAGCGCGGCACGAGGTCGGGCATCATCGCATTGTTGAACACCGCCGCGAACTCCATGCCGAAGACGGCGATGGCGATGGCGATCAGCACGAAGGTCAGGTCGCCCATGCCGGGCGTCGCGAACCACAGGCACCAGCAGCCGATGACGCCGATGACCGAGAACACGAACACCCACGGCTTGCGCGGGCCGCTGGCATCGGCGATCGCACCCAAGACCGGCGAGGACAGCGCGATCAGAAGCCCGCCTATGCCGGTGGCGTAGCCCCACAGCTCCTGCCCGCGCGCCGCGTCCGGCGCGACGGCCGCCGCGAAATAGGGCGCGAAGACGAAGGTGATGACGAGCGTATGGAAGGGCTGCTGCGCCCAGTCGAACAGCATCCATCCCCAGATGCCGCGCCGCGGGACCGGCACGTGTTTGTCGTCGTCCATGGCCCGCCCTTCCTCCCTTGCGTGGAAGCTTCGCTCAGCTCAGATCGGTCATCAGGCCGGAGGCAACCGTCAGGCGCGAGACGGTGAGCTCGCCACCCTCCGTCAGCGCCTGCAGCCGCTCGCGGATGCGCGCGACGCGCTCGCCGCCCGCCTCCAGCCATGCGGCCACCGGCTCGTCCGCCGCGCCATGGGCGGCGAGCGCCGCGACGGCGATGCCGCGACGGGCCGCACCGATGGTTTCGAGCGCCCGCGACAGCGCCAGCCCGTCATAATAGTCGGTCGGCGACAGCGCCCGTGCCGCCTCGTTGATGCGGCCGATGCGGAACGCCTTGGTCACGGCGAGGAAGGCCCGCGCCGCCTTGACCAGATCGCCGCCGGTCTCGGCCGCGACGCACATCATGTCGGGGATGGATTCGGCCACCCACAGGAACGCGACCTTGTGCGCCAGCGCCTCGGGCGCGCCGGCCTTGAACAGCTCGTGCGTGCGCTCCTCGAGCCGCCCGGAGATGAAGGACGGCAGCATGGCGGGAAGCCGCCCCTCCAGCGTCCTGCGCGCCTCGCGCAGCGCCGCGATGCGCTGGCCGAGCGGTGCTGCGGCATCGTCGTTCTTGAGCAGCCACGCCGTCGCCGCATGCACGAGCCGCCCGACCGACTGGTAGAGGTCGAGCTGGGCGTCGCCGTCGATCTTCGTGTCGAGCGCGTCGATCTCGGCATAGAGCGCGGGCAGCTCGAAGCCGTCGCGCACCACGGCATAGGCCGCGACCGCCTCCGCCGCGGAGCGGCCGGTCAGGTCCTGCATGCGCGCGATGAAGGACGGTCCGCCGCGATTGACCGCGTCGTTGGCGAGCTGGGTGGCGACGATCTCGCGCCTGAGACGATGGCCCCTGATCTCGCCGGCATATTTCTTGGCCATCCTCGCCGGGAAATAGGCGAAGAGGTCGGCCTCGAAATGCGGATCGTCGGGGAGCGCGGTCGCCACGACGTCGTCGAACAGCGTCAGCTTGGCATAGGCGAGCAGCACGCCGAGCTCGGCCCGCGTCAGCGGCTCGCCGCGCAGCTGCCGCTCCGCCACCGCCGCGCTCGACGGCAGCGCTTCCACCGTGCGGTCGAGCAGGCCGCGCGCTTCGAGCGCCTGCATGAAGCGCTCCTGATGCGCGAGGTCGGCGAGGCCGCGCCGCCGCGCCAGCGACAGCGCCAGCGTCTGCTGGTAGTTGTTGGCGAGCACCAGCGCCGCCACCTCGTCGGTCATCTCGGCCAAGAGCTTGTTGCGGGCCGGGCGCGTCAGCTTGCCGGTGCGCATCGCCGCGGCCAGCGCGATCTTGATGTTGACCTCGACGTCGGACGAGTTGACGCCGCCCGAATTGTCGATGGCGTCGGAGTTGCACCGCCCGCCGGCAAGGCCGTATTCGATGCGCGCGCGCTGGGTCATGCCGAGATTGGCGCCCTCGCCCACCACCTTGGCGCGGATCTCGGCGCCGGTGATGCGGATCGCGTCGTTGGCGCGGTCGCCGGCGTCGGCATTGGTCTCGGAGGAGCCGCGCACATAGGTGCCGATGCCGCCGAACCACAGGAGATCGACCGGCGCCTTGAGGATGGCGCTCATGATCTCGGCCGGCGAGGCCGTCGTCTTCTTCAGCCCGACGGTCTCGGCCGCCTGCGGCGTCAGCGTCACCGACTTGGCCGAGCGGGACACGACCATGCCGCCCTCCGACAGCTTCGTCCGGTCGTAGTCCTGCCATGAAAGCTGCGGGTTCTCGAACAGCCGCTTGCGCTCCTCGAAGGAAACGGCTTCGTCCGGCGCAGGGTCGATGAAGATGTCGCGATGGTCGAAGGCGGCGACGAGCCGCGTGAAGGGCGAGCGCAGCATGCCGTTGCCGAACACGTCGCCCGACATGTCGCCGACGCCGACCGCGGTGAACGGCTCGCTCTGGATGTCGCGGTTCATCTCGCGGAAGTGGCGCTTGACCGCCTCCCACGCGCCGCGCGCGGTGATGCCCATCTTCTTGTGGTCGTAGCCGGCCGAGCCGCCCGAGGCGAAGGCGTCGTCGAGCCAGAAGCCGTGGCGCTGGCTGATCGCGTTGGCCGTGTCGGAGAAGGTGGCCGTGCCCTTGTCGGCCGCGACCACGAAATAGGGGTCGTCGCCGTCGCGCCGCTCGACGCCCTCGGGCGGCACCACGGCGTCGCCGTCGAGATTGTCGGTGACGGAGAGCAGGCTGGAGATGAAGTTGACGTAGGCCTTCTTGCCGGCTTCGAAAATCTCCGGACGGCTGCCGCCGGCCGGCAGCAGGCGCGGGAAGAAGCCGCCCTTGGCGCCCACCGGCACGATGACCGCGTTCTTGACCTGCTGCGCCTTGACGAGGCCGAGCACCTCGGTGCGGTAGTCCTGCGCCCGGTCGGACCAGCGCAGGCCGCCGCGCGCGACCGGGCCGTAGCGCAGGTGGACGCCCTCGACCTCCGGCCCGTAGACGAAGATCTCGCGCCACGGCCGCGGCTCGGGAAGGCCGGTGACGGCGCGCGAATCGAGCTTGATCGCCAGCGAGCGCGGGCCGTCCGTCTCCGGCGCGTAGTAGTTGGTGCGCAGGGTCGATTCGATCAGGTTGCGGTAGCGGCGCAGGATGGTGTCGTCGTCGAGGTTGGGCACGCCCTCCAGCGCGTCGCCGATGGCGGCGACCAGATGCCTGGCCGCCACGTCGCGGTCTTCCCGGCTCGCCGGGTCGAACCGGGCGGCGAACAGCGAGAACAGCGCCCGCGCGATCTCCGGATAGCGGTTGAGCGCCGCGGCGATGAAGTCCTGGCTCTGCGGGATGCCGGCCTGCTGGAGGTAGCGGCCATAGGTGCGCAGGAGCTGGATTTCCCGCGCCCTCAGGCCGGCGCTCTGCACCAGCGCGGCATAGGCGTCGTTGTCGGTCTCGCCGCGCCAGACGGAGAGGAACACCTCCTCGAGCAGCGCGCCGCCGTCGGCAAGGTCGATCCCGCGCCCGGTGCCGCCGGCAAGCTCCATGTCGTGGATGAAGACCGAGGCCGCGCCCTCGTCGCCCGGTATCTCGAAGGTGCGCTCGCTGATGACGCGGAAGCCCATGTTCTCGAGCAGCGGCACGCGCCGCGACAGCCCGACCGGCTCGCCGTGATGGTAGATCTTGAGCGAGGCGTGGTTCTCGTCCTCGCCGTCGGCGCGGTAGAAGTCGATGGCGATGGGGTTTTCCGCCGAAAGCCGCTCGATATGGCCGGCATCCGCGAGCGCGGCGTCCGGCGTGAACGAGTTGCGGTAGCTCTGCGGCAGCCGGTGGGCGAGCGCGACCAGCGTCCGCGGCGCGCCGGCCGCGGCGGCCGCCTCGGCCAGCTCGTCGTCCCAGGTGCGCACGATGGCGCGGATGCCGGCCTCCAGCGCCGAGGTCTCGACCTTGGGCGTCCTGCCGCCCGAGCGGCCGATGATGAAGTGGACGCGCGCCAGCGTGCCTTCCGGGAAGCTCGGATAGTAAGCCGACAAACGACCGTCGAACACGGTCTTGAGGAACGCCCCGATGCGCTCGCGCACGGTCGAATCGTAGCGGTCGCGCGGCACGAAGACGAGGACGGAGACGAAACGGTCGAACTGGTCGACCCGGAACAGCGCACGTACGCGCGGCCGCTCGCCCAGCGCCAGGATCGCCTCGGCATGCTTGCGCAGCGTCGGCACGCTGATCTGGAACAGCTCGTCGCGCGGGTAGGATTCGAGCACGTTCATCAGCGCCTTGCCGGAATGGTCGTGCGCGTCGAACCCCGATTTCGCGATCACCGCGCCGGCCTTGGAGCGCAGGTACGGGATGTTCATCACCGAGCTGGTGTAGGCGGTCGAGGTGAACAGGCCGACGATGCGCAGCTCGCCCGCGAGCTTGCCCTTGGCGTCGAACACCTTGACCCCGACATAGTCGAGATAGGCGCGCCGGTGCACCACCGACTTGGCATTGGCCTTGGTGACGATCAGCGGGTCGGGGCCGTGCAGGAAGGTCGGTCAGGATGCCGAGGCCGGCCTTCTTCGACACTTCGAGCACGCCGGTCTTCTCGCCGCCGACATATTTGAACTCGCGCATGCCGAGGAAGGTGAAGTTGTCGTCGCGCAGCCATTCGAGGAAGGCGATACCCTCCTCGACCTCGGCGCGGTCGAGCGGCAGCGAGGCGTAGCGGAACTCGTGGATCGCCTGGTCGAGGCGGGCGAGCATCGGCTTCCAGTCGCCGACGGCGGCGCGCACCTGCGACAGGATATAGCCGAGCCGCTCCTTCAGCGCCTCCGCGGCCTCGGCACCGAGCCGCGCGACGTGGACGTGGATCACGCTGACGCGCTCGACCGAGGGGTCGGCCTTGCCGGGGGCGGCCTCGCCGGCGAAGCTCGCCGCGCCGCCCTTGCCGCGCGCGACGAGGACCACCGGATGCAGCACCAGCATCGGCTCGCCGGCGCCGTCGGCGATCTCGCCGAGGATCGAGTCGAACAGGAACGGCATGTTGTCGTTGACGACGGTGATGGCGGTGACCTGCCGTCCCTGGCGCTGCAGCGCCGGGTCGTCGTCGATGGCGATGACGCTCTCGCCGCGCCGGTGCCGGGCGAGCGCGTCGCCGGCCAGCTCGGCCGCGCGCTCGAACACGTCGTCGTCGTAGGCAGCAAGGTCTTCCGCAGGGGCGCGAAGTCTCAGAAATTCCGCAAGCGTCCGTGCCTTCGTGTCGTGTTTGTCGGCTTTCGGCGCTTTCCTGCCCGCTGCCATGGCGATTTCCCGTCCCGTGTGTTTTGTTTGTTGTTATCGTAGCAGACAAAAGGCGTTTGGCGAGCGCTGGGGCGCACTGTGCCAACAAAGAATGACAGGGAGATAACGCCATGGAAACGCGGATCACGGCACTCGATCTGAAGCCGCAGGAGGAGCTGTCGGACGGCACAAAGGCCTACTTCGCCAAATGCGAGGAAAAGCTAGGCATGGTGCCGAACGTGCTGCTGGCCTATGCCTTCGACGAGAAGAAGCTGCGCGCCTTCTCCGACATGTACAACGACCTGATGCTGGGCGACTCGGGCCTCTCCAAGCTGGAGCGCGAGATGATCGCGGTCGCGGTCTC
>JALHFU010000230.1:0-4299 GCA_022838525.1 Hyphomicrobiales bacterium | reverse complement strand
ACGTTCTGGAACATCAACGACGGCAAGCGCGACCGCGCGGCACTCTACGGCGAGGTCGAGACCGAATGGACGCCCGCGTGGCAGACGCTGTTCGGCGCGCGCTACGAGTTCGTCACCAACGATACGGGCGACGTCGTCGGCTACAATGGCGGCATGATGTATGCGCCCGACGCGGCCGCCTTCAACGCGCTCGACCGCAGGCGCGAGGACCACAATCTCGACCTGACGGCCACGGCCCGCTACGAGCCCGGCAAGTCGCATGCGCTCGAGTTCGGCTTCGCCCGCAAGACGAGATCGCCGAACCTCTACGAGCGCTATGCCTGGTCGACCAACAACATGGCGTCCAGCATGGTCAACTGGACGGGCGACCTCAACGGCTATGTCGGCAACCCGGACCTGAAGCCGGAGGTCGCCCACACCGTCCGCGCGAGCCTCGAATGGCACGATGCCGGGCAACAGGACTGGCACCTCAAGACGACGGCCTACTACACGCGCGTCGACGACTATATCGGCGTGCGTTGGGAGCGCGACGTGGTGCGGGCGGGGCGGCCGACGCAGGCGCTGCTGCGCTTCGCCAACCACGACGCCGAGCTCTACGGCTTCGACATCGAGGGCTCGAAATATCTCGGCTACGCCTATGGCGACTGGAACGCGCGCGCAGCCTTCAGCTATGTGCGCGGCCGCAACCTCGACACGGGCCTGCCGCTCTACAACATCATGCCGCCGAACCTGCGCCTGTCGCTCGAGCACGCGCTCGGCGGCTGGACGAGCGCGGTCGAGCTGCAGGCGGTCGCCGACAAGAGCCGCGTCGATCCGGTGCGCCTGGAGCAGCGGACGGACGCCTACGCGCTCGTCAACCTCCGCACGAGCTACAGATACGAGAACCTGCGCTTCGACGCCGGCGTCGACAACCTGTTCGACACGAACCACCATCTGCCGCTCGGCGGCCTGAACGCCGCCGAGCATCGCGCCGGCAACCTCGATCCGGTGCGCGGGCCGGGCCGGTCGTTCAATGTCGGCCTGACGGTCGATTTCTGAGGCGCAATGCCGCTCCCCGCCGCGCCCGCGGCGGGGAGCGGATGCAGGCCGGTTCCTCCCTTCGCCGGTATGGAATGCCTCCGGCGCCGGCCGGGGGCGGGTCTCGTTTACTGCCGCGCGTCCTGTTCCGGCATGTCGTAGCCGGGAACCGTGTCGAAGGTCGGCTCCAGCACGTTCATCAGCCTGGCGAAGACGACGAAAGCCTTGCGCGCGTCTTCCGCCGTCGCCTCGCCGGCATAGACGGCGAGGCACAGCCGCCGGACCTCCTCGCGCAGCGGTCCGCGCCGCGCCGGCGGCCACTCCTCGAGAAACTCGATGAGGTCCTCCACCGTGCAGAGGTCGCGCGGGCCGCGCGCACCGGTGAACACCGTAACCGGCAGATGCAGCTTCGTCATCGTACTCCTCCCAGAGCGGAAACCGCTTCAACGCGCCGCGCGGCTTTTGGTTGCCGGGAGGCACCGCAGCGAAGCCGGCGCATGCCGGTTTATCGTCGAGGTGGAAAAAAAGCCGGGCCGAAACGGCCCGGCAGATGAGGGGGAACCCTCCAGAGGGGAACACCGGCCGGCAAAGATGGGAGACCCGCCGGCCGATGACCTCATCTATGCCGGTCGCGCCGGCGGCGCGACACGCAAGGAAATCCAAATATCGCCCGATCCGGCGAATTCCATTCTCCCGTTTCCGGCCGCATCGCCGGGCAAGACAGTAAGAAATTTCTCCTCCGCGGCTTCAAGTTGGAACGGCGTAACTCCACAGGCGCGGGAAAAGCCCGCATCTTCCGGGGCAATCAGATCTCCCTGAACAGGACTTGCCACGATGTCGACGTCCATGGCCCGCGCACTGCCTTCAGCCGTTGCGGCAATGACGATGTCCGCTCTGCCGGACAGCGGCCTCATGGCAGGCTGCCGTCCGGGTTGCACGATCGAGGCCGCCGCCTCCATCTGACGCGTCCCTGACTTCCCGGGCGCGTATCGAGACCCGTCCCGCCGCACCTCCTCCCGCGGCAGGACGGGTCGATCCTCCTTCCCCGTTCGAGTACCGGAAATGCCGATCCCCATGCCGAAATACCGTTACCCCGATGGCGCCGCCCGGTCGGCGCCCGCCGCGCCGCGGCGTCCCGTCCATGCGAGGCTGCCGTGAACATGGCCGTCAGGATCGCGCAGGACGCGCAGCACGGGGCATCGCCCGACGAGGCCGGCAAGGCCGCCGCCGGCGACGACGCCCTCGTGCGCATCGAGGCCGTCACCAAGACCTTCCCCGCAAGCCGCAACAGCGCGGCCGTGACCGCGCTCGACGGCATCGACCTCGTCGCGCCCCGCGGCTCGGTGACGGCGATCATCGGCCGCTCCGGCGCCGGCAAGTCGACCCTGATCCGGCTGGTCAACGGACTGGAGAAGCCGACCTCCGGCCGCGTGGTGGTCGACGGCGTCGACGTGGCGCAGCTTTCCGAGGCGAAGCTGCGCGGCATCCGCCGCTCCATCGGCATGATCTTCCAGCACTTCAACCTGCTCTCCTCGCGCACGGTCTTCGACAATGTGGCGCTGCCGCTCGAGATCGCCGGCGTCTCGGGCAAGGAGATCGCGGCCCGCGTGCTCCCGCTGATCGAGCTCGTCGGCCTCGCCGACAAGCGCGAGCGCTACCCGGCCGAGCTTTCCGGCGGCCAGAAGCAGCGCGTCGGCATCGCCCGCGCGCTGGCGACCGAGCCGAAGCTCTTGCTCTCCGACGAGGCGACCTCGGCGCTCGACCCGGAGACCACCCGGTCGGTGCTCGAGCTGCTTTCGCGCATCAACCGCGACCTCGGCCTGACGATCCTGCTCATCACCCACGAGATGGAGGTGGTGAAGCGCATCGCCGACCACGTCGCCGTCATCGACGGCGGCCAGATCGTCGAGCGCGGCTCCACCTTCGACATCTTCAGCGGCCCGAAGCACGAGACGACAAGGGCGCTGCTTTCGGGCGTCGCGGGCATGGCGCTGCCCGACCACGTCGCGGCGCGGCTGACGCCGGAACCGACGCCGTCGGGCCAGACGGTGCTGCGCATCGTCTTCACCGGGCCGCATGCCACCGATCCGGTGCTGTCGCGCCTTGCCGGGGAGCTCGGGCTCGAGCTCAACATCCTCGGCGGCGCCGTGGACGAGATCGCGGGCCGCCCCTTCGGCACGCTGGTCGTTTCCTTTCCCGCCGACGAGGCGCGCCTGGCGCAGGTGCGCGGCTTCCTCGCCGAGCGCGGCCTTTCGACGGAGGTGCTCGGCCATGTCGCCTGAAATCCTGTGGCTCATCGTCCGCGCCACCGGCCAGACCCTGCACATGGTCGCGGTCGCCGTCGTCATCGGCTCGGCGCTCGGCATTCCGCTCGGCGTGTTCCTCGCCACCAGCGGCAAGGGCGAGCTGTTTTCCGCGCCGCTCGCCAACCGCGTCCTGGGCGCGGTGGTCAACGCCACGCGCTCGACGCCGTTCATCATCCTCGTCGTCGCCATCATCCCGTTCACGCGGCTCGTCGCCGGCACCTCGATCGGCACCAACGCGGCCATCGTGCCGCTGACCATCGCGACCATCCCCTTCGTGGCGCGGCTGGTGGAAGCCGCCATCCGCGAGGTCGATCCCGGCCTCGTCGAGACGGCGCGCGCCATGGGCGCGACGCCGCTCCAGATCGTCTGGAAGGTGCTGCTCGCCGAGGCGCGCCCCGGCATCACGCTGGCGCTGACGCTCACCGTCGTCAGCCTCATCGGCTATTCGGCCATGGTCGGCGCCGTCGGCGGCGGCGGGCTCGGCGATCTCGGCATCCGCTACGGCTACCAGCGCTTCATGCCCGACGTGATGGCCATCGTGGTGGTGGTGCTGATCGTTCTCGTCCAGCTCGTCCAGTCGGCCGGCGACCGGCTCGCGCGGCGCTTCGACAAGCGCATCCGGCCGCGCTGATCCCCTCTTCTCTCCCAAGCAGAAAACAGGAGCATCCTGAAATGATCACCAGACTCACCCTTGCCGCCGGCCTCGCATTGGCGCTGCTCGCCGGCACCGCCTCGGCCGAAGCCATCAAGGTCGGCGTCACGCCCGGCCCGCATGCCCAGATCCTCGAGAAGGTGAAGGAGATCGCCGCCAGGGACGGGCTCGACATCGAGATCCTCGAATTCTCGGACTACGTCGTGCCCAACCAGGCGCTGAACGACGGCGAGCTCAACGCCAACTCGTTCCAGCACAAGCCCTATCTCGACAACCAGATCGCCGACCGCGGCTTCGATCTGGTCGACGTCGCCTACACGGTCA
>JALHFU010000031.1:0-29863 GCA_022838525.1 Hyphomicrobiales bacterium | reverse complement strand
GGGACGGGGTGAGCTGGGAGGCGGTGAAGGCCCTCTGAACAATGATGGGAACCATTTCGGTTCCCATCATCTCTTTGATCTTGCTGGATGCTCTAGCGCTGCTGGCTGATGCGGATCTGCTTGTAGAGGCCCTCGCCCTCGCTCTTGGTCTCCACGCCGCCGAAATCGTTCAGGGCGGTGTGAACCAGACGCCGTTCATAGGGATTCATCGGCTCAAGAAGGCGGCTTTGGCCGCTTCGGGCGACCTGTTCGGCGGTGCGGTACGCAAGGCGGATCAGCTGCTCCTCGCGGTCGGCCTCGGTCCAGTTGTCGTTGAAGTTCTTGCGCACCAGATGGTTGTAGACGATGAGGAAGGTGCGGCCGACATCCTGCGTGAAGCGGAAATCGGCGTCCCAGCCGCCCTTTTCCTCCGGCGTCTTCAGCCAGTCGTAGAAGATGCCGCCGATGCCGCGCGGCTCGTTGCGGTGGGGCAGGAAGAAATACTCGTCGCACCACGCCTTGAAGCGGTCGTAGTGGGCGACGTCCGCGTGCTTGTCGCAGACGAACTTCATCGACTTGTGGAAGGCGACCGTGTCGGCGTCGTCCTGCGTGCGGCGGCGGGCGAGCACCGGCGTCAGGTCGGCGCCGCCGCCGAACCACTGCCGCGTCGTCACTACCATGCGGGTGTTCATGTGCACGGCCGGCACGTTCGGGTTGGCGGGATGGGCGATCAGCGAGATGCCGGAGGCCCAGAATCGCGGGTCTTCCTCGGCGCCCGGGATCTGCTTCCTGAACTCGGGTGAGAAATCGCCGTGGACGGTGGAGACGTGGACGCCGACCTTCTCGAAGACGCGGCCGCTCATCATCGACATCACCCCGCCGCCGCCGCGCCCTTCGTCGCGCTGCCACGGCGTGCGCTCGAAGCGGCCCGGCGACCAGCTCGACTGCGGGCCGGTCAGGTCGTCCTCGATCTTCTCGAACGCATCGCAAATCCTGTCGCGCAGCTCCTCGAACCACGCCTTCGCCGCCGCCTTCTTGTCCTCGATGCCGTCCGGCAGGCCGGCCGGTATGTCTGGGCGCTCCATAAATACTCTCCATCGGCGCGTCATGCCGAGGCCCGGCATGCGGCGAAATGACTCGCAAACTTTGCCGCCGATCCCTAATCTGTTGCCCGGAAGGGTCAAGGTGTTTCGGGGGGCATTTCCGAGGGAGTTTGCGTGCGCGTTCCCGCCAGGCCACCGCTCGACAGCCTCCGGCGCACCCTCGACAGGGCGCGCAGGGAAGGCAGCCGCAAGGATCGCGACGGCTTCGTGCGCGAGACCTTCACGCTGCCGCGTCCGGACGCCCGCGCCAAGGCGCGCGAATGGTTCGACCGCTGGCCGAAGCAGGCCTACTGGACCGAGATCGAAAGCTGGCGCGAGCGCCCGGACGACGTGATCGAATTCACCATGCGCCGGCTGTCCACGGCCGATTGAGAGCGCCCCGCGCATCCGGCCCGCTGTTGCGAGGCCGCAACAGGAAATGACGATCCATAAAACGTGATCGGCGGGGCATGGCGTTTTTCGGCGATCCGATCTATGGAGGACGCCTTGTCAACCGAATCTCAGGAGGCGTCGATGGATCACCGGCTCGGCTTCGCCATCATGCGCCTGCGCGACAGGCGTCTCGCCTGACGGCGGTTTCGGTTCGACCTTCTTCCTGACAGACGCAGTTTCGGTCCCGATTCCGCCGGAAGTCCTCTTCCGACCCTTCAAGGAATCGCGCCATGACTGCCGCTGCCGACAACAAGGGCGTTTCCGCCCGTTCCGAACCTGACTATTCCGCCACGCGCGCGCCCGGCCTGCCGGCCGTGCCGCCGCAGCCATCCGAGGCCGTCCTGCCGGACGCGTTCAGACGCGCGCTCGCCGCGGGCGCGCCGAAGGGCGGGGTCGCCCCGCCGCCGCCGAAGGGCGCGAAGGCGATCGCCGACCGGGCGCAGGGGCAGGCAAAGGGACCAAAGCCCGGCGTGCCGCAAAACCGCACGCCGAGGCATGCGAATATCGGCCCGCGCAGCGGGCACAAGTGATCCGGCGCGCCTCGGGCGCGCTCCAGAGCAATAAAGAGAAGACCCCCACCATGTATCGCTGGTTCGAATCCCTCCTGAATCCGTTCCCGCCGGAAGAGCCGGTGGAGCCGCCGCGGACGCTGGTCGCGTTCTGCCTGCACTACACGCGCGGCTCGTGGCCGCTGATCGCCATCTCGGCGGTGCTGACCTCGATCATCGCGCTGACCGAGGTGTGGATGTTCGGCTTCCTCGGCAACATCGTCGACTGGCTCACCGCGCAGGACAGGGAGACCTTCCTGCAGACGGAAGGCCGGACGCTCGCCGGCATGGCCTTCGTCGTGCTGGTGTTCCTGCCCGGCATCGTGTGGTTCAACTCGCTCCTCAACCACCAGACGCTGTTCGCCAACTACCCGATGCGCATCCGCTGGCAGGTGCACCGCTACCTGCTCGGGCAGTCGATGACCTTCTATCAGGACGAGTTCGCCGGCCGCATCGCCACCAAGCTGATGCAGACGGCGCTGGCCGTGCGCGAATGCGTCATCAAGCTGATCGACGTGCTCAACTACGTCGTGGTCTATTTCCTCGGCGTGCTGTTCCTGGTCGGCTCGGCCGACTGGCGGCTGGCGGTGCCGCTCGCCGTGTGGCTCGTCTGCTATGTCGTCCTGCTCTATTATTACATCCCGCGCCTCGGCAAGGTGTCGGAGGAGCAGGCCGACGCGCGCTCGGTGATGACCGGCCGCGTGGTCGACAGCTACACCAATATCCAGACCGTCAAGCTGTTCAGCCATGCGCGGCGCGAGGCCGCCTTCGCGCGCGAGGGCATGGAAGGCTTCCTCGATCCCGCCTATCGCACGATGCGGCTGGTGACGGGCCTCTACACCATCCTCTACCTCCTCAACTCGGTGCTTCTGGCCACGGTGGGGGCGCTGTCGATCTGGTTGTGGCTGAACGCGGCCGTGTCGATCGGCGCGGTCGCCGTGGCGCTCGGCCTCGTCCTGCGCCTGTGGGGCATGTCGCAATGGATCATGTGGGAGGTGTCGGCGCTGTTCGAGAACATCGGCACCGTGCAGGACGGCATCAAGTCGATCTCGCTGCCGCAGCTGGTCGAGGACCGGCCGGGGGCGAAGGAGATCGTCGTGCCGCACGGCGAGATCCGGTTCGACCGCGTACGCTTCCACTACGGCAAGAAGAAGAGCGTGATCGAGGACCTGTCGCTGACGGTGCGCCCCGGCGAGAAGGTCGGCGTCGTCGGCCGTTCGGGCGCGGGCAAGTCGACGCTCGTCAACATCCTCCTGCGCTTCTACGATCTCGAGGCGGGCAAGGTGCTGATCGACGGGCAGGACATCGCCGGCGTCACGCAGGACTCGCTCAGGGCGCAGATCGGCGTCGTCACGCAGGATACGTCGCTGCTTCACCGCTCGGTGCGCGACAACATCGCCTACGGCCGCCCCGATGCGACCGAGGAGATGATCCTCGAGGCCGCGCGCCGGGCCGAGGCGCTCGACTTCGTCGCCGGGCTTTCCGACGCCAAGGGCCGCAAGGGTCTCGACGCCCATGTCGGCGAGCGCGGCGTCAAGCTGTCCGGCGGCCAGCGCCAGCGCATTGCGATCGCCCGCGTCATGCTCAAGGATGCGCCGATCCTGATTCTGGACGAGGCGACCTCGGCGCTCGATTCGGAGGTCGAGGCGGCGATCCAGGAGAACCTCTACCGGCTGATGGAAGGCAAGACGGTGATCGCCATCGCCCACCGGCTTTCGACCATCGCCGCGATGGACCGCCTCGTCGTCATGGACAAGGGGCGCATCATCGAGGAGGGAACCCACGACGACCTCATTGCCAGGGGCGGGCTCTATGCCCAGCTGTGGCAGAGGCAGTCGGGCGGCTTCCTGCTGGAAGAGGAACAGGGCACGCAGGAAAAGGAAATCGCGGCCGAATGAGCGAGATCGAGGAACGCAAGGATGACGGCTTCGCCGAGCGCATCTGGCGCAGGGCCGAGGAAGTCATCGAGCCCTTCGCCGACACGGGCAGGGAGGTGCTGCCGCGCGACGCGTGGCAGTTCATCCTGTTCTTCGCCCGGCAGGCCAAGGGCCCGTTCCTGCTGCTGCTCGTCGCCGGCGGCCTGTCGGGCGCGGTCGATGCCGCGCTCTACTGGTCGCTCGGCTGGCTGATCGACCTTCTCGAGACGTCGTCGCCGACGCAGCTCGTCACCGATCACTGGCGCGCGCTGGCCACGTTCCTTGCGCTCGTGCTCGTCATCCGCGCCGTGGTGATGATCGCCAACGCGGTGGTCGAGCAGCAGGTGATCGTGCCTTCCTTCTACCAGCTGGTGCGCTGGCAGTCGTTCCGGCGGGTGATCGAGCAGCCCTACGCCTTCTACCAGAACGACTTCGCCGGCCGCATCGCCACCAAGATCCTGCAGGGCGGCGAGGCGACCGGCGACTTCATCGTCTCGTCGCTGCAGACGATGTGGAGCTTCCTTGCCTTCCTGGTGCTCGCCGGCACCATCCTGTCGCTGCTCGACCCGGCGATGGGGCTCGTCCTGCTCGTCTGGCTCGTCGTCTATGCCTGGGTCGCATGGAAGCTGCTGCCGCCGCTGCGCGCCGCCGGCCGCCGCAGCGCCGACGAACGCTCGATCATGAACGGCAGGCTGGTCGACGCCTTCACCAACATCATGGCGGTGAAGCTGTTCGACAGCGGCCGGCGCGAGAACGATTACGTCCGCGAGGCGATGGAGCGCTTCCTCGACGCGGTGAAGGCGCTGTCGCGCGCCATCACCCGCGTGCGTTCGGCCATCGCCATCGTCAACGGCTTCATGATGGCGGCGGTGTTCGTGCTGGCCATCCGCGGCTGGATGGCGGGCACGGCCTCGACCGGCGAGATCGCCGCCGCCATGGGCCTCGTGTTCCGGCTCAACCAGATGTCCGGCTACATGATGTTCAACATCAACGGCCTGATCCGCTCCTTCGCGACGGTGCAGGACGCGACCGGCACCATCTCGGTCCAGCCCGAGCTGCGCGACGCGCCGGGCGCCGCCGTCCTGCCGCGCGTGAAGGGCGATCTCAGGTTCGAGGACGTCACCTTCACCTACGGCAAGGGCGCGGGCGTGGTGCAGAACCTCGACCTGCACGTCCGGCCGGGCGAGCGGGTGGCGCTGGTCGGCCCGTCGGGAGCGGGCAAGACCACGCTCGTCAACCTCGCGCTCAGGCTGTTCGACGTCGAGAGCGGGCGCATCCTGATCGACGGCACCGACATCCGCGACGTCACCCAGGCCTCGCTGCGCGCCCAGTACGGCGTCGTGGCGCAGGAGCCGCTCTTGATGCACCGCTCGATCCGCGACAACATCGCCTACGGTAAGCCGGGCGCGAGCGAGGAGGAGATCGTCGAGGCGGCGAAGCGGGCGGCGGCGCACGACTTCATCCTCGGCGTTTCCGACCCCAAGGGCAGGCGCGGCTACGACGCCCATGTCGGCGAGCGCGGCGTCAAGCTGTCGGGCGGCCAGCGCCAGCGCATCGCGATTGCCCGCATGATGCTCAAGGACGCGCCGATCCTGATTCTGGACGAGGCGACCTCGGCGCTCGATTCGGAGATCGAGGCGGCGATCCAGGACAACCTCTATCGGCTGATGGAGGGCAAGACCGTCATCGCCGTGGCGCACCGGCTGTCGACCATCGCGGCGCTCGACCGGCTGGTCGTGCTCGATCACGGGCGAATCGCCGAGGAAGGCACGCATGAAGAGCTCGTCGCGCGTGACGGCCTCTACGCCCAGTTGTGGAAGCGGCAGTCGGGCGGCTTCCTCGCGTCGAGCCTCGCCGCGGAGTAGGGCGGGTGAGCCTGAGGCCGCCCTCGCAATATTCGGCCTCGGCGCTCGCGGGCGGCGCCACGGGCGCCGGCCTGTTCGCGCCGCTCGACCACGAGATCGCCGCCGAAAAGGCGTCCTCGCTCGGCCGGGCGGGCGACAAGGTGGAGAAGGCGCTGGCGCTTCTGCGCGCGCTGGAAGCGGATGCGCCGGAGCGTCCGGCGCGCCTGAAAGCGGCGGCGGACGCCGTCTACGCCTACTTCATCCAGCGCGAACTTTGCGGCCTGCGCCGCCATCACGACGCGATTCGCGACTACGGAATACCCCGCGAGGTGCTGGTCCGGCTGGGTGCATCCTAGGCTTGCAGGGGAAATTCGCGACAATATGCCCGGGCAGCCTTGTAATACTGGACAAGCGCGCGGCTCGGGCATAGAAACCATCGCCGAATGCAGGGGGAATCCGCCAGCCGTTGCCAGCCGCCAGCACATCTGCAAGGAGAGGTGACTGCGAGTCGGGCAATGGTTATGTGGGTTCCTGCCGGTGAAAATAAGGCGAAAGGACCCGGTCCCCGTGAGCGCGAACGAAGCCACCGAACATAACCGTCGCGATTTCCTCTACATCGCTACCGGCGTCGCCGGCGTTGTCGGCGCAGGCGCAGCCGTCTGGCCGTTCATCGACCAGATGCGGCCCGACGCGTCGACGCTGGCGCTGGCGACCATCGATGTCGACATCTCGGCCATCGAGCCGGGCATGTCGGTGACGGCCAAGTGGCGCGGCAAGCCGATCTTCATTCGCAACCGCACCGACGAGGAGGTGGAGGCCGCCAAGGCCGTGCCGCTCGCCGACCTCAAGGACCCCATCGCGCGCAACGACAACATCGCTGCCGACGCGCCTGCCGACGACCTCTCGCGTTCGGCCGGCGAGGGCAAGGAAAACTGGATCGTCATGATCGGCTCCTGCACGCATCTCGGTTGCGTGCCGCTCGGCCAGGCCGGCGACTTCGGCGGCTGGTTCTGCCCCTGCCACGGATCGCACTACGACACCGCCGGCCGCATCCGCGTCGGCCCGGCGCCGACCAATCTCCCGGTCCCGACATTCCAATTCATCTCCGACACGGTCATCCGGATCGGTTGAGGCCTTAAGAGAGAGCATCAGACCATGAGCGGTGGACACTCGACCTATACGCCCAAGACCGGCCTCGGCCGCTGGATGGACGCGCGCCTGCCGGTGCCGCGCCTCGTTTATGATTCCTTCATCGCCTATCCGGTTCCGCGCAACCTGAACTACGCCTACACCTTCGGCGGCATCCTGGCGCTGATGCTGGTGGTTCAGCTCGCCACCGGCATCGTGCTGGCCATGCACTACGCGGCCTCGACCGAACTCGCCTTCCACTCGGTCGAGAAGATCATGCGCGACGTCAACTCCGGCTGGCTCCTGCGCTATCTCCACGCCAACGGCGCGTCCTTCTTCTTCATCGCGGTCTATGTCCACATCTTCCGCGGCCTCTACTACGGCTCCTACAAGGCGCCGCGCGAGGTGGTCTGGATCCTCGGCGTCATCCTCTATCTGCTGATGATGGCCACCGCCTTCATGGGCTACGTGCTGCCGTGGGGCCAGATGAGCTTCTGGGGCGCGACCGTCATCACCGGCTTCTTCACCGCCATCCCGCTGGTCGGCGAGTGGATCCAGCAGCTTCTGCTCGGCGGCTTCGCGGTCGACAACCCGACGCTGAACCGCTTCTTCTCGCTGCACTACCTGCTGCCTTTCATGATCGCGGGCGTGGTCATCCTGCACGTGTGGGCCTTCCACATCACGGGCCAGACCAACCCGACCGGCATCGAGATCAAGCACAAGACCGACACTGTCCCGTTCACGCCCTACGCGACGATCAAGGACGGCTTCGCGATGGTGGTGTTCCTCGTCGTGTTCGCCTACTTCGTCTTCTACATGCCGAACTATCTCGGCCACCCGGACAACTACATCCCGGCCGACCCGCTGAAGACGCCGGCGCACATCGTGCCCGAGTGGTACTTCCTGCCCTTCTACGCGATCCTGCGCGCCATCACCTTCAACATCGGCCCGATCGACTCCAAGCTCGGCGGCGTGCTCGCCATGTTCGGCGCGATCGCGGTGCTGTTCTTCGTGCCGTGGCTCGACACCTCGAAGGTCCGTTCGGCGGTCTACCGTCCCTGGTACAAGCTGTTCTTCTGGCTCTTCGTCATCGACAGCGTCTTCCTCGGCTGGCTCGGCTCGCGCCCGGCGGAGGGTACCTATGTGGTGATGGCCCAGATCGGCACGCTCTACTACTTCGCGTTCTTCCTCATCATCATGCCGCTCCTCGGCCTGATCGAGACGCCGCGCAAGCTGCCGAACTCGATCACCGAGGCCGTGCTGGAGAAGAACAAGACCGCGGCAGCCGCGCCGCAGACGACGAACTGAGCCGTCCCTGGAAGAGACAAGGACTTGACCATGCAGACATTTCTCAAGGGACTGGCCGCTCTCGGCATCGGAATGTGCGTCGTCTCCGGCGCGCAGGCCGCCGAGGAGGGCGAGACGCCGCACTATCCGCTGAAGAAGCCGGTGCCGCAGGAATGGTCGTTCTCCGGACCGTTCGGCACCTACGACAAGGGCCAGCTGCAGCGCGGCCTCATGATCTACCGCGAATCCTGCTCGTCCTGCCACTCGCTGGAGCTCGTCGCCTTCCGCAACCTCCAGGCGCTCGGCTACACCGAGGAGCAGGTGCGCGCGCTGGCGGCCGAATACGAGATCGAGGACGGCCCGGACGCCAATGGCGACATGTTCACGCGCCCCGGCCTCCCGTCCGACTACTTCCCGTCGCCCTATCCGAATCCGGAGACGGCGGCCGCGTCCAACAACGGTGCGGTGCCGCCGGACTTCTCGCTGATCGCCAAGGCGAGGGCGGTCGAGCGCGGCTTCCCGACCTTCGTGTTCGACATCTTCACCCAGTATGCCGAGAGCGGGCCGGACTACATCTACAACCTGCTGACCGGCTACGAGGAGGACGTGCCCGAAAACGTCGACGTCCAGCCCGGCACCTACTACAACCCGCACTTCCTCTCCGGCGCCGTGCTGTCGATGGCGCAGCCGATCTTCGACGAGCAGTTCACCTACGAGGACGGCTCGCCCGAGACGCTGGACCAGTACGCCCGCGACGTGACGGCGTTCCTGATGTGGGCGGCCGAGCCGCACCTCGAGGCGCGCAAGCGTACCGGCTTCAACGTCATGGTGTTCCTGGCGCTGTTCGGCGCGCTGGTCTACCTCACCAAGCGCAAGGTGTGGTCGAAGATCGACCACTGACCGCGCACCGGTCCTGGGGCTTCGAACGGGGCGGCGCTTGCCGCCCCTTTTCTTTCGCCGTCTTCTCGGCCATCACTGTCGCAGACAATCGGGACACGCCATGACTTCGTCGCTCGAAGAGACGCTCCGCGCCGCCATCCGCACGATCCCCGACTATCCGAAGCCGGGCATCCTGTTTCGCGACATCACGACGCTGCTCGGCAATGCGCGGGCGTTCCGGCGCGCCGTGGACGAGCTCGTGCATCCCTGGGCCGGCTCGAAGATCGACAAGATCGCCGGCATCGAGGCGCGCGGCTTCATTCTCGGCGGCGCCGTGGCACACCAGCTCTCGGCCGGCTTCGTGCCGATCCGCAAGAAGGGTAAGCTGCCGCACGAGACGGTGCGGGTGGCCTATTCGCTCGAATACGGGCTGGACGAGATGGAGATGCACCGCGACGGCGTCTCGCCCGGCGAGAAGGTGATCCTGGTCGACGACCTGATCGCGACCGGCGGCACGGCGGAGGGCGCGGTCCGGCTCATCCGCCAGATGGGCGGCGAGGTGGTGTCGGCCTGCTTCGTCATCGACCTGCCGGATCTCGGCGGCCGCGCCAGGCTCGAGGCGCTGGACGTGCCGGTGCGGACGCTGGTCGCCTTCGAGGGGCACTGAGCGCGCCTGCGGCCTCTCCCGCCGCTGGCACAGACGTTTCTCCTGGAATGGCGCGGCGGCGGTGCTACATTTCAGCCATGTATACGCCGCCGGCATTCCGTGAGGACGACCCCGCCGAGCTTCGCGCCATCATGCGCGAGGCGCGGCTTGCGACGCTGGTGACGGCGACCGCCGAAGGCCTCGTCGCGACGCCGCTGCCGCTGTTCCTCGACGCGGGGGAGGGCGCGTTCGGCACCCTTTACGGCCACATGGCCAGGGCCAATCCGCAATGGCGGCTGGAGCCGGCGGGCGAGGCGCTGGCGATCTTCGCCGGACCGGACGCCTATGTCACACCGACCTTCTATCCGTCGAAGCGCGAGCACGGCAAGGTCGTGCCGACGTGGAACTATGCGGCGGTGCACGCCTACGGCCCGGTCGAGTTCTTCGAGGACGAGGCGCGCCTGCGCGATGCGGTGACGCGGCTGACCGACCTCTACGAACGGCCGCGCGCCGAGCCCTGGGCGATGACGGACGCGCCCGAGCGCTTCATCGAGGCCCAGCTTCGCGGCATCGTCGGCGTGCGGCTGCCGATCGCCCGCATCGAGGGCAAGCGCAAGATGAGCCAGAACCGGCCGCAGGCCGACCGCGACGGCGTGGCGTCGGGGCTCGGCGCAAGCGACAGCGAAGCCGACAGGCGCGTCGCCGCGCTGGTGGCCCGCGGATAGGCCGGGCCGCGCGAGCAGGGCGAAGGCTCGGAGCGCCGGTGGCCCGTGCGGACGCCGGGCCTTGCGGGAATGCCGCGCCGCGCTCGTCGAACGGACGACCGCTAGAATTCTAGTTTTCCGATTCAGCCGTTCTTCATCCCCGAATGGCTAGCTTCCCGGCCCAACGCAGGGAACGCCATGCCCCATCTCGATTTCCTGACGCTCTACATCGTCATCTTCCTCAACTCGCTGACGGTCTCGGTGGTGTGGGGCGCGTTCGCCTATCGCTACCGGCCGCATCCGGCCGCCCGTTCGTGGCTCGCCGCGTGCATCCTGTCGCTTGCCGGCGGCGCGGTGCTTGCCGTTCAGGGCAATGCGGGCGCGGTGGTGCCTGCCGTCGCCGGCAACACGATCATCGTGTTCGGCTTCCTCCAGTTCTGGATCGGCCTGCGGCGGTTCCACGGTCTGCGGGGCGGGCAGGGGACGGCGGTCGCCCTCACGCTCGTCGCCGCGGCGTGCATGATCTTCTTCCACGACAACGACCGGGCGCGCAGCATCGTCTATGCCGCCAGCCAGGCGGTCGTGATGTCGATGTGCGCATGGTATCTGCTGCGCACCCGCCCGCTGGCGCTGGGCGCGGTCATCGCCGGCGTTGCGTTCCTCGTTGCGCTCTTCGGCCAGCTGATGGTCGTGGGCGGCAACGTCGGCGTCCTTCTCGACGCGATGGCGTTCCCGACCTTCTACACGCTCGCGTCCTATGCGCTGCTGTGCACGATCTTCAGCGGCTCGGTGTGGAATCTCGGCTTCGCGATCCTCACCATCGACAAGTTGCAGCGGGAGCTCGGCCGGCTTTCTGAAACCGACGAGCTGACCGGGCTGGCCAACAGGCGCGCCTTGCGGCGGGCTGTGGAAGAGGAGCACCGCCGCGCGGTCGAGAGCGGCATGCCGTATTCGGTCATGCTCATCGACCTCAACGACTTCAAGCCGCTCAACGACACCTACGGCCATGCGGCAGGCGACAGGGCGCTCGTCGCGGTGGCGGAGATGCTCACCGCCAGCGTGCGGCGGAGCGACGTCGTGGCGCGGCTCGGCGGCGACGAGTTCTGCATCGTTCTTCCGGCGACCGTGCACGACGCCGCGATGCGTCTGGCGGAAGGGGTGAGGCAGCAGTTCCGAAGCCGGCCGCTCAGGATCGGCGACAAGGACGTGCGGCTGTCCGCCGGGATCGGGGTGGCCGAATGGCGGCCGGAAGCCCATCCCGGCCCCGACGCGGTGATCGCCGCCGCCGACCGGCAGCTTTACGGCGAGAAGGCCCTGCCGCGCTCCCGCTCCCGCCCCGTGCAGCACGGCCTGCAACTCGTCGTGCAGAGCTGAGCGGCCGCTCTAACCCGTCTTCACCAGCACGTTGCTCTGGAACTCCAGCACCTTGTCGCCGGTGGAGTCGTGGGCCTCGCAGGCCATGCTGAGGAGCCGCCATCCCGGCCGCGTCGCGAGCGCGCGGTGGCCGAGCGCGCGGCGGGTGAAGGTGACGGTCTCGCCGGCATAGACCGGCTTCAGCCATCTGAGCTTCTCGAAGCCGGGCGAGGGGCCGAAGACCGGCCGCGGGCCGGGGCCGTCCCACGGCGTCTCGCCCGCGTCCTCGCGGTGCTTGAGGTTGTATTTCATCCATGTCGAGGCGGTGTGCCAGCCCGAGGCGCACAGCCGCCCGAACAGCGAATGCTCCGCCTCCTTCTCGTCGACGTGGAAGCGCTGCGGGTCGTACTTGCGCGCGAACGCCTTGATCTCCTCGGCGCCGAAGGTGTGCGAGCCGAGGGTGACCGTCTCCCCGACGCGGAAGAATTCGTCGAGCGTGGTCATGCTGCGGCCTCGCGGGAAAGGAACATGCCCGAATTCTCCATCTCCAGCACCGTCTCGCCGCGCTGGTTGACGAGAAAGTAGCGCACGGTGACGAGGCCGAGGCCGGGGCGCGAGTTGGAGCGGCGCGCGGCAAGCACCGTGCAGCTGCCCTTGAGCGTGTCGCCGGCCAGCACCGGCTTCTTCCAGCGCAGGACATCGACGCCGGGCGCGCCCTGCGAGGTGGAGTCGAGCAGGAAGGAATCGCACATCATCCGCATCAGCATCGAGCAGGTGTGCCACCCCGACGCGGCGAGGCCGCCGAGCAGGCTCGCCTTGCCGGCCTCCTCGTCGAGATGCATGGGCTGGGCATCGAACTCGCTGGCGAACTCGACGATCTCCTCGGCCGTCACATGCTTCTCGCCGAGGTCCACCGTCAGTCCCGGCACGAAGTCCTCGAAGGCCCATTTCTTTGCGGTCATGCGGCAATCCTGTTCAAACTTGAACAACTATTGTGCCGGGTTCGTCCCGCCGGCGCAATGCCCTCTCCCGCCGCACGACTGGTCCAGCGGGGGCGGGCGAGGGCATCAGGTGTTGAAGCGGAAGAGAAGCACGTCGCCGTCCTGCACGACATACTCCTTGCCCTCGTCGCGCGCCTTGCCGGCCTCCTTGGCCGCCGTCTCGCCGCCCAGCGTCACATAGTCGTCGAAGGCGATGGTCTGGGCACGGATGAAGCCGCGCTCGAAATCGGTGTGGATGACGCCGGCGGCCTGCGGCGCCTTGGTGCCCTTCTCGACGGTCCAGGCGCGCGTCTCCTTGGGGCCGGCGGTGAAGTAGGTGATGAGGTTCAGGAGGTCGTAGCCGGCGCGGATGAGGCGGTCGAGGCCGGGCTCGGTCAGGCCCATGGCGTCGAGATATTCCTTCGCCTCCTCTTCGGGAAGCTGCGCCACCTCGGCCTCGATGGCCGCCGAGATGACGACGGTGCCCGCGCCCTGCGCGGCGGCCATGGCCTCGACGGCCCTGGTGTGGGCGTTGCCCGTGGCAGCGTCCTCCTCGGCGACGTTGCAGACGTAGAGCACCGGCTTCGAGGTCAGGAGATTGAGGCCCTTCAGAATTCTCAGGTCCTCGGCCGCGATGCCGTCGAGCATCAGCCGCACGGGCTTGCCTTCCTGAAGCAGCGCCAGCGCCCGCTCCATCACCGGCAGCACCGTCATCGCCTCCTTGTCCTTGCCCGTCGCGCGCTTGCGGATCTGGACGATGCGGCGCTCGAGGCTTTCGAGGTCCGACAGCATCAGCTCGGTCTCGACGGTCTCGGCGTCGGCCACCGGGTCGATGCGGCCCTCGACATGGGTGATGTCGTCATTCTCGAAGCAGCGCAGGACGTGGACGATGGCGTCCACCTCGCGGATGTTGGCGAGGAACTGGTTGCCGAGACCCTCGCCCTTCGAGGCGCCGCGCACGAGGCCCGCGATGTCGACGAAGGAGATGCGGGTGGGGATGATCTCCTTCGAGCCGGCGATGGCGGCGATGCGGTTCATGCGGCTGTCGGGCACGGCGACCTCGCCGGTGTTCGGCTCGATGGTGCAGAAGGGATAGTTCGCCGCCTGCGCCGCGGCCGTTCTGGTCAGCGCGTTGAACAGCGTGGATTTGCCGACGTTGGGAAGCCCAACGATGCCGCATTTGAAACCCATGGCGGATGGTCCTGTCGGGAGAAAAAAGGTTGCATGGGCTATGGGCGAAAGGGGCCTCGATCGTCAACCCCCGCGCCTCAAGTCGCGATGCTCCACAACAGCCAGAAGGCGCCGCCGAGCACGGCGAGGCCGAGGATCGCGAGCAAACCGTCGCGCGCCAGCATCGCAAGCCCGAAAAGCGCTATTGCCGAGGCGATGATCGTCGCCGACATGGGAACCAGCTCGAAAACCGGAATGACGAGCGCGAGCAGCATGCACAGCAGCGCCCAGACGCGGCTGAGCGGCGGATCGACGAGGACCGTAAGCCGCCTGCCGGTCAGGCCGTCCACGAAACGGGCCGGCCTTGCGAACCAGCCGACCACACGGTCGAGCTTCCTGCTGGAGATCGTCTGACGCAGCACGAACCCCGGCAGCCACAGCCTTTCGCGGCCGATCGCCATCTGAAAGGCGATCAACGCGATGGCGAGGCCGCAAGCCGTCGCCACGCCGAACACCGCCGTGATCGGCGAGATGATGACAAGGGCGGGAACGAGCATCAGCGGCGCGAACGCTCCCTCGCCGATATGATCGACGACATCGGCCACCGAAACGCGCTTCTCGCCGTTGCCGGCATCCTCGACGCAGTCCAGCACTTCCTGGATCGATTCAGGCTCGCAATCCTTGTCCATGGCGAAGGATCGACGCCAGGGCGGCCGATTGGTTCCCTTGCGGGCGATCAAGCTTCGTTGCGCACCGTGTGGCGTCCGTGCGCCGCGGCGGGCTTACTCCTTGTTGCCAAAGAGCTTTCTCAGCACGTCGGCCATGGGGCCGCTTTCGGGGAGCGTGACGGCGGGACCCTTGTCGGGGCGCGCCTGGCGGATGTGGCTCTGGCCCTTCGGCGCGGGCTTTTGCGGCTTCGGCTCCGCGGGGGAGGCTTCCGGGCCGCGCACGGCGAGGCTGACCTTGTTCATGAAGCCGTTGTCATCGCCGGCGACGAGGTAGCCGACATGGTCGGCGATGGCGTCGACGAGCGGCTCCACCCAGTCGCGATCGGCCTTGGCGAAGTCGCCGAGCACGTGATGCGTGACCATCTCCTTGATGCCGGGATGGCCGATGCCGATGCGCACGCGGCGGTAGTCCTTGCCGCAATGGGCGTCGATGGAGCGGATGCCGTTGTGGCCGCCGGCGCCGCCGCCGGTCTTGACGCGCACCTTGGCCGGGGCGAGGTCGAGCTCGTCGTAGAGCACGATCAGCTCGGATGGGGTGAGCTTGTGGAAGCGCATGGCCTCGCCGACCGACTGGCCGGACAGGTTCATGAAGGTCTGCGGCTTGAGGAGCAGTACCTTCTCGCCGCCGATGCGGCCTTCGGCGATCAGGCCCTGGAACTTCTTCGACCAGGGCGAGAAGGAATGGCGGCGGGCTATCGCGTCCGCCGCCATGAAGCCGACATTGTGCCGGTTGTTCTCGTATTTCGGGCCGGGATTGCCGAGGCCTGCGATCAGCAGCATGACGGACGGCTCCCGGCGGGCGAGACTATTCCTCGTCGCCTTCCTCGGCCGCTTCGCTTTCCTCGCTCTTGAGGCCAGCCGGCGCGGCGATGGTGGCGATGGTGAAGTCGCGGTCGGTGATGGTCGGCTTCACGTTCTTCGGCAGGGTGACAGCCGAGATGTGGATGGAATCGCCGAGATCGGTGCCGGCGAGATCGACCTCGATGAAGTCCGGAATCGCATTGGCCGGAACGCTGGCCTCGATCTCGTGGCGCACGATGTTGAGCACGCCGCCGCGCTTGAGGCCGGGCGACTTCTCCTCGTTGATGAAGTGGACCGGGATCTGCACCGTCACCAGCGTGTTGGCGCCGACGCGCAGGAAGTCGACATGGACCGGGAAGTCGCGGACCGGGTCGAGCTGGTATTCCTTCGGCAGGACCTGGATCTTCTTGCCGTCGACGTCGATCGTGGCGACGGTGGTGAGGAAGCCGCCGCCGTGAATCTTGTAGTAGACGTCCTTGTAGCTCAGCGCGATGGCGAGCGGGGCCTGCTTGTCGCCGTAGATGACGGCGGGCACTTTGCCGTTGCGGCGCAGTTCGCGGGCGGACCCCTTACCGACCCTGTCGCGCGCCTCGGCCTTGAGCTCGTAAGACTGGCTCATGGCATTTCCTTTCGTTGCGTTGCTGGAGCGTTCGCGAACCCGGTCCGCAAACGTCGAAAGCGGCTCTGAAGCCGCTCTCCGCCGCGTTGCCTCCAAGGGTGTCTACGCGGGTGGTGGCTCTATAACCGAAGCGGCCGCTTCGTGCAACCGCGTGCCCCTACCGGGCCTGCCGCAACTCGGCGCGGCTCGGCAGCAGGACGGTGAGCAGGCCGATCGCCGGCAGGAACGAGCAGACCCCGTAGACCCATTCGATGCCGTTGATGTCGGCGAGCACGCCGAGGACGGCCGCGGCGATGCCGCCCATGCCGAAGGCGAAGCCGAAGAAGATGCCGGCGATCATGCCGACGCGGCCGGGCACCAGTTCCTGCGCGAACACCACGATGGCGGGGAAGGCGGAGGCCATGACCACGCCGATGACGAAGGACAGCACGCCGCTCCAGAACAGGTCGGCATAGGGCAAAGCCAGCGTGAAGGGCAGCACGCCGAGGATCGAGAACCAGATCACGGTGCGCGAGCCGAAGCGGTCGCCGATCGGGCCGCCGAGCACGGTGCCGAGCGCCATCGCGCCGAGGAACAGGAACAGCATCATCTGCGACTGCTGCACCGAGACGCCGAACTTCTCGATCAGGAAGAAGGTGTAGTAGCTCGAAATGCTGGCGGTGTAGATGTTCTTCGAGAAGACGAGCAGCGTCAGCACGACCAGCGCGACGACGATGCGCCGGCGCGGCAGCGGCGCGGTCAGGGCTTCCATGCCGCGCCCGGCATTGGCGGCGCGGTAGCGCGCATACCAGGCGCCGACGCGGTTGAGGATCAGCATGCCGGCCATCGCGAGGACGGCGAACCACGCCACGCTCGCCTGGCCGCGCGGCACGACGATGAACGCCGCGAGCAGCGGGCCGATGGCGGTGCCGAAATTGCCGCCGACCTGGAACAGCGACTGCGCCAGCCCGTAGCGGCCGCCCGACGCCAGCCGCGCCACGCGCGACGCCTCAGGATGGAAGATGGCCGAGCCGATGCCGATCAGCCCCGCGCCGACGAGGAGCAGCGGATAGCTGTGGGCATAGGCGAGCAGGAACAGGCCGACCATGCTCGATGCCATGCCGACGGGCAGCGACTGCGGCATCGGCCGCTTGTCGGTGTAGAGGCCGATCGCCGGCTGCAGCAGCGAGGCCGTGACCTGAAAGGTGAAGGTCAGGAGGCCGATCTGCCAGAAATCGAGCGCGTGCTCCGCCTTCAGCATCGGGTAGATGGCCGACAGCAGCGACTGCATCACGTCGTTGAGCATGTGGCACAGGCTCACCGCGAGGATGATCGGGAAGACGGTGCTCTGTGCGGCCGGGCGCGCCGCGCCCGCGGTCATGTCGGTCAAGGTGGGGGTCCTCGATTGTGTCGCCCGATGCTTATGCCTGTTGAATGCTGCCGTCCTTTGTGGTTTGGTCGATTTCCTTCGCGAGTGGGCCAAGGTTCGGCAGCCGATGGGCAAATCTTCGACGGACTCCCGGCCGTCCGGAAGCGACGAAGCGGATTTGCGCAGCCGCCTCGACTGGATCGAGACGGCGCCCGGCGACGTCATCGCCGTCTCCACCGACTATCCGGACGGCCATCATGTCAGCCCGCACAGCCACAGCCGGGCGCAGCTTCTCTACCCCTTCCGCGGCAGCGTGATGATCTCGACCGGGCAGGGGCGCTGGATGGTTCCGCCCGGCCATGCGATGTGGATTCCGGCCGGCGTCGAGCATGCCGTCGAGATGATCGGCATGGTGCGCATGCGCTCGGCCTACGTGCTGGCAGGCGTGGGAGAGAACCTGCCCGACAGCCTGCAGGTGCTGGCGGTGAGCGAGCTGATGCGCAGCCTGATCGTGGAGGCGGTGCAGGCGGATGCCGAGGACGCCGGGGAGCGGGCGGAAGCGATCATGCGCCTCATCCTGCTCGAAATCCCGCGCCTTCAGGAGCGGCCCTTCGCGCTGCCGTTTCCGGTCGATGCGCGGCTGGTGAGGCTGTGCCGGGAGTTCGTGGCCGCGCCGTCGGCCGCGACGACGATCGACTACTGGGCGAACAGGGCCGGCATGAGCCGGCGCTCGTTCACGCGCGCCTTCCAGCGCGAGACGGGCGTGAGCCTTTCGGTGTGGCGGCGTCAGGCGACGCTGCTCGCCGCCCTGCCGCTCCTGGCGAGGGGAAGGAGCGTGACGGAGGTGGCGCTCGATCTCGGCTACGAAAGCGCGCCAGCCTTCACGACGATGTTCCGCCGCATGCTCGGCGTCGCGCCGCGCACCTATCTGCGGCAGGGCGGGCGGGGCAGGCCCTTTCCTGCCGGGCGCTCGCAGCCTATATAGACCGCGAGCCGGCGAGAGTTGCCGCTCTATCTATTTGTGCGACGCCAGCGATTCCACCTGGCTGCAAAATGCCCAGAGGAGTGACACCGATGAACGATGCAGCACGCGCGCTTTCCGCCCGTACCGCATCGTCTTTCATGGTGTCCCATGCCGTTTCTTTCCATTCACGACCTTTCCTGCCGGCTTCCTGACGGCCGCACGCTCTTCGGCGGCCTCGACCTTTCCTTCGGCAGCGAACGCACCGGCCTCGTCGGGCGCAACGGCGTCGGCAAGTCGTCGCTGCTGTCGATCCTTGCCGGCGAGGCGCAGCCGTCTTCCGGCACGGTGCGGCGCGACGGGCGCGTCGCGCTGATGCGGCAGATGGCCGATGCGGCCGAGGGCGAGACGGTGGCCGATCTCTTCGGCGCGGCCGAGGGCCTTGCGCTTCTTAAGCGGATAGAGACCGGGCTTGCCGATGCCGACGAGATCGCCGAGGCCGACTGGACGCTCGAGACGCGCATCGACCGGGCGCTGGCCGAACTCGGGCTTGAGGGCGTGGCACCGTCGCAGCCGCTCGTCGGCCTGAGCGGCGGCCAGCGCACCCGCGCGGCGCTCGCCGCGCTTTCCTTCGCGCAGCCGGACCTGATCCTGATGGACGAGCCGAGCAACAATCTCGACCGCGAGGGCCGCGCCATGCTCCACGCCTTCCTCGACGGCTGGAAGGGCGGGGCGGTGGTGGTGAGCCACGACCGCGCGCTTCTCGACCGCATGGACCGCATCGTCGAGCTCTCGGAGCGCGGCGCGCGCGTCTATGGCGGCGGCTTCGAGGCCTACCGCGCCAGAAAGGCCGCGGAAGAGGAGGCGGCCGAAAAGGCGCTGGACGCTGCCGAGCGCGAGGCGAGGCAGGCGGCGCGCGCCGCCCAGCAGGCGCGCGAGCGGCAGGCGCGGCGCGATTCCGTGGGGCGCAAGGGGCGGGCGACAAGCTCCGACCCGAAGATCCTGCTCGATGCGCGTCAGGAGCGCGCCGAGGCGACGGCCGGGCGCGCCAACCGGCTGGCCGCGCGGCTGCAGGCCGAGGCGCAGGATGCGCTGGCGCGCAGCCGAGAGGCGATCGAGCGGGTGACGCCGTTCACGGCCGGGATGGCGTCGCGCGCGGTTCCGGCCGGAAAACTCCTGCTCGACGCCCGCGACCTTGCCATCGGCTATGGCGGCGGCGAACCGCTCGCGCGCGTCGATCTCCAAATCGTCGGGCCGGAACGGGTGGCGCTCACCGGGCCGAACGGCGCCGGGAAATCGACGCTCCTGAAGACGATTGCCGGCCGGATCGCGCCGATGGGCGGCTTTCTGCGGGTCGAGGCGAGCATCGCCTGGTTCGACCAGCATGTCGGCATCCTCGACGACGACGCCACCATCCTCGACAATTACAGCCGCCTCAATCCCGGCGCGAGCGCCTTCGAATGCCGCTCGGCGCTGGCGCGCTACGCCTTCCGCGCGGATGCGGCGTTGCAGAGGGTGGGGACGCTGTCGGGCGGGGAGCGGCTGCGCGCCGGGCTCGCCTGCGTCGCGGCCGGCGAAAGCGCGCCGGACCTGCTGATCCTCGACGAGCCGACCAACCATCTCGACCTCGATTCCGTGGCGCAGGTCGAGGCCGGGCTGAACGGGTTCGGGGGCGCGCTGCTCGTCGTCAGCCACGACGAGGCGTTCCTCGAGGCGATCGGGATCGAGCGCCGGGTGGCGCTCGGCTGAAGCCGGAGGAAGGGAGGATCAGTCGAACAGGCTGGAGACGGACTGCTCGCTCGCCGTGCGCGAGATCGCCTCGCCGATCAGGTCGGCGATGGAGATGACGCGGATGTTGGGCGCGGCTTCCACGGCCGAGGTCGGCTGGATGGAGTCGGTGATGACCAGCTCCTTCAGCTTGGAGGAGGAGATGCGCGTCACTGCGCCGCCCGAGAGCACGCCGTGGGTGATGTAGGCGGTGACGCTGGTGGCGCCGTTGGCGAGCAGCGCCTCGGCGGCGTTGCACAGCGTGCCGCCGGAATCGACGATGTCGTCGATCAGCAGGCAGTCTTTGCCGCGCACGTCGCCGATGATGTTCATGACTTCCGATTCGCCCGGTTTCTCGCGGCGCTTGTCGACGATGGCGAGCAGTGCGTCGAGCCGCTTGGCGAGCGAGCGGGCGCGCACCACGCCGCCGACGTCCGGCGACACGACCATGACGTTGGGCAGGCTGTAGTTGCGCTTGACGTCGCGGGCCAGCACCGGAACCGCGAACAAATTGTCGGTGGGGATGTCGAAGAAGCCCTGGATCTGGCCGGCATGCAGGTCAAGGGTGAGCACGCGGTCGGCGCCGGCCTGGGTGATGAGGTTCGCCACCAGCTTGGCCGAGATCGGCGTGCGGCCCGAGGCGCGGCGGTCCTGCCGCGCGTAGCCGAAATAGGGGATGACCGCCGTGATGCGCCGCGCCGAGGAGCGGCGGAAGGCGTCGATCATGATGAGCAGTTCCATCAGGTGATCGTTGGCCGGGAACGACGTCGACTGGAGGACGAAAACGTCCTCGCCGCGCACGTTCTCCTGGATTTCGACGAAAATCTCCTGGTCAGCGAAGCGGCGGACGCTGGCCTTCCCGAGCGGAATGTTGAGATAGCGGGCGACGGCCTCGGCCAGCACCCGGTTGGAGTTGCCCGCAAAAAGCTTCATGACGTTCCCCGGCAAAGGATATGAGCGGGCTTTTAGCGGCGCCAGCCCGTATTGCAAGCGCGAAGGGGCGAGAAAATCCCGCTTTCCGCAGATTGGGCCGCAGATTGGGTCCCGGCAGCGGCCCTATCCCTGTCGGCCGGAAAGCCATGCGGCAAGCCGGTCGACCGTCTCGTCGGCGATGGATTCCATAGTCGCGGGCTGCACGTCCTCCCAGCCGTCGCCGCCGGAGGAGGGCGCCTTCGCCTGGCCCTGGATGCGGTGGATGCGGGTTCCCGCGGGGTCGACCACGTCCCAGACATAGATGACCGTGGTCTGGCCGTTGCCCGCGCCGACCAGCGAGATGCCGCGCGCGCCGGCGCGCGCGGAAAGGCGGGCGGCGAGCGGCGTCGAGGCGCCGGCCGGCGCGCCGACCACCGGCGCGAACTGGACGCGCGCGTCGGTCTGGATCGCGGCGACCGTGGCAGGCTGCTGCGTGGAAGCGGTGGCCGCCGGGGCGGGCAGCGGGAAGGCCGGGGCAGGCTGCTGCGTGGCGGCCGCGCCGCCGACGAGGGCGGACGGCTCCAGCACGTCCTGCGAGCTGGTGCATGCCGGCAGGATCAGCGCTGCCGCGAGCAAGATGGCGGAAAGCGGCGCCGGGGGAGGCGAGCGTTTCATCGGGGTGCCCTCCTGTGCTTGCGGATGGCGGGCCGGGGCAGGCCCGCCTCCGCGTGCACGGATATTCGTCCCTCCATAATGGAATCAGCGGACGATCAAGTCGAGATCATGGCGCGAAAGCGGCTTCGGCGCACCCTCCGTCGTCAGATAGGTGCGGCCGAGCGTCATCGCCGACCCCGAATCCGAATCCATCACGATCATGTGCGCGAACAGCGTCATGCCCGGCGCGATCGGCTCGGGGTTACCGGCGTAGAACATCTGCGGGTCCATCCACGACGGCGCGAAGCGCGCGCCGACCGAATAGCCGCAGGCGTTGAGGCGGTGGCGGGTGAGGTCGTGCGCCTCCATGACCCTGGCGTGGGCGTCGAAGACGTCGCCGAAGGTGCGGCCGGGCGTCATCGCCTCCTCGACCGCGACGAGCGCGGCATAGGATGCCTCGTAGAGCTCCTGATGCCGTTTCGAGGCCTTGCCGGTGAGCACGGTTCGCATCATCGGCGCATGGTAGTGGTGGAAGGCGCCGGACCACTCGAGCGTGAGCTGGTCGTTCTTGTTGAGCTTGCGGCGGCCGGACTTGTAGCGGCACAGGAGCGCGTCCGCGCCCGAGCCGATGATGAACTCGTTGGCCGGGTAGTCGCCGCCGCCGGCGAAGACCGCACCCTGCATCGCCGCGAGGATCGCGCCCTCGTCGCCGCCCTGCCTGATGAGCGGAAGCGCCGCGTCGAGCGCGTCGTCGGAAAGGGCTGCCGCCTTCTCGGCCTTGGCGATCTCGGCCGCGCTCTTGAACAGGCGCAGCCGCGGGATGATGCCGGAGGCGTCCTCGATGGTGGCGAAGGTCTTCATCTCCTCGTCGATGAGGCGGCCGTTCCTCGCCGTCAGGCCGTGCGTGTCGTACTCGACGCCGATGCGGCAGCCGAGCAGGTCGAGGTCGTTGAGCAGGTTGCGCAGCTCGACGGCCGGGTTGGCGCCGTCGCGGTCGGTCCACACCACGATGTTCTCGATGGTCGAGGTGTGGCGGGCCTGGCGCAGGTCGGCCGAGCGCGTCATCAGCACCATCGAGCCGTCGGCCTTCACCACGAGGCACTGGAAGAAGCAGAAGCCGAACGTGTCGTAGCCGGTCAGCCAGTACATGCTCTCCTGCGCGAAGACGAGCAGGGCGTCGAGCTTCTTCTGCGCCATCTCGATGACGAGGCGGTCGCGTCGCGCGTCGAATTCTGTCTGGTCGAAATGCAGCGCCATCAGCGGTCCTCCAGTACGATCGCCGAGATCTGCCGGCCGTAATCGCCCTCTCCGCGGTGCGTGGCGCGCCGGTAGGAGAAGAAATCGGCCTCTTCGGCATAGGTGCAGCGGGCGACCGCATGGGCGGCGACGCCCGCGCGGCCGAGACGGTCGAGCGTGTAGCGGTTGAGGTCGAACAGCGCGTGGCCGGGCTTCTGCGACGGCGCGAAATAGTCCCCGTTCGCCGGATCGGCTTCGGCGAACCGGGCGACGAATTCCGGGCCGACCTCGTAATTCTGCGGCCCGATCGAGGGGCCGAGCACGGCGACGATGCGCTCGCGCCGGGCGCCGAGCCTTTCCATGGCCTCGACGGTCGATTCGACGATGCCCGTCAGCGCGCCCTTCCAGCCGGCATGGGCCGCGCCGACCACGCCCGCCTCGGCATCGGCATAGAGGATGGGGCCGCAATCGGCCGTCAGCACGCCGAGCGCCAGCCCCGGACGGTCGGTGACGAGCGCGTCGGCCTTCGGCCGCTCGCCGGCGAAGGGCTCGCGGACGACGAGCGTGTCGGGCGAATGGACTTGGTAAAGCGTCATCAGCCGCTCCGGCGCCACGCCCAGCCATCCGGCGACGCGGGCGCGATTCTCCCGGACGTTCGCCTGCGCATCCTGCGAGCCGACGCCGGCATTGAGGCCGCGATAGATGCCGTCCGAGACGCCCCCGGCGCGGGTGAAGAAGCCGTGCTTCACGCCGTGTCGCGCCAGTTCATCCAGCGCGGGAGACCGGATCGGGTCCGGCTGAACGCTGTCGTGCATGCGCTGTCCTGTTTTCCCTTCCGGCCCCGGCCGGCCCTGCCGCGCGGGGGCTGATTTGCGCGCGGATCGTGAGGCAGGCGACGGGCCGGTGTCAATCCGGGTCTGTTCGGGGCACCCTCATTGCGGCGTGGCAAATGGAGGCAGGCGCATGCCTTTCGGCGCCACGGAAAGCACCTTGAACAGCGTGCCCATCGCCTGCGGCCCGGCAAGGCGCTCGGCCTCGCTGCTAAGCCTTTCCCGCGTTTCCTCGTCGGCCTGCGCGCCGAGCGCGCCGGCCCGTTCGACGAGGCCGAGGCCGAGCAGGAACTCGCCCTGCGTGGCGAGTCGCGCCTCCAGCCCGTGCCGTTCGGCGACGCGGGCGAGGGCGGCGAAATCGACATGCGAGGTCAGGTCCGCTTCGCCGGGATGGGCGAAGACGTCGTCATAGGCGTGGCGGCGCACGGCCTGCAGCGTGTCGCCGAAGCCGGGCTGGAGATGGCCGTAGTCGACGAAGAGGGCGGCCCCGCCGTCGCGGGCGATGCGGGCGGCGATCTCGTCCATCAGCGCCTCGCGGGCCGGGGCGATCTCGAACACGGCGCCCTCGGGCGCGGCGTCCGCGCCGTCCGGCAGCGCCGCCGGGTCGATGCCGGCCACGCCTACGACGAAGGCAAGCTCGCCGTCCTCGGCGAGGCCGACCATGCGCTCGCGCCAGCCTTGCGCGGTCCTGACGAACTGGCGCACGGGCAGGGCGTCGAACAGCTCGTTGCCCACCAGCACGAGCGGCAGCGCCGGCAGCTCCGAGACCTGCGCGACCCATGTCGGCCGGCAGCGCCCGCCCGCCAGCCTCGCGCTCTGAATCTCCGCGAGGCGCGGGCTCGCCTCGATCATGGCGATGCGGGCGCGGGTGACGAAGCCGGTGTCGAGCCGGTCGAGCGTGCGCAGCATGTCGGCCATCAGCGTGCCGCGGCCGGGGCCGATCTCGGCCAGCGTCATCGGCATCGGCCGTCCGGCCTCGTCCCAGGCCGAATAGGCCCAGATCGCGACCAGCTCGCCGAACATCTGGCTGATCTCCGGCGCGGTGGTGAAGTCGCCGGCCGCGCCGAACGGCTCGCGCGTCGTGTAGTAGCCGGCCTCGGGATCGAACAGGCAGGCGGCCATGTAGTCGGCGACGGAGATGGGCCCCGCGGCCGCGATCAGCCGCTTCAGCCGCTCCTTCAGCGCCGTCATGCCGCGGCCGGCCGTGCGCGCAGCATCGCCCACAGGCCGATGAGCACCATCGGCAGCGACAGCACCATACCCATGGTCAGCCAGCCGCCGGCGAGATAGCCGATATGGGCGTCGGGCTCGCGGAAGAACTCGACGAAGATGCGCGCCGCGCCGTAGCCGGCGACCATGGCGCCGGCAACGAAGCCTGGCCGCTTCAGCTTGAGCGCCGAGTGGGTGAGGATGCGCAGGACCACGAACAGAACCAATCCTTCGAGCAACGCCTCGTAGAGCTGGCTCGGATGCCGCGGCTCCGGCCCGCCGTTCGGGAACACGAAGGCCCACGGCACGTCGGTCGGGCGGCCCCAGAGCTCGGAATTGACGAAGTTGGTGAGGCGCACCAGCCCGAACCCCACCGGCACGCCGGCGGCGATGACGTCGAACAGGCTCCAGGCGCTGAAGCCGCGCCGGCGCGCGAACAGGATCATGGCGAGGGTGACGCCCGCGAGCCCGCCGTGGAACGACATGCCGCCCTGCCACACCGCGAGGATGTCGCCCGGGTTCTGCGCGTAGCGGGCGAGATCGTAGAACAGGATGTAGCCCAGCCGGCCGCCGAGTACGACGCCGGCCGCGGCCCAGATCAGGAAATCGTCGATGTCGACCGGCGAGATCGGGGCCTTCTCCCCGGCCCACAGCCTGTCGTTGCCGACGAGCCGCCGCGCATACCACCAGGCGAACAGGATGCCGACGACGTAGCCCAGCCCGTACCAGTGCACCGCCAGCGGGCCGATGCGCACGATCACCGGGTCGATCTCGGGAAAGGGGAGCGCGGCAAGCGGCAGGAGGATGAGGTCGCTCAAGACGGAGGTTCCGGGGCCGGTTTCGTCAGCCGCCATATGGAGCGCAAGCCGCATCCCGGTCAAGGCGAGGGGCGGGCGAGGCCGCCGCCATGACCACCGGACCCAACCGCATTCTCGACGAGTTCGCCAAGCTGATGACCGACGCCGCCGGCGCGGCGCAGGGCGTGCGCCGCGAGGTCGAGACCGCCTTCCGCGCCCAGGCCGAGCGCATCCTGAACTCGATGGACGTGGTCCAGCGCGAGGAGTTCGAGGCGGTGCGCGACATGGCGCTCAAGACCCGCGCCCAGAACGAGGAACTCGCCGCCCGCCTTGCCGCGCTCGAGGAAAAACTCGGCGTTTCCGCGGCCGACGCGGAGGCGAAGAAGCCGGCCGCCAGGCCCCGCGCGAAGAAAAGTGCCTGACAGGAACATCGTTGTCCACATTGCGGCGCAGCGAAAAAGTGCTTGCGCGAGAGTCGCTTAGATGCGGCGCGCGATTTCGTGCCGACTGTCTATCCACACCCAAACAGTTGTGTCCCAAAAAAGGGGCTGTTCAGGCGACTCTGCTGCAATAGACTGAATTTGCTGCATGATTCGAAGCGTGATTTGACGCTCGCATGCGCCGGGCGGCGGGGGCCGGCCGGGCAGAGGTTGCGTCGCCCGCCATCCCGTCTTCCACGAGTGCCGGTTTCCGTAACGCGTGCCCCGAACCGCGGCGTACGCGAACGCCTATTCATGACCTGACAGGAAGAGACTTCCTCATGAACCTGCTGGAACTCGACATCGCCCGCGACCTCCATCCGGTGGACGTCATCGAGCATGTCGCCACCGCCAACGACTGGTCCTTCGAGCGCACCGGCGAGGACGAGATCGCCATTTCGGTGGCCGGCAACTGGGCGAACTATCACGTCTCCTTCTCGTGGATGGAGGATTTCGAGGCGCTGCATCTGGCCTGCGCCTTCGACCTCAAGGTGCCGGAGGCGCGCACGCTGGAGGTGATGCGGCTCCTGTCGCTCATCAACGAGCAGATGCTGATCGGCCATTTCGACCTGTGGGAGCAGGAAGGCGCGATCATGTTCCGGCAGGCGCTGCTGCTTGCCGGCGGCGCGGAGCCGACCAGCCAGCAGGTCGAGGTGCTGCTGTCCTCGGCGCTCGAGGCCTGCGAATGCTACTTCCAGGCGTTCCAGTTCGTCGTCTGGTCGGGCACCAACGCCCGCGAGGCGCTGGCCAACGTGCTGTTCGACACGCAGGGAAGCTGCTGAGGTTCCTTCCATGAGTCATCCGGAGGCGGGCGTCAGGCCCGAGATCAGCTATGCCGATTTCGAGCGGGTCGACATCCGCGTCGGCACCATCGTCGCGGCCGAGCCCTATCCGGAGGCGCGCAAGCCGGCGATCAAGCTCAGGATCGATTTCGGCCCCGGCATCGGCGAGAAGAAGTCCTCGGCGCAGATCACGAAGCACTACACGCCGGAATCACTCGTCGGCCGGCAGGTGATGGCGGTGGTCAACTTCCCGCCGCGCCAGATCGGCAAGTTCCTGTCGGAAGTGCTGACGCTGGGCTTCCCCGACGAGGACGGCGAGGTGGTGCTGGCGACCGTGGACAAGACGGTCCCGGACGGCGGCAAGCTGTTCTGATCCAGTTTCTCCGCCTGCCGGAGAGTATCCATGTCCGACGAAGACACGTATCTGCCGGGAAACCCGGCGCTGGCGGCCAGCGGTCTCGCCGTGGTCCTCACCGGCTGTTCCGGCGGCGGGAAGTCGACGCTTCTCGCGGCGCTGGCGGCGCGGGGCTATGCGGTGCGGCCCGAGGCCGGCCGCCAGATCGTGCGCGAGCAGATGCACATCGGCGGCGATGCGCTGCCCTGGGCCGATGCCGGGGCGTTCGTCGCGCTCGCCGCCGCGCGGACGATGCATCTGTTCAACGATACCGTCCCGTCGGCGCGGCCGGTGTTCTTCGACCGGTCGCTGGTCGATCTCACCTCCTTCCTCGACATGAAGGGCATCGCGGTTCCCGCTCCTCTGCGCCGCGCGATCGACCTCTACCGCTATGCGCCCGGCGTGTTCGTGGTGCCGCCGTGGCCGGAAATCTATGTCCGCGACGACGAGCGCCCGAAGCCGTTCGAGGAGGCCTGCCGCGAGTACGAGGCGCTGGTCGCGGGCTATCGCGCGGCCGGCTACCGGCTGATCGAGGTGCCGAAGGCGGAGGTGGCCGCGCGCGCCGACTTCGTCGTCAAGCGCCTCGGGGAGGTCGCCTCGCCTATGCCGGGATGCGGATGACGGCGCGCAGGCCGCCGAGCGGGCTGTCCTCCAGCGAGATGTCGCCGCCATGGCTGCGGGCGATGTCGCGGGCGATGGACAGGCCGAGGCCGGTGCCGCCCGCATCCTGATTGCGCGCGTCGTCCAGCCGCACGAACGGCTTGAACACCTCCTCGCGCTTGTCGGCCGGGATGCCGGGGCCGTCGTCGTCGACCACGATCAGCAGCGTGCCGCTGGTATGCGTCGCCGTGACCTCGACCTTCCTCGCATAGCGCAGGGCGTTGCCGATGACGTTGGTGAGAAGGCGCGAGAAGGCGTTGGGGCGCACATGCACCTCGGGGCTGCCCGACAGCGAGGCCGTCAGCGTGCGCTTGCGCATGCGCGCTTCCTCGCCCTGCTTCTCGAAGAAGGCGGCGAGGTCGAAGCTGGCCGGCGTCTCGCCCGTCTCGCCACGGGCGAAGGCGAGGTAGCCCTCCAGCATCGTCTGCATGTCGTCGATGTCCTGGTTCAGCGCCTCGTAATCGGCCTTGGAGCCGCTGAGCGCGAGCTGGAGCTTGAAGCGGGTGAGGATGGTGCGCAGGTCGTGGCTGACCCCGCTCAGCATCGCCGTGCGCTGCTCGATCTGGCGCTCGATGCGCTCGCGCATCTGGATGAAGGCGACGCCGGCGCGCCGCACCTCGTCGGCGCCGCGCGGGCGGAAGTCGCTCGGCATCGGCCGGCCCTTGCCGAAGCTCTCGGCGGCTTCCGCCAGATGCAGGATCGGCCTGATCTGGTTGCGCAGGAACGCGACCGCAATGGCGATGAGCACCAGCGAGGTGCCGACCATCCACAGCAGGAAGATGTGGGTGTTGGAGGCGTAGGTGTGGCTGCGCCGCGCGAAGACGCGCAGCACGTTGTTCTCGAGGCGGATGCGGATCTCGACGATGGCGGAATCGCCGACCGTGTCGAGCCAGAACGGGCGGTTGATCTGGCGCGTGATCTGCTCGGAGAGCGAATGGTCCAAGATGGAGAAGAACGGCTTCGAGCCGGGCGCGGGCAGGGGATCGGGCGGCAGGAGGTCGATCTTGAGCTGCAGGCGCTCCTGCGCGATGCGGATGACCTCGGCGATGTCGGTCTCGGCCGGCCAGGTCTCGATCATGTCGATGACGGCGGCGATGTCGCGCGTGACGGCGGTCGAAAGCCGCTCCGTCACCGTCTGCCAGTGGCGCTCCATGAACACGAAGGCGATGACCGACTGCAGCAGGATCATCGGCGCGATGACGATGATGAGCGAGCGCGCGTAGAGCCGCTTCGGCATCCAGCGCCCGACCTGCCGCCAGAACCGGCGCACGCCGCGCGCCGCACTCGCCGGCGGCCGGGGAAAGCCGGCGCTGGCCGCATGCGCATCGTCGCGGCGCAGAGGAATGTCGGAACTCGCCATATGTCCTTTCCCGCCCGTCGGCTGCGCTCCGCAAGGCGCCCGCGGCTTCGGCCAGGAGCGCGGCGGCCGGGGCGTGGCGGAAGTCTACTCCACGCTCAGGCGGTATCCAACACCGCGCACCGTCTGCAGCCAGACCGGGTTGGACGGGTCGCGCTCGATCTTGCGGCGCAGCCGGTTGATCTGGACGTCGATGGTGCGCTCGCCGACCTCGGAATCAGTGCCGATCAGCTCGTGGCGCGGGATCGTCTCGCCCGCCCGCTCGGCGAAGATGGCGAGGATTTCCTGCTCGCGGTCGGTCAGCTTCATCACCTCGCCGCTCTTCTTCAGCTCGCGGCGGGCGATCTGGAAGGTGTAGGG
>JALHFU010000229.1:0-4323 GCA_022838525.1 Hyphomicrobiales bacterium | reverse complement strand
GCGGGCGAGGAAGGCGCGGTCCTCGCGGCCCGCCGCCACGATCTCCTGCGCCAGCGCCAGCATCAGCGCCACGTCGGTGCCGGGGCGGATGGGCAGCCATTCCGCGGCGTCGAGATCGCCGCGGCGCGGCGAGACGTTGACGAGGCGCGTCCTGCCCGCCGCGAGGTCGGCGAGCCACGCGCCCACCTCGTGGCGCGTGGTGCCGGAGGAGGCGACCTGCGCCGTGCGCGGCGAGATGCCGCCGAAGGCCAGCATCAGCTCGCAGTGCTTCCGCACCTCGGAGAAGCTCGTCACCGCGTCCTGGACCTCGCGGTTCGACATGCCGAGCAGATGCGGGAACATCACCTCGGCCGCGGCGTGGGAATAGGTGTCGCGCGCGCCGACGAAGCCGCCGGCGAGGTTGAGGAAGCGGCGGAGCTGGCTTTGCGCATGGTGGAAGCGGCCGGCGCTGGCCCAGCCGTAGGAGCCGGCGAAGATCGCGCCGTTGCCGTGCGCGCCGCGCACCCGGTCGAGCTCCTTCGCCGCGATGTCGAGCACCTCGTCCCACGCCATCTCGACATAGGAATCGGCCCCGCGGCCCGCGCCGCGGTCGCCGTCCAGCCAGCCGCGGCGCACGGCCGGGCGCAGGATGCGGCTGTGCCGGTCGGTCGCGGCCGACAGCCAGCCGCGGCCGATCCGCGAGGGTTGCGGGTCGTCCTCCAGCGGCGCCAGCGCCGCCCCGTCGTCCACGACCCGGTATGCCCCCCAGTGCGCGGCCGTATAGGTCATGTCGTTCCTGTCTTTTCTTTCCAATGCCGGGGCTAGAGCCGCGGATCGAGGATCACCTTGACCTGCACCTCGCCGGGCTGCGGCGTGCGGTCGAGCGCTTCCTCGAACGCCTCCAGCGGATAGACATGCGTGACGCAGGCGTCGCCGTCAATCAGCCCGCGCGCCATCAGGTCGAGCGCGGTGGCGTAGGTGAAGGGCGCGAGATGGCCGCCGAGGATGTTCAGCTCCTTGAACTCACCGAACACGTTGAGGTCGATCTCGGCCTTCTTCTTGTAGACGCCGAACACCACCAGCGTGCCGCGCTTGCGGATGAGGTCGAGGCCGGTCTGGAACGCCTCGGTCCGGCCCGACGCCTCGAGGAACACGTCGGCGCCGCGGCCGCCGGTCAGGTCGCCGATGGCGGTCTTCAGCTCCGGGTCGTCGGGATGGAAGGCAAGGTCCGCGCCGAGCCGGAGGCCGAGCGCCCGCTTCTCCTCGCCCGGATTGACGAGGACGAGCGTGCGCGGGGTCTTGAGCCTCGCCGCCTGCAGCATGCCGAGGCCGATCGGCCCGGCGCCCGAGACCACGACCACGTCCCCGAACTGGATGTCGGCGCGCTCGACGCCGTGGATGGCGTTGGCCAGCGGCTCGGCATAGCAGGCCGCCTTGTCGGAGAGCGCGTCGGGAACCTTGTGGATCACGGCGTCGGCCGGGTAGATCATGTATTGCGCCCAGCCGCCGTCGCGCGTCGCGCCGATCACCTCCATCGCGTCGGAAAGATGGTAGAGGCCGCGCTGGCGGAAGAAGTCGTTGCCGAGCGTGACGTTGAGCTCGGCCACGGCGCGGTCGCCGGCCCTGAGGCCGTGGCGCTCGCCCGCGCCCTCGCCCAGCTCGACCACCGTTCCGGTGAACTCGTGCCCCGGCGTGAAGGGAAAGCTGAGCTGCCACGGGCCGGTCGCGTCCCACATCGCCCGGTCGGCGGCGCAGATTCCGCTTGCGTCCACGCGCACCAGCACCTCGCCCGGCCCGGGCGCGGGCACAGGCACGTCGGCCACGAGGCGGTGCTGCCGGCCGAAGCCGAAGCAGCGCACGGCTTTCATCGTCTTTCCCATCGCGTAAGCTCCTCCGCCACGCTCTACAGCGGCCCGCCATGCGCCGTCGAGCAATCTCATTCCAAACGCCGGACGCGCGGCCGAACGCCAGACCTTGTCTTTTACATTTGCCTATTATAATTACTTTTGTAAAGCAGAGGGAGCCCCCAGATGCGCAATGTGAAACGCACCGAAGATGTGGCGCTGGGCATCCGCAGGCGGGTGTTCGAGCATACGATCCGCAACAATGGCGGCTATCTCTCGCAGGCCTGCTCGGCCGCCGAGCAGCTCGCCTGGCTCTACAACGAGGAGCTGAACCTCGGCGCGCCGACGCTGCCGATGATCCCCAAGCCCTTCGCGGGCGTGCCTTCGGCCTCCAACCCCGGCTACCACACCGGCGCCGGCTACAACGGCCCGGCCGCGCCCGAATACGACCGCCTGTTCATCGCGCCCGCCCATTACGCGCTCGTCGCCTATGCGACGCTGGTCGAGGTCGGCCGCATGGCGCCGGAGGGGCTGGAGATGTTCAACCGCGACGGCTCCTCGGTCGAGATGATCGGCGCCGAGCATTCGCCCGGCATGGAGGTGCACAACGGCACGCTCGGCATCGGCTTCTCCACCGCCGCCGGCCTCGCCTGGGGCCGCAGGCGGCGCGGCGACACCGGCCGCACCTTCGTGTTCATGTCCGACGGCGAGGTGCAGGAGGGCCAGACCTGGGAGGCGGTGCAGGCCGCCGCCTACCACCGCATCGACAACCTCCTCGCCATCATGGACGTCAACGACCAGCAATGCGACGGCGCCATGTCGTCGGTGATGGAGGTCGGCGACATCCGCCGCAAGTTCATCGAGTTCGGCGCCCACTGCGTCGAGATCGACGGCCACGACCTCGACGCCATGCGCGCGGCGGTCGCCGAGCCGCATGCGGGCAAGCCGCTGGTCATCCTCGCCCGCACCAGCCCGTTCCACGCCATGCCGATCCTGGAGGAGCGCTTCCCGCGCCTGCACTATGTGCGCTTCAAGTCCGAGGACGAGCGCGCGCGCATGAACGTCTCGATCGCCCGGTCCCTCGGCGTCGAGCCGGTCGACTACGCCCACTGAAGGAGGCCGCGACATGGTCGAAATGGTGAACCGCCCCTACGCCTCCGCCTTCGAGACGTTCGCGGCCGGCAATCCCGACATCCTCTGCCTGTCGGCGGACCTGACCTCGTCCTGCGAGATCGACGGCTTCCGCGACCGCCACCCCGACCAGTTCCTGTCGATGGGCATGGCCGAACAGAACATGATGAGCTTCGCCGGCGGGCTGGCGCTCGCCGGCTTCCGGCCCTTCATCCACACCTTCGGCGTGTTCATGTACCGCCGGCCCTACGACCAGCTCATGGCGTCGGTCGCCTATCCGCGGCGCAAGGTGCGGCTGATGGGCTTCCTGCCCGGCATCACCACGCCGGGCGGCATGACCCACCAGTCGATCGAGGACATCGCGGTGATGCGCTCGATCCCCAACATGACGATCCTCGAGACCGGCGACGCCACCGAGGTGGAGAGCATCTGCGAGGCGGCCGACAGCATCGACGGGCCGGTGTGGTGCCGCGTGCTGCGCGGCTCGGTGCCGCGCCTCTTCGACACGCCGATCCGGGTCGGCGAGATGCGCGTGCTCGCCGAAGGCACCGACGTGCTCGTCGTCACCGCCGGCATCACCACCGAGGAGGCGCTGCGCGCCCGCTCGGCGCTGGCCGGCGCCGGCGTGTCGATCCGCCACCTCCACCTGCACACCATCAAGCCCTTCGACGCCGCCCAGCTCCTCGACCATATCGGCGCGGTGAAGCACGGCGTGGTGACGCTGGAAAACCACGTCACCGAGGGCGGCATCGGCTCGCTGGTGGCCGAGACCATGGCCGATGCCGGCACCGGCAAGCGGCTGGTGCGGCTGGGGCTCCGGGACACCTATGCCCACGGAGGCTCGCGCGCCTATCTCATGCGCTACTACGGGCTCGACGCCATGGCGCTGGTCGGCGGCATCGAGACGCTGATGGGCGAGCGCTTCGGCCTCACCGAAGCCGACCTCGACGCCGCCCGCGTCGATCCGGTGCACAGCCTCGCCAAGGCGGAGGCGCTCTGAGCCGGCTCACGATTCGGCTGCCCACCGCCAGCGGGAATGAGTCGAGGCTGATCGCCCGCCACCGCCGTCATCCCGGCCAAGGCCGCGAAGCGGCCGCCGAGCCGGGACCCATTGGCCGCAGAATCGTCAAGCACGGCCCGGTCCTCGCGTTGGCGCACGTCGGCACCGGCGTCGCAAGCCTTGAACCCGGCCATGCCGCTCAATGGGTCCCGGCTCTCGCTCCGCTCGGCCGGGATGACGGCGGTGGCGGCGTCCCGCCTTCTGCGATCGCCCTGCCGCTTGCGGCGAGAGGCGGCCGGAGCGCCGGGTGAGGGCGGCGCCGGCGGTCGAAGCCTCCTCCCTCCCCCCGCATCACAGGCATCACACGAT
>JALHFU010000228.1:0-4328 GCA_022838525.1 Hyphomicrobiales bacterium | reverse complement strand
ATGGAGAACCGCCACAAGACCATGAACGAGGGCCGCTACGATTTCGGCTTCGCGGTCGACTGGATGCGCAAGGACCTCGGCATATGCCTCGCCGAGGCCGACCGCAACGGCGCCAGCCTGCCGGTCACGGCGCTGGTCGACCAGTTCTACAAGGACGTGCAGGCCATGGGCGGCAGCCGCTGGGACACCTCCTCGCTGCTGGCGCGGCTGGAGCGGTAGCCGTGGCGGCCGGGCGCGCCCTCTCGCCCGCCTCGACGGTCGCCGGGATCGTCGCGCATCTCGAGGGCCTGCGCTCGGAGCCGAACATCGCCGGCATGGCGCGCTACGGCATCCGCACCGATGCCGCGCTCGGCATCTCCAACCCGGACATGCAGAAGATCGCCCGGCAGGTCGGCCGCGACCACGCCCGCGCGATGGAGCTCTGGCGGACAGGCATCCGCGAGGCGCGGATGCTCGCCCTCTACACCGCCGAGCCCGCCCGCCTGACGGCGGACGAGGCGCGGCGATGGGCGGCCGACTTCGCGTCGTGGGAGATCGTCGATGCCGCGGCCGACCTGTTCGTGGAGGCGCGGCTGGAAGCGGTGCTGGTGCCGGAATTCGCCGAGGACGAGCGCGAATTCGTCCGCCGCGCCGCCTTCGCCATGATCGCGGGCGCGGCCGTCCATCTCAAGCGCGAGCCGGACGCCATCCTCCTCGCCTGGCTGCCGCTGATCGAGCGCCACGCCGGCGACGGCCGCAATTTCGTGAAGAAGGCCGTCAACTGGGCGCTGCGCAACATCGGCAAGCGCAGCCTCGCCTGCCACGCGCCGGCGCTGGCGCTGGCCAGAAAGCTCGCCGCCTCCGACGACCGGACGGCGCGGTGGGTCGGCAAGGATGCGGTGCGCGAGCTGGAAGCGGAAAAGACCCTCGCGCGGCTGATGAAGAAAGGAGGCTAAGACGGTGGTCAGGCTCAGATTTATCCCGGTGACGCGGGAGAGCTGGCCGCTGCTCGAAACGCTGTTCGAGGCGAAGGGCGGACCGGGCTATTGCTGGTGCATGCCCTTCCGTCCGCTAGAAGGCGACCGCCAGCGCGCCACCAATGCCGAGCGGAAGGCGGCGCTGTCGGCGATGGTCGAGGCCGGAACCCCGATCGGCATCGTCGCCTGCGAGGACGATAAGCCCGTCGGCTGGTGCTCGGTCGCGCCGAGAGCGACTTTCGTTCGCGGCCTAAGCGCCCCGCAGGCGGAGGACGACGGCGGCGTCTGGTCGATCACCTGCTTCTACGTGCCGCGCGCGCGCCGGCGCGGCGGGCTCGCCTCCGCTCTCCTCGACGCGGCGGTGGAGCACGCCTTCGCGGCGGGTGCCCGCGCGGTCGAGGCCTGTCCGGTCGATCCGCAATCCCCCAGCTACCGCTTCATGGGTTTTCGCGGCATGTTCGCCGCGCGCGGCTTTCGCGAGACCGGCATGGTCGGCACCCGCCGCCATGCGATGCGGCTGGAGCGCCGATAGGCTCACGCCGCGTTGGCGCCGCTTTCCTTGTCGAGCACCAGATAGTCGAGCGGAAGCTGCGTCGTGTTCTTGATCTGCTCCATCGCGAAGGCCGACGACACGTCGCGGATCTCGATCTTCGAGATCAGCCGCTTGTAGAAGGCGTCGTAGGCGGCGATGTCCGGCACCACCACGCGCAGCAGATAGTCGATCTCGCCGCTCATGCGGTAGAACTCGACGACCTCGGGAAACTCCTGGATCACCTCCGAGAAGCGCTTCAGCCACTCCATGCTGTGGGTGTTGGTGCGGATCGACACGAAGACGTTGACACGTGTGTTGACCTTCACCGGATCGAGGATGGCGACGCGCCGCTGGATGACGCCCTCCTCCTCCAGCTTCTGGATGCGCCGCCAGCACGGCGTCGTCGAGAGGCCGACCTTCTTGGCGATGTCGGCGACGGCGAGCGTCGAATCCTCCTGCAGGAGGCGAAGAATTTTGCGGTCGAGGCGGTCCATAGAGCGGCTCCGTAGAATTTCATGCCAATATGATGAGGAGAAGATGCCTCGACAAGAAACATTTTCCCGCATGTGGCATGAAAGACGCGGAATACGCCTACGGATGCGGCCCGGCGCGCACTGCATTTGCGCGCCGGGCCGCAAGCCCGGGGTCGCAAGCCGATTTCAGGCGGCCGCGCTCGGCCGTGCGGAGAGCGCCGCGTGCCAGCGGCGCACATGGGCGAATTCCTCGGGCACGACGATGCGCGCCGGCTTCATGAAGTCGATGGCGATCAGCCCGGTGATGTCGGCGATGGAATAGGTGTCGCCGGCCGCGAATTCGCGGCCCGCCAGTTCCTTGTCGAGCAGCGCCAGGAAGTCGAGCGCCTTCGGCTTGTTCGCCTCGCCCCATTCGGGGATCTGCGGCACCTCCCATTCCTTCATCGCCGGGTGGACGTGGCGGAAGGCGTGCGCGACCGGCATCATCAGGTTGAGCTCCATGCGCCGCTGCCATTCCTCGACCCGGGCGCGGCCGAGCGCGCCGGTGCCGAACAGCGGCGGCTCGGGCTGCACCTCCTCGAAATAGCGGCAGATCGCGACCGATTCGGTGAGCACCGTGCCGTCGTCGAGCTCGAGCACGGGCAGCCGCCGCAGCGGGTTGCGGCTGGCGACGTCCGGCTCGCGATGCCCCATCGCGCCCATATCGACCGGCACCAGCGGCACCTCGATGCCCTTCTCGGCCAGAAAGACGCGCACCCGGCGCGGATTGGGCGCCTTGCCCCCATCGAACAGCTTCATCGCAATCTCCTCTCCTTGATGCCGTCACTCTAGAATCCGAGCAGGCCGCGCAGCCAGCCGAAAAACGCAAAAAGCGGATCGTGCCGGCTCTCGGCGAGGCCGCCATGGGCGTGCCGCCAGTCCTGCGGCCGCTCGAACGAGCCGGCCCACAGGCCGCGCCCGGCGCGCCGCGCCGCGTCCTCCTCCCGGCCGTAGTCGCCGTAGGCCACAGCCCATCCGGCCTCGACCATCGCGCGGTTCAAGTCGGCGCCTCCTGCCGTGCAGCGGGCGAGGAGCCGTTCGTAGCGGTCGCGCCCCGCGCTCCGGCAGGAAACGTTGCGTCCCGCGACGAGCCGCGCCAGCGCCGCCTGCGCCTCGCGGCCGCAGGCGTAGTCCGCGCCGGCCCGCCGGCAGGTCTGCCCGAGTTCCGGCGCGTCGATGCCTTCGAGCCGGATGCGCACCGCGCCATGGACGAGCGAATCGCCATCCGCCGCCCGCATCGCGCCGTTCAGCGTCTCGGTGGGGCCGGTCAGCGGTCCGCGCGCGGCGAAAAGCGCCAGAATCGACAGCACGGCCACCGCCAGCGCGAGGTCGGCCAGGCGCCGCCAGCGGAACCCTTGACGGCGCGCGCGGCGCGGCCTGCCTGTCGGCCTGCGGCGGCTCATCGGCGGAAGGCTCTCTTAATCATTCGGGATTAGCTTGCCTTGACGGAGAATGACCCTGCGGAACCGCCGAACCCGGCCATGGCGCTACAGCCCTCGACGACAGTCGACAAGAATATTGTGGACCGCACCAAGGCGCGTCGCAACAGCGACGTGGCCCGCGCCGTGCGCCGCACGCGCGACCGACTGTCCGAGCAGGCCGGCAGCCCCGTCTACGACCGCGAACTGCTGAAGCTGCATGCGCAGGCCGTGTGGAACACGGCGCTCGCCATCCCGCTCATGGTTCTGGTGGTGTCGCTCACCGGCTTCGCCGCCGGCGTCGGCATCGACATCGCCATCTGGGGCGCGGTGACGCTGATCTGCTACGGCTGGCTGCTGCTGATCGCGCGCAAGGTCGCGCGCACCGACACGCCCGACATCGAGCCGGAGAAGGTCAAGCGCGCCTTCCTGCTCGGCCATTTCACCAGCGGCCTCGGCTGGGCCTATTTCGCGTGGCTGGGCTGCGCCGACTGCCAGGTCGACCAGTTCCCCGTGCTCAAGGCGGTGGCGCTGCTGCTCGTCATGGCCGCGACGGCGATCATCTCGTCGGCTCTGCGCGGCGCGCTCATCGCGACCTTCGCCGTGCCGGTCGCCGCCTCCGCCGCCTTTTTCGCGCTGGCGCCCGTCTGGGAGCCGGTCGACGCCATCATGGCGACGCTTCTCGTCGCCTCGCTGCCCTTCTTCACCTATGTCGCGGGCCATCTCTATTCGTCGTCGGTGATGCTTCTGTCCTTCCGCGCCGAAAAGGACATGCTGATCGCCGAGCTCGAGACCGCCAAGGCGATGTCGGACGAGGCGCGCCGCCGCGCCGAGGAGGCGAACCTCGCCAAGTCGCGCTTCCTCGCCACCATGAGCCACGAGCTGCGCACGCCGCTCAACGCCATCCTCG
>JALHFU010000227.1:0-4334 GCA_022838525.1 Hyphomicrobiales bacterium | reverse complement strand
CGCGGCCGAGGATCAGCTCGAGCGGCCAGCGCGACGCCGCCGCGCCGCGCGAAGCCTCGTCGGCGACCGCGCCGGCGGAGACCTCGCCCCGCTTCCACACCGTTGCAAGCTTGATCCCCGGATCGGCGGCGATGGTGTGGTTGCCGCCGAAGTTCAAGCCCAGAAAGACCGGAACCGGCTTGGCCGCCGCATTCGGAAGATAGATAAGCACATCCATGCCCGGGCCTTCCGCGCCCGCCGCGAAGCGCACGCGCACCTGTTTGCGCGTCGCGGCGCCGCCCAAGGCGCGCGCTTCGGTGTCGAAGCGCTCGAAGGTCACGGCCGCCGGCCCGCCGGCCGGCGTCTTGCCGTAGACATGCGTCTCGAAAAGCCGGAGGATTTCCGGCCGTCTGACGGCGCGCCACTCCTCGGCGCTCGCCACCTTTTTCCCGCTCTCGGTCATCAGCGGATCGGGCAGCGTATAGGCCGGCACCTTGCTCTCGTCGTAGTTGACGGGAGGCGCCGCTCCCTGGACACCGGACGCGAGCCAGCATGCCGCGGCGAGCAGCCCGCATGCCGCCGCCGTCCTGGAGAACCCGCGCCGCGCCGCGATCGCGCCTGCCATGCTTTCCTCCTCCGCCCGCGGGGGCGACCTGTCAGCGGCGGCCGGGCGCGCCGGCGTCCGAAACGCCCGGGCGCTCGAATCCGGCCGCGCGCTCGGGTTGGACGAGAAGCGCATCTACGGCTCGTTCCGCGACATGGCCGCGCGCGAGGCGCGCCGGAAAGACGGCATCGAGGCCGTCGCCATCGTGACGCCGAACCACATGCACTACCCGGTCGCGAAGGAATTCCTCAGGCGCGGCATCCACGTCATCTGCGACAAGCCGCTGACCTCGATGCTTTCCGACGCCAAGAAGCTGGCGGCGCTCGCGGCCGAAAGCGACGCGCTCTTCGTGCTCACCCACAACTACACCGGCTACCCGATGGTGCGGCAGGCGCGCGCCATGATCGCCAATGGCGATCTCGGCACGGTCCGCGTCGTGCAGGCCGAATATGCGCAGGACTGGCTGACCGAGGCGGCCGAGGCGACCGGCTCCAAGCAGGCGGCATGGCGCACCGACCCGGCGCAGTCCGGCGCGGGCGGCGCCATCGGCGACATCGGCACCCATGCCTTCAACCTGATCGGCTTCGTCACCGGGCTGAAGACCGAGGAGCTGGCCGCGGAGCTTCATCGCTTCGTGCCCGGCCGGCGGGTCGACGACAACGCCCACATCCTGCTGCGCTTTTCGGGCGGGGCGCGCGGCATGCTGTGGGCGAGCCAGGTCGCGCCCGGCAACGAGAACGGGCTGACGCTGCGCGTCTACGGCGACAGAGGCGGGCTCGAATGGCATCAGGAGGACCCGAACCGGCTGTGGTTCACCCCCTTCGGCGAGCCGAAGCGGCTGATTACCCGCAACGGCGCGGGCGCGGGCCTGGCGGCGGCACGGGTGAGCCGCATCCCCTCCGGCCATCCCGAAGGCTATCTCGAAGGCTTCGCCAACGTCTATGCCGAGGCCGCGCGCGCGATCCGCGCCAGACAGGTGGGCGAGCCGCTTGCCGAGGACGTCGTCTTCCCCACCGTCGAGGACGGGCTGGAGGGCATGCGCTTCATCGACGCCTGCGTGCGCTCCTCGGCCAGGAACGGGAGCTTCGTGAAGCTGTGAGCGCGCCCGCCGACGACCGCCCGGCAGTGTTGGAAGCCCGCAAGGTCTCGCGCTCCTTCGGGCCGGTCGAGGTGCTGCACGAGGTCGACCTGTCGCTTTCCGCCGGCGAGGTCCACGCGCTGATCGGCGAGAACGGCGCCGGCAAGTCGACGCTGATGAAGATCCTGTCGGGCTATCTCGAGCCGACCAGGGGCGAGCTCCTGCTCGACGGCGCGCCGGTTTCCTTCTCCTCCAGCGCCGAGGCCGAGGATGCGGGGATCGTCCTCATCCACCAGGAATTCAACCTCGCCGAGCAGCTGACCGTCGAGGAGAACATCTTCCTCGGCCGCGAGCTGAGGCGCGGCGTCTTCCTCGACAAGAAGGCGATGAAGGCGGAAGCCGCCCGGCTGCTGGCCGAGCTCGAGACCCGTGTCAGCCCCGACGCCCGCGTCTCCGGCATCTCCGTGTCGGACAAGCAGATGGTCGAGATCGCCAAGGCGCTGTCGCGCAACGCCCGCGTCCTCATCATGGACGAGCCGACCGCCGTGCTGACCAACCGCGAGGCGGCGGTGCTGTTCCGCCAGATCGAGCGGCTGAAGGCAAGGGGCACCGCGATCCTCTACACCTCGCACAAGCTCGACGAGGTGGCGCGCATCGCCGACCGTATCACCGTCTTCCGCGACGGCAGCCGCGTCGCCCACGCGCCCGCCGGCGAGATGGACGAGGACCGCATGGCGCAGGCCATGGTCGGCCGCGCGCTTTCCAACCTGTTCCCGCCCAAGGCGCCGCCCGCAACGGGCGAGCCGGTCCTTTCCGTGCGGAACTTCTCGGTCGGCGGCATCGTGACGGATGCCTCCTTCGACCTCCGGCGCGGCGAGATCCTCGGCTTCGCCGGGCTGGTCGGCGCCGGCCGCACCGAGCTGATGGAAGGGCTGATCGGCATCCGCGACAGCCGCGGCACGGTGGAGGTCGAGGGCCGCCCGGTCGCGATCCGCTCGGTCAAGGACGCGCGGCGCGCCGGCATCGTCTATTTGACCGAGGACCGCAAGGGCCGCGGCCTGCTGACCGCCAAGGGCATGCGCGAGAACCTGACGCTGCTCGCGCTCGACCGCTTCGCGCGGCTCGCCATCGACACGCGCGCCGAGGAAGAGGCGCTGACGCGGTCGATCGAGGAGTTCGACGTGCGCGCGCCGACCCGGCAGGTGCGCGTCGGCAACCTTTCCGGCGGCAACCAGCAGAAGCTGCTTCTGGCCAAGACCATGCTCGCCGAGCCCGACATCGTCATCATCGACGAGCCGACGCGCGGCATCGACATCGGCACCAAGCAGCAGATCTACGGCTTCATCCACCGGCTGGCCGCCGCGGGCAAGAGCGTGATCGTCGTCTCCTCCGAGATGGCGGAGATCATCGGGCTTTCGCACCGCGTCGTCGTCATGCGCGCCGGCCGGGTGACGGGCGTGCTCGAAGGCGAGGACATCAACGAGGACACCATCGTGCGCCACGCGATGGGTCTGGAAGGCAGGGAAGCGGCATGACGACCGATACCGCCCGGACGCCGGCTCGGCCCGGCCTGCGCATCGACTTCCACATCTGGGGGCCCGTGGTCGCGCTCCTGGCGCTGATCGCGCTCGGCGCCTGGCTCAACCCCAACTTCCTCAGCTACGGCAACGTCACCAACGTGCTCGCCCGCTCCGCCTTCATCGGCATCATCGCGGTCGGCATGACCTTCGTCATCACCTCGGGCGGCCTCGACCTTTCGGTCGGCTCCATGGCCGCCTTCATCGCCGGGGTCATGATCCTCGTCATGAACGCGCTGGCGCCGTCGATGGGCGTCGGCTGGGGCGTCATCCTCGTCGGCATGCTGGTGGCGCTCGCCGTCGGCCTCGCCGCCGGGCTGGTCAACGGCCTGCTGATCACGCAGGCGCGGATCGAGGCCTTCATCGTCACGCTCGGCACGATGGGCATCTTCCGCTCGCTCATCACCTGGCTCGCCGACGGCGGCACGCTGTCGCTCGACTTCGCCGTGCGCGAGGTCTACCGGCCGGTCTACTATTCGGGCCTGTTCGGCGTCGCCTGGCCGATCGTCGTCTTCGCCGCCGTCGTCGTCCTCGGCGAGATCGTCATGCGCAAGACGCCGTTCGGCCGCCACTGCGCCGCCATCGGCTCCAACGAGCAGGTGGCGCGCTATTCGGCGGTCAATGTCGAGCGCGTGCGGCTGGCGACCTATGTGCTGCTCGGCATCCTCGTCGGCATCGCCACCATCATGTACGTGCCGCGCCTCGGCTCGGCCTCGAGCTCCACGGGCGTGCTGTGGGAGCTGGAGGCGATCGCGGCCGTCATCATCGGCGGCACGGTGCTCAAGGGCGGCTTCGGCCGGGTCTGGGGCACGGCGGTCGGCGTGCTGATCCTCAGCCTGATCGGCAACATCCTCAATCTCGCGGATCTGGTCAGCCCCTATCTCAACGGGGCCATCCAGGGCGTGATCATCATTCTGGCCGTGGTGTTGCAGCGGCAGAAGAAGGCGGAGCGGTGACCGCGGTCCATCGCACCGTCCCGATTGGCAAACAGGGAGAGAGACCATGAAACTGAAAGCATTGGCCGGAGCACTGGCGGTCGGCATCGCGCTGGCTGGTCCCGCAACCGCCCAGGACACCGAGACCGCCGTCATCGGCG
>JALHFU010000226.1:0-8908 GCA_022838525.1 Hyphomicrobiales bacterium | reverse complement strand
TGCTCGCCGGCGCGGCGGCCGCGCAGGAGACGTTCCGCATCGGCCTCGTCGCGCTGCCGGGCGAGGAGGCGGGCGTCGAGGGGCTGGCGGAGATCAAGGCCGCCTATGCGGCCGCGCTCGGCCTGCCGGTCGAGGTGATGGTGGCGCGCGACTATGTCGCCCTCGCCGAAGCCCACATCGCCGGGCGGGTCGACTACGCCGTCTACAGCGCGCCGGCTTTCGCCGCCGCCTTCCGGCGCTGCGGCTGCCTGCGGCCGGTCGCAGCGCCCGTCGACGCCGACGGCGCGGTCGGGTTGCGCTCGGTGCTGGTGGTGCGGAGCCGCGGCGCGGGCGAGGACGGCAGGCTCGCCGTCGGCCCGGCCGACAGCCTCGCGACGCGGCTCGCCCCGCTCGCCGCGTCGCAGGCGGCCCGGCGCGCGGCGAGCGCGGGAAGGCTGGTCGAGGCCGCAAGCGCGGCCGAGGCCGAGGCGCTGTTCCTCGACGGCAAGGTTGACGGGTTCTTCGGCTGGGAGCCGGTGGGGCAGAGCGCGCCGGGCGAGGCGCGCCCGGGCGGCTCGCCGGCGCGGCTGGCTGCGGCCGGCCTCGACGCCGCGAGCTACGGCATCGCCTGGCGCTCGGAAGTGCTGCGCTACGGCCCTCACGCGGTGCATGTGGATATGCCGGCGGAGCGGGTCGAAAGGCTGGCCAGGCTGCTCGAACGGGCCGGCGGCGACACGAGGCTGATGCGGCCGGCGCTGCGCGGCCACGGCGGCGGCTTCGCGGCCGTGTCGCAGGACGACTACCGCGCCGTCGCCGAGGCGCTGGACGCGCTCGGCGAACCGTAGACGCGCCGCCTCAGCAGTTGGTGCAGAGGATCTCCGGGGTCATGCGCGGGCGCAGATAGTAGACCTCGTTCATGTTGATGTTGTCGAAGGCGCCGAGGAGGCCCAGCGTCGTCTTCTGCTGCGCGTTCCAGGCGATGACGGGCCTATAGTCGAGCTTCGACGACACGCGCACCAGGAAGGTGCCGGGAATCTTCAGCGTCTCCGGTACGTCGGTCAGTGTGTCCTTGTTCGCCGCGCGGCTGAAGACGCCGTTGATCATCTGGCGCGACCAGGCGACCTTGGCCTGCGGCTGGGTGTCGGTGGTGATGGTGATGCCGGTGATGACGATGGTCGGCCGCGTGCGGTTGTAGGGCTGGAGGATCGCCTCGCCGATGCGCATGATCGGGTCGAGCTCGCTCGTGGTGATCTCGCGCGACTGCTGCGTCACCAGGTCGGCGACCATCGAGCCGACGCGGCTGACCTTCTTGTTGGTCTCGATGCCCTGCGCCACCTCCATGGTGACGAGGTAGAGCATGAGCAGGAGCGGCGCGATGAAGGCGAACTCGATCGCGGCCACGCCGCGCCGGTCGGCGAGGAAGCCGGCCAGCCTCTTTATCGCTTTCGGCAGCCGTCCTGCCGCCATCCTGTGCCTGTCCATCGTTGCCATCCCCCGTCCGGCCTTTCCGGCCCCTGCATCAGTCGTCGAAAGGCTCGTTCTGCCAGGTGACGCTGGCGAAGAGCAGCGTCTTCCCGCCCTTCAGGTTCGACATCGACTTGCGCATGAAGTCGGTCATCACCGGCCAGCGATAGAAGACGCGAAGCTGGTTCTTCGAGCCGGACTGCCCCGGCTCGATGCCGAAGCCGGTGGTGTCGATGTCGTTGTCCTTGATGGGAATGCGCTTGGCCGCGGCCTCGGCGAAGGTCGTGTAGGCCTTGAGATCGATCTCGAGCTCCGGGCAGCCGGCTGAGACCAGCACCTCCAGCTTGCCGCAGATCTCGTCGCGCACGAGGTTCGGCCGTTCCTCGAGGTCCGCCGGCCTGAGCTGGCCGGTGCGGAACTGTCGCGCCACGTCGTCGGTGGCATTCGCCAGCACCTGCTGGGCCGCGAAGGAGATGCAGCTTTCGAGGATGGCGAAGACCAGCATGGCGAAGGGAATGATGAGCGCGGCGAACTCGATCACCACGCTGCCGCCCTCGCTGCGGCCGAAGCGGCGCGCGAGGCCGCGCCGGCGCGGCGCCTTCCGGTCTTTCCCGGCCAGAACCTTTGCGGAGGTATCCATCTTCGTGCCCTGCTGCCCGAACCTGATGGACGCACCATACACAAGGCCGGTTGAGGTCCGGTTTTGCGGGAAGATAGAAGTCGAGCTTTCGCGTCAGCCCGGCATTAACCATGCCGATGCTTTCGCCCTTCCGTTCCGGGCCGGTTTGCGGGTGCGGCTGCCGCCGGCTAGTGGCCGGGCACGATCTGCGGCTCGCAATAGGGCGAGCACGACAGCGCCTCGAGATCGGCGCGGCGGTAGATGTTGACGGCGCCGGCGGATGCGCGCGAGACCACGACCTGCTCGTCGACGATGGCCGCACCGTCGCGGTCGAGGATCACGAGGTTGGTGATGCCGAAGCCCTTGCCGGTCAGCACCACGGTGGAGGCGTCCTGCACCGCCGCATCGGCGATCAGCGGGTTGCCGACGATGATGGTGTCGGCCGGCCGGGCGAGCTTGACCACCCGCGCCTGGTTCACGAACACCCGGATCGATTCCGCATGCGCCGGCAGGACGACGAAGGCCGCGCCGGCCGCAAGGACGGCCGGGCCGATCAGCTTCAACAAGTGCCGCGCCATGCGCTGCCTCCCCGGTTTCGAGCGGTGTTTCCGGAAGATGAAGGATATTGGTGAACCAAGGGTTAAAAACGCGAGAACTGTTCCGGCCGCACTCTTCTTTATATGGGCCTCGGCCGGAACGCTCCCGTCTTCGTCCGATTTTAACGGCCGGCGTATCTCCCGGTTAACCAAGAAACACACAGACGAGGCGCAAGATTTCGGTAAGGCTGTTTCTTAAGCCGAATGCAACCGCTTCATTCTAGTGTTCGGCCATCCGATCGACACGGAAGAAACGTTGACGGAAGTGCTGTTAACACACGGAGTAAGGAGTTCTCCCATGTCCAAGCTTTTCGCTCGCTTCGCGAAGGACGAGTCCGGCGCGACCGCCATCGAATACGGCCTGATCGCGGCCCTCATCGCCCTCGCCGTCATCGGCGGTGCCCGCCTGCTCGGCCAGGAAGTCGGCAACACCTTCAACGACATCGCCGAGGAGCTGCAGGGCGCGACCGGCGGCGGCGGCTGATTGGTCGCTCGGCTGATTTCAAAGGAACGGCCGCCTTCGAGCGGCCGTTTTTCTTTCTATCCGCGAGCCCTGCGCTTCACCAATGCTTAAAACGCCTGAGTCTAGGGTTGCCTCATGATCGTCCGGTACGGGTGCCGCAGCCATGCTTGAAGCGCTGATCTTCGTCGTCTTTCCCTTCTGCATGGCCTTCGCGATCGTCTCCGACATGGTGTCGATGACCATCGCCAACCGCGTGTCGATCGTCCTCGTCGCCACCTTCGCGGTCGTCGCCCCTCTGACCGGCATGGGCTGGACCGACTATGGCTGGCACTTCGCGGCCGGCGCGATGGTGCTCTGCGTCACCTTCACCCTGTTCGCCATCGGCGGCATGGGCGGCGGCGACGCCAAGCTCCTGGCCGCAACCGCGCTGTGGATGGGCTTCTCGCCGCAACTCATGCAGTATCTCGTCTATGCGTCGCTCATCGGCGGGGCGCTGACGCTCCTCATCCTCTTCTACCGCAAGTCGCCGCTCTCGGCCTTCACCGGCGGCAACGTGCTCCTGCGGCACTTCGCCGATCCGAAGGTGGGCATCCCCTACGGCGTGGCGCTCGGCCTCGCCGGGCTCATCGCCTATCCGGCGACGCCGCTGATGCAGTGGGCGCTCGCCCGCCTCGCGGCCTCCTGACGACGCCGCCGTAAACGCAAAATTAATCACGATCGTAAGCGATCCATTAACCGTAATTTGACGATTGGGACCGCACAGTCCGGCTCGGATCACTGGATTCCGAGTACGAGGTCCCGACAGATGGCACCATCACGCGTGATCATACTGGGCGTCGCCGTGGCAACGGCGATCGGCGCAGGCTATGTCGCGAAGAACATGGCGACACCGCCGCCGCCGAAGGTCATCGTCGACAGCGGCCCGCGCGAGCCGGCGATCCGTCTGACCGAGGTGCTGGTGCTCGACGGCGACGTGGCGATGGGCGCCCCGGTGAGCGACCAGCTCACCTGGCAGTCGTGGCCGACGGCCGGCGTCACCGACGCCTTCATCACCCGCGACAAGGAGCCCAACGCGCTCGAGGAGCTGAAAGGCGCGATCGCGCGGGTGCCGATCTATGCCGGCGAGCCGCTGCGCCGTTCCAAGCTGATCGGCGAGGGCCAGAGCTTCATGTCGTCGATCCTGCCTTCGGGCAAGCGCGCCGTGGCGACGGCCGGCGGCTTCATCCTGCCCAACGACTATGTCGACGTCATCATGACGCGGGGGGTGTCGAACGAGGGCGGCGGCGACGGCTACGTCACCGAGACCATCCTGAAGAACATCCGCGTGCTCGCCATCGACCAGGCGATCCAGGAGGACGAGGAAGGCCGCCGCGTGCGCGTCGGCGACACGGCGACGCTGGAGCTGACGCCGCAGCAGGCGGAGATCATCACCGTGGCGCAGCAGATGGCCGACCGGCTGGCGCTGGCGCTCAGGGCGGTCGTCGATACCCAGGAAGTGGTGCAGGAGGAAGCCGACTACCTCGTGAACCGGATACAGGACCCTCTTCCGCCCCGCCGCCGGATCGCTGCTGGCGCTCGCGGTCGCGCTCGGCGGCAGCGCCGGCCTCGCGCCGCTCGTGGCGGCGGAGGCCTCGGCGCAGGGCGTCTCGACGGTGAGCGCCAAGCGCGCCTCGCAGCGCATCGACCTCGGCCTCAACAAGTCGATCGTCATCGACCTGCCGCGCGACGCCTACGACATCCTCGTCGCCAACCCGGCCGTCGCCGACGCGGTGACGCGCACGGCGCGGCGCATCTACCTGTTCGGCAAGTCGGTCGGCGAGACCAACATCTTCGTCTTCGGCCCGAACGGCGAGCAGATCGCCTCGATCGACCTCAAGGTCGAGCGCGACGTGACCGGGCTCGAAGCCTATCTCAAGCGCTTCCTGCCCAATTCCGACATCACGGTCGAGCTCATCAATGACAACGTCGTGCTGACCGGAACGGTCGAGACGCCGCTCGACGCCAAGCGCGCCGAGGAGCTGGCGACGATCTTCGTGACGGGCGGCGAGGCCACGACCGGCCAGTATTCGCAGACGGCGGCCGGCGGCGACGCGGCCGGCGGCGTCGCCATCGACAATCCCGACAACACGCGCCGCACCAGCCGCATCGTCAACATGCTGAAGATCGTCGGCGAGGACCAGGTGACGCTGAAGGTCACGGTGGCCGAGGTCTCGCGCAACGTGATGAAGCAGCTCGGCGTCAACATGATCGGCTCCGGCAATCTCGACGGCATTTCGTGGGGCGCGATCAGCGAGAACTCGTTCGGCCTCGGCAAGCCGCTGTCGGCGTCCTCGCTCTCGGTCAGCGGCTCGCTGATCGACGCCTATCTCAACGCCATGGAGCAGGCCGGCGTGATGAAGACGCTGGCGGAGCCCACCCTGACGGCGGTGTCCGGCGAGAAGGCGACCTTCCGCGTCGGCGGCGAGTTCAACATCGTGCGCGGCCGCGACACCGACCCCGAGACCGGCCAGACAACCTACGAGACCCAGCAGATCGACTACGGCATCGGGCTGGAGTTCCAGCCGGTGGTGCTGTCGCCCGGCCGCATCAGCCTGAAGATCAGGACGCAGGTCTCCGAACCGACCAACGAGGGCTCGGTGATGCTGGAGGGCGGCGTCTCCCGCGGCAGCGGCAGGGGGATGATGGGCACGAACTTCATCTCCATCCGCAAACGCCTCGCCGACACGACGGTGGAATTGCCCTCCGGCGGCTCGATGATGATCGCCGGCCTCGTGCGCGACGACGTGCGCCAGGTCGCGTCCGGCCTGCCGGGGCTGTCGAAGGTGCCGGTGCTCGGCACGCTGTTCCGCAGCCGCGACTTCGTGCGCAACGAGACCGAGCTGGTCATCATCGTCACGCCCTACCTCTCCAAGCCGGTGGCGCGCACCGCGCTCGCCAAGCCGGACGACAACTTCAACCCGGCCAGCGACGGCGCCGGCATGTTCCTCAACCGCGTCAACCGCGTCTACGGGACCATGAAGACCGACAAGCCCGCTGGCCGCTACCACGGCGTGGTCGGGTTCATCTACAAGTGATCGGGGACGGACACATGCCTGCAACGCCTCTCAACACCGCTCCGTCACGGCGCCTCGCCCGCATCGCCCTCCTCGCGGCGACGGCCGCCGCGGTCGCCGCCGCCTCCGGCTGCGCCCGGCGCGACAGCATCGTCGTCGGCTCGGTGCCGGACGACTACCGGACGAACCATCCGATCGTCATCTCCGAGCAGGACAAGACCGTGGACATCCCCGTCGGCATCGCCGACCGCGGCCTGTCGCGGGCGCAGCTCGTCGCCGCCGACGGCTTCATCGCCGGCTACGACCGCGGCGCGGCCCCGCTGGTCAGCGTCATGGTGCCCTACGGCTCCGCCAACCAGGCCGCGGCCTCGGTGGTCGCCGCCGACCTCGTCAAGCGCCTGCGCAAGGCGGGCGTGCCGGAAGGCCGCATCGCCCACCAGCCTTACGAGGCGTCGCAATACGGCGATTCCGCGCCGATCCGGCTGGTCTATGCCGAGATGCGGGCCTCGACCGGGCCGTGCGGCCGCTGGCCGGAGGACCTGATGAACAACAGCGAGAACAAGCACTGGGCGAATTTCGGCTGCTCCTACCAGAACAATCTCGCCGCGCAGATCGCCAATCCGGCCGACCTTCTGGGCCCGCGCCAGCCGAGCGAGATCGACACGGCGCGCCGCAGCGTCTCGATCGACGACTACCGCGACCGGTTCTCGGGCTGGACGCGCGAAGTCGAATATTGATGGATCCTCGGGGGCTGACGACATGAGCAACCTCGCCTACGACGAAGCGCCATCCGGCGAACCGGCCAGCGACAGCGAAATCGCCGCCATGGCCGAGCTGCGGCCGGTGCCGCGCATCTCGATCCAGGCCTTCTGCGAGACCGAGGCCGTGGCCGGCGCCATCGAGCGCGCGGGCGGCGACCGGCGCATGGCCAAGACCCACCTCAAGGTCCATATGGGCGGCATCGCCACGGCGGTCGAGTTCTACCAGTCGGCGCAGACGCCGAACCTCATCATCGTCGAGTCGCGCGAGGAGCCGAAGCAGCTCATCGCCACGCTGATGCAGCTCGCCGAGGTATGCGACCCGACCTCCAAGGTCGTGGTCATCGGCCACTACAACGACGTCTGGCTCTATCGCGAGCTGATCCGCTTCGGCATCTCCGAATATGTCGTGGCGCCGGTGTCGATGGCGGACGTGCTCGCCGTCATCTCCACGATCTTCGTCGATCCGGGCGCGGAGCCGCTCGGCCGCTCCATCGCCTTCATCGGCGCCAAGGGCGGCGTCGGCTCCTCGACGCTGGCGCACAACGTCGCCTGGGCGATGTCGAGCCTTTTCGCGTCGGAAGTGGTGGTGGCCGATCTCGACCTCGCCTTCGGCACGGCCAACATCAACTTCGACCAGGACCCGGCGCAGGGCATCGCGGAAGCCGTGTTCTCGCCCGAGCGCATCGACGAGGTCTATCTCGACCGGCTGCTGGCCCAGTGCGCCGAGCGGCTGTCGCTGCTCGCCGCCCCCTCGATGCTCGACCGCACCTACGACTTCGACGCCGACGCCTTCTCGCAGATCATCGACGTCGCCCAGCGCACCGCGCCATTCCTGGTGCTCGACGTGCCGCATATCTGGAGCGGCTGGTCGAGGACCGTGCTGACGCAGGCCGACGACGTCGTCATCACCGCGACGCCGGAGCTCGCCAACCTGCGCAACACCAAGAACCTCGTCGACACGCTGCGGAAGCTGCGGCCCAATGACGGGCCGCCGCGGCTCATCATCAACCAGGCCGGGGTGCCCAAGCGGCCGGAAATCTCGGCCGAGGACTTCGCCGATCCGCTCGGCATCGAGCCGATGGCGGTGGTTCCCTTCGACGCCGCCCTGTTCGGCAACGCCGCCAACAACGGCCGCATGCTGGGCGAGACGGACGCCCAGAGCCCCGTCGTCAAGACCATCGACGAGATCGCGCATGTGCTGACCGGCCGCGCGGAGATCAAGGCCAAGAAGAAGCCGGCGCTCTCCGACCTGATCGCCCGGCTGAAGCTGAGGAAGTAGGCGGCATGTTCGGCAAGAGAGGTTCCGACAGCGGTCCGCGCGAGGCGCCGGCCTTCAGGCCGCCGAGCCCGGCCGCGCCGTTCCAGGACCGTCCGGCCGAGGCGCATGGCGACGTGGCCGAGGCCGCCCCCCGCCCGTCCGCACCTCACCCGGCTGCGCCCCAGCCGGCCACACCCAAGCGCACCATCGAGGCCCCGCCGCCGCTGGCGCCCGAGCCGCAGAGACGGCCGCAGCGCGAGCGCGGCGACAGCTACTACGATACCAAGAGCCAGGTGTTCTCGGCGCTGATCGACACGATCGACCTGTCGCAGCTCGCCAAGCTCGAGCCCGACGCGGCGCGCGAGGAAATCCGCGACATCGTCAACGACATCATCGCGATCAAGAACTTCGCGATGTCGATCTCCGAGCAGGAGGAGCTGCTCGAGGACATCTGCAACGACGTTCTCGGCTATGGGCCGCTCGAGCCGCTGCTGGCGCGCGACGACATCGCCGACATCATGGTCAACGGCTCCAAGGACGTCTATATCGAGGTCAACGGCAAGGTCGAGAAGACGGGCATCCGCTTCCGCGACAACCAGCAGCTTTTGAACATCTGCCAGCGCATCGTCAGCCAGGTCGGCCGCCGCGTCGACGAATCCTCGCCGATCTGCGACGCTCGCCTGCCCGATGGCTCGCGCGTCAACGTCATCGCCCC
>JALHFU010000225.1:0-4376 GCA_022838525.1 Hyphomicrobiales bacterium | reverse complement strand
GTTGCCGACGAGGCGCGACAGGAGCATGCGCAGGTCGGCCAGCACGTCGGTGAGGTTCAGCACCTCCGGCCGCAGCGTCTGCTTGCGCGAGAACGCCAGGAGCTGGCGCACCAGCGAGGCGGCGCGGTTGGCGTTCTGCTTGATGTTCATGATGTCCGGGAAGGACTGGTCGGACGGCCGGTGGTTGGCGAGCAGAAGGTCCGACGCCATGATGATGGCGGTGAGCACGTTGTTGAAGTCGTGCGCGATGCCGCCGGCGAGCTGGCCCACGGCCTGCATCTTCTGGCTCTGCGCCATCTGCGCTTCCAGCGCCTTCTGCTCGGTGGTCTCCACGGCATAGACGATGGCCGCCTCCTCCGCGCCCTCGACCGAGCCGCCGTCGGCCACGGCGCTGACGTAGAAGCGGATGTGGCGCTCCTCGTTCTCCGGCAGCACCGTGTCGATCGGCGGGATGTCGGCCTGATGCTGGCGCGCCCTGGCGAGCGCGGCGTCGAAGGCGGCGCGGTCGCGCGGATGGATCACCGATTCGAGCTTCACCCGGCGGTCGAGCATGTCGCGGTCGACGGCCGGGGAGAACAGCGACAGGAACGGCGCGTTGGTGCGCAGGATGCGGCCCTCGCCGTCGACCCCGGCGATCGCCATCGGCGTCGAGTTGAAGAAGCGCGTGAACCGCACCTCGGCGGCGCGGAGTTCCGCCGAAACGTCCTCGCCCTGGTTGCGGTTGAGGACGATGGTGCGCGAGGGGCCGGGCGCACCGTCGCGGCCCGCGGTCACTCGGTGCATGAAGCGGACGGGAAGCGCTGCCCCTCCCGTCGTGGCGAGGTCGAGGTCGATGACCGCATTGCGGGTCTGGCCGGGATCGGCCCTGACGGAGCGGATCAGCGCCATGCCGTCGCCGGCGACGATCTGCGTGAGCGTGACGGCGCCGGGCGTGAAGGAGGCGAGGTCGATGCCCAGCCATTCGGCGAGCGTGGCGTTGATGTAGGTGACGCGGCCGTCGGCGTCGGCGGCGAAGAAACCGGCCGGCGCGTGGTCGAGATGGTCGATCGCCTTCTGCAGGTCGAGGAAGAAGCGCTCCTGCTCGGCGCGCTCGGCCGAGATGTCGGCGATCTGCCATGCCGACAGCGGCTGGCGGTAGCCCGGAACCTTGAAGGTGCGCGCCTTGACGCGATACCAGTGCGCCCGCGGCTCGGCGCCGGCGCGGATGGCGCGCGACAGGCGGAACTCGCCGTCGCCGGCAAGGCCGTCGCGCAGGCCGGCGGCGAGCCGGTAGATCGTCGGCGACGCCTCGGGGCTGTCGGAGAGCAGCCCCTCGACCGTGCGCACGTCGGGCGCGGACGCCGCCCCCGTCATCTCGGCATAGGCGCGGTTGGCGTAGACGATGCGGCCCTTGACGTCGGTGACGACCAGCCCCTGCCCCATCGTGTCGACGAAGGAGCGGGCCAGCTCGTCGGCCGTCGAGCGCGGCGCGACCTGGATGAAGCCGATGGCGGCGGTGAACAGGAAGCCGACGCCGATCATCGCCAGGACGCCGAGCAGGCCGAGCAGGAACGGATCGCCCAGCCAGTCGCGGAACAGCACGAAGACCACCGCCGCCAGGATGAGGACGACGATGAAGATGAGCAGGCGAACGATCGCGCCGGGGCGTGTGCTCTGGTCCACGATTGGAGCAGGACGGGCCTGACCGCCGTTTTCTCTCGCCATTCGCTTCCTGCCTGCCGTGGCCATGACGGTTCGGGGCCATGACGGTTCGGGGATGGTCCCGGCATACATCATGGCGTTCGCCATCCGCAAGGCCGCGCGGATCGCCATGCCGACTTCGGCACAGGCTTCGCTCAAGCTTCGGCAAGCAAATCTTGCCGCGACGGGCAGCGGCGTCTAGTGTCGCGCGTGCGTGCGGCAAGGGGTGCTGCCGGGCAGGCGCCAAGGAGGGCGAAATGAAGGGATGGCTGGAGAGCGTCGTGGGGCCTGACTATGCCGCCGCGCTGATGTGGACCATCGTCGCCCTCATCGTGCTGCTCGTGCTCCTGGTGTCGATCCGTATCGTGCGCGGCTTCAGCACCGGCACCTTCATCGCCGGCGGCAGGAACCGCAAGACGCGGCTCGCCGTCATGGACGCCACGGCCGTGGACAGCCACCGCCGGCTGGTCCTCGTGCGGCGCGACGACGTCGAGCACCTGATCCTGATCGGCGGCCCGACCGACGTCGTGGTCGAGCAGAACATCCGGCTGATCCAGGCGACGCGCCGCCCGGCCGAGGAGCTTGCGTACCATCACGGCCACGTCGCCGACATGCCGCCGGTGGCCGAGCAGCCCCGTCCGCAGCACCATCATGCCGAGCCCGCGCCGCGCCCTGCGCCGCCGCCGGCCCCACCCCCGCCGCAGCGGCCGGCTGCCGCTCCCGCAACCGCCCCGGCAGCGCCGCCTCCGGCAGCGCCCGCGCGGACCGAGCCGCGATTCTCGCAGCATCTACCGCCCAGCCCGCCCCGTCCCGCGGCTCCGGTCCCCGCCGCACCCGTCGCGCCTGCGCCCGCTTCCGGCGCGCAGCCCGCGCGTCCCGTCATGGCGCCGGTTCAGGTGACGCCGCCGACGCCGCCCGCGCCCGCGGTCGCGGCACCGGTCAAGCCGGCGAAGCCCGATCTCGACGACGAGCTGCTGAAGGAGCTCGAGGTATCGCTCGACAAGGAACAGCTCGCGGCCGCGCCGCAGCCCGCCGTGCAGCCGGCGACCAAGAGCGCGGCGGACAGCACGCTCGACGAGGAAATGAGCCGGCTTCTGAGCGATCTCGCCGGCAAGCGCTGATCGGCCGGGTTTCGCCGGCCGATCTCTTGCGGCAGCCTTTCGGGCATGCCGTGATGCGTGGTCCCCTCACCCGTCTCCGGATGCGCGGCGGCCTGCGTGGCTCCCGCAACAGGCCGCCGGCGTGGTTCTCAGGCGTCCGCTAGAATTCCTTCCTGAGAATGTTGCGGTCAACCGACAGCGCGCCGCCGCCGAAGGCGGCGAAGATCAGCATGGCGAGCGTCCAGAACAGCGACAGATGCTCGGCCTTGCCCTGTACCTGGGCGAGGAACTGCGTCCCGCCGTCGGCCAGCCGGCGCGCGGCCTGCGGCGTGAACAGCTCGCTGTTCGCCGTCAGCGCCTCGATGCCCGCCTGAGTCAGGAAGGCGTCGCCATACGGGTTCACGACATGGAACCAGTAGGTGATGGCGAGCATGACGGCGCTGGCGAAGGCGATGGGGCGCGTGAACAGGCCGATCGCGACGGCGATGCCGCCGAAGAACTGGAGGCCGGCGAGGAACGGCGACCAGAACCAGCCGGGATAGAAGCCGATGCTCTCGACGAATCCGGTCATCGCCATCGGAGCCAGCATCTTCGACCAGCCCTCGGCGGCGAGCACGACGCCGACGGCGACGCGCAGGACGACCCAGGCCGCCGGCTGGGCGAATGCCCGGTAGAAGCCGCCGAGCGCCGGGATGATGAGCCGCGCGGAATCCGGCTCGTTCAACCTGCTGTTGATGGGGATGCTCATTGGGGGTTCCCTCCATGGATTGCTTGCGCCCGGCTTTTCTACGGCCGGATCGCGCCGCGTGTATTTGACGCGCGACAAATCAGCCTAGCGCCGCCGGGGAGCCGGCGAATTTGCGCAAAGGCGAAGACGGACGAGAATCCCGTGCGTTCGCCGCTGGAAGTTAGGGAGAGAAATCTCGCCGGCCGGCCGCCGCCTGCGGCCGTCAGGCGCCGCCGATGAGGATGCCCGCGGCAAGGACCAGGCTTCCGCCCAGAACCACCTGGAAGGTGGCACGCAGGAACGGCGTTTCCATGAAGCGGTGCTGTATCCAGACGATGGCCCACAGTTCGAGGAACACGACGGCAAGCGCGATGAGCGTCGCGGTCCAGAAGGACGGGATGAGATAGGGCAGCGCATGGCCGAGCCCGCCGAGCGTGGTCATGACGCCGGAGGCGAGGCCGCGCTTCCACGGCGCGCCGCGGCCGGAAATCTTGCCGTCGTCGTGCGCGGCCTCGGTGAAGCCCATGGAGATGCCCGCGCCGACCGAGGCCGACAGGCCGACGAGGAAGGTCGTCCACGGGTCCTGCGTCGCGAAGGCGGTGGCGAAGATCGGCGCCAGCGTCGAGACCGAGCCGTCCATGAGGCCGGCGAGACCGGGCTGCACCCAGGTCAGGACGAACTGGCGGTGGGAGGCGCGGTCCTCCTTCTCGCGCTCGCCGTCGCCCAGATGCTCCTCCACCAGCGCGTGCGCCCGCGCCTGGTGGCCGCTCTCGGCCGCGGCGAGATCGCCGAGAAGGCGGCGCGTCTCGGCGTCGGTGGCGCGGCCGGCCGCGGCGGCGTAGAACTCCTGCGCCTGCCGCTCCATGTCG
>JALHFU010000224.1:0-5349 GCA_022838525.1 Hyphomicrobiales bacterium | reverse complement strand
TAAGAAGGTCGATCAGCACCGGCATGACCTGGATCGCGAAGAAGGTGAGCAGAAAGCCGGCCGAGGTCTGGAGCGTCAGCATCGACCCGACGAGCCGCGGCGGCGACAATTCCGCGACCGCCGCCGAGAACTGCGCGGAATCGGCGATGATCGTGATGCCCCACACCAGCGCGACGGCGATGAGGACGGCGGCCCCGGCCGGCGGCAGAAGTCCGATGGTGGCCGCGCATAGCCCGCTGACGACCATCGCCGCCATGGTCACGGCGGTGCGCCCGAAGCGGTCGGCCAGAAAGCCCGCGCCGATGCAGCCGACCGCGCCGCTGGCGATGACCAGGAAGGTCAGGAGGCCGGGCTGGATCGCGGCCGCCGCGCCGGCCTCGGCCAGCCCCCATGTCAGGAAAACGCCGATCCACGCCCACATGGCGTAGAGCTCCCACATATGGCCGAGATAGCCGGCATTGGCGAGCAGCAGCGCCGGCCGCCGCAATTCCTGCCAGGCCTCTCCGGGCACGAAGCGCGGGCTCGTCCTGTGCGCGGGGCCGAGCCCGGAGAAGAGGATCGCGACGCCGGCAAGCACGCCACACAGGGAGGAGACGGCGATCGTCATGCGCCATTCCAGCCCGCTGAGCGCGCCGAAGAGATGCGGCAGCGCCGAGCCGAGCGTCAGGGCGCCGACCAGCGTTCCGATCATCAGGCCGACCTTGCGGCCCGCCCAGCCCGCGGCGAGCTTCATGCCGACGGGATAGACTCCTGCAAGCGCCACCCCGGTCAGGAAGCGCAGCGCGATCGTCAGCGCCGTGTCGAACCCGGTCGCGAGCAGGGAGAGATTGGCCGCCGCGCCGACCAGCGCGCAGGCGGCGAACAGGCGGCGCGGATCGAGACGGTCGGGCAGCCCGAACCACGCGCTGACCAAGGTGCCGGCGACGAAGCCGAGCTGCGAGCTGCACGGCACCGGTCAGCAGGCCCGCCTGCTGACCGGTGATTTCGCCGGCCTCCAGCAGGGAGGCCGAGGCGGAGCTTGCGGAGAACCACAAGGTCATGGCCGAGACCTGGCAGAACACGATCAGCGCGACTGACCGGGCTTTGTCGGACATGATACCCCCGCCTCGCCTGCCTTGCCGTCAGAGGCCCGCGCAGCCGGTGTCGGCCAGTTCGACCTTGACGTCGTCCCAGGGGATTTCCTTGAGCACCTTCCAGCCGATCTTCGCGCCGTGGGGAGCGTCGGGCAGAAGCACGCTTTCCGACATGAAGGTGCCGACCATGCCCTGGTGGTCCTCCTTGCGGATCTGCAGCGGGCCGATCACGGAATCGACGCTCGTGGTCTCCAGCGCCGCGATGATGCCGTCGGTGTCGAGGGTTTCGGCCGCCTCCATCGCCGCCAGCGCGATCTGCATGCCGGCATAGGCCTGGATGGCCTGCGGTCCGGGCACCTCGCCATAGGCCGCGACATAGGCCTCGACGAACGTCTTCATGGCCGGATTCGTCTCCTCGGACATCCAGCTGCCGAAGAGGCCGCCTGTCACCATGCCGACCGCGTCTTCGCCGACGGCCTGCAGCATCGAATCCGGCATGCCGAGCGGCGGCAGCATGAAGGCGTCGACGCCGAAACTGCGCGCCTGTCGGATGAAGGCCGGCATGTCGTCGCCCACCGCCAGCGCGAGATAGACGGCATCGGCGCCGCTCGACTGGATCTGCGAGATCGCGCTCGACCAGTCGGCCGTGCCCAGCGGACGGCCCGCCTCGCCGACGATGTTGATGCCCGGAATCTTGGCGAACTCGCCCTTGTTGCTCTGGCCCCAGACGAAGTCGTGGAACACCACGAACCACTTCTTCTCCAGGAATTCGGGGCGCTCCTGCATCATGATGGCGTTGGCCTTCGCCATCATCGCGTCGTTGGGGTTGGTGCGGAACAGGTAGCGGCTGCATTGTTCGCCGGTCGTCTGGACGGCCTGCGAGTTGGTGGTCAGGATCGGCACGTTGAGGCGCGCCGCCTGGGCGTTGATGCCAAGGACCACGGCGCTGCTCGCGCCGCCGACGAGGAGCTTGGCCTTGTCCTCGAGAACGAGCTTCTGCGCCTTGCGCAGCCCGATGTCGACCTTGCCGGCGCTGTCCTCGACCACGAGCCGCACCGGATTGCCCTTCACCGTGGCGTCCTTCGCGGCAAGCTCGTAGCCGTTGCGCATGTCCTCGCCGAGCGGGGCCAGCGCGCCCGTCGTCGGCACGAAGACGCCGATGACGACATCCTCCGCATTCGCCGACGCCGGCACCATGACGGCAGCCAGCGCCAGCGCCGCGAAGGCGCCCAGAATGCTTCTCTTCCTAGTCTTGGCGTGCATGTCTTCCTCCGTTTGCCATGACGTTTCTCTTCTTGTTGGCCGGCGCCCGCGGGCGATCCGGCAGGGATCTGGACGGCGACCTCCGCGCCGTCGAAAGCAGGATCACCCGGCACGGGCCTTCTCGGCCTCCTCCCGCTCCGCCTCCATCCGCTCGAAGGCGGCCAGCGAGGCGTCGCGCATGGTCTCGACCAGATGGCTGATGGCATGGCCGGCCCGCACCGGATCGCCGTCGCGGATGCCCTGCATCACGCCGTTCCAGTTCGAGGCCCAGGTCCGCCGGTGCTCGATGGCCTCGAGGGCCCGCCTGGTGAAGGACAGGGTCTGGCGAGCGAGTGAGAACAGGATCTCCCTCGCGAGCTGGTTCCCGGCCATGTCGGTCAGATACGTGCTGAGCTGGTAGACCACGACGATGAACTCGTCGGCGTCTCCGCCGTCCAGCGCCTTGCGCAGCGCCTTCGTGCCGTCCTCGAGCGCCGCCACCACCTGCGGCGGACGGCGGCGCGCGAGGTCCTCCGCGCAGATCGCCATCAGGGCGGAGCGCACCCCGAATATCTCCCTCACGCGCTGCGTGGTGAAATGCGTCACCGATGCCCCGCGACGCGGCGGCATCGTCACCAGCCCTTCCTTCTGCAGGATGCGCAGCGCCTCGCGGACCGGCCCGCGGCTGACCGAGAAGCGCTTGGCGAGCGCTTCCTCGTGCAGCCGCTCGCCGGGCTTGAAGACGCCGCGCACGATGAGGCCCACCAACGCATCCGACAATTGCTCCGGAAGCGTCTGTATCCTCGTCGTCGGCGCGACGAATGCGTTGAGGAAGCTCTGGGCCGCATCTTCGCGCGTCAGCCCGAAGCGCACCGGTCTGATCGTGTCCCCCCGTCCGGTCGTCATGAGGTTCTTCCCTTGCTGGCTGTCAGAAGCATCGATTGCGCCCAGACCGCGCGCGCGGTCGAGGAGAACACCGCAATGCCGTAGGGCAGGAGCTTCACGCGCTGCTCGCGCACGAAGTCGTCCTGAAGCCTGTCGCCGGAGCTGCGCAGCGCCAGCGAGATCGCCGGGCCGTCGCGGCGCGCCCGCGCCACCGACTCGCAGATTTCGGCGAGCTGCCTGCGGCCGTCCTCGTCGTCCTCGGCGAAGTCCATGATCGAGCCCATCTCGACATAGACGACGATGCTGTCGACGTTGCCGTCCGCCTTGAGGAGATTGATGATCTCCTCGAGGATGTAGCGTCCGTTTTCCCGCAGGCCCCAGACGGGGATGTCGATCGGGTTGGCGACGCTGGTGCCGGGCACGCCGAACCGCTTCAGCCCTTCCCCGGTCGCGACGTCGAGCTGCGGGACGGCCATGCCCGCCCGCGTCGCGGCGTCGGAGGAGGTGACGCTAACGCCGCCGCCCGAGCCGAAGATGCCGAGCCGGTTGCCGCCGAGCCTGCCATGCGCCGTCAGCACCAGCAGCGCGTCCATCAGCTGGTCGATGGTGTCGACCTGCAGCACGCCGGACTGGTCGAGCCCGGCCTGCCACAGGGCCCTGTCGGTCGCCAGCGCCGCGGTGTGGCTCGACGCGGCGGTCAGGCCCTGCTCGGTGGTGCCGCCCCGCAGGATCACCACCGGCTTCTTCATCCGCTGCGCGGCGCGGAAGAACAGGCCGGGCTCGGCGAGCGATTCCACGTAGAAGGCCACGATCTGCGTCGCCGGATCGCTCTCGGCGTAGAGCAGGTAGTCGAGCAGGTCGAGATCGGCGCAGTTGCCGCACGACAGCACCCGCCCCACGGGCAGGCCCATGACCTGCGCCCGCCGGTTGACGTCGCAGGCGAAGGTTCCGCTCTGGGAGAAGAAGGTGATGCCGCCGGGCTCTTCCGGGCAGTAGCGCGGCGCCGCGAGCGCGATGCGCGCCGAGGCCGAGAACGTGCCCATGCAGTTGGGGCCGACCATGCGCATGCCGCCGGTCCGCACCTCGTCGAGCATCCGACGCTCCAGATCGCCGCTGTCGGAGGAGTATTCGGAGAAGCCCGCCGTCAGCACCTGCGCGACGCGCACGCCCTTCTCGCGGCAGGCGCGCAGCACCTCGGGCACCTGCCTGTTGGCGACCGCGACATAGGCGCGCTCGACCGGGCCGGGAATGTCGGACACGGACTTGTAGGCCTTGAGCCCGCAAATCTCGTCGGCGGAAGGGTGGATCGGGTAGATTTGGCCCTTGTAGCCGAAGTCGAGCATGTTGCGGATGACGCGGTAGCCGAGCTTCTCCTTCTGGGTCGAGGCGCCGACGAAGGCGATCGAGGCCGGATCGAACAGCGCGCCGAAATTGCCGAGCCGCGCGCGGCGCGCATCGAGTGCGGCGTCGAGCTCGGCATCCGACATCCGCCGCGCGTCCATGCCGGAGGGAAGGTCGCCCGCCACGGCGTCGACCGCCACCGCGCCGGCGCCGTTGACGATGATCGGATTGACGTCGAGCTCGCCGACCTTCTCCTTCATCATCAGGCCGTCCTCGCCGCCGATCGCCAGTATGTAGCGCGTCAGCACCTCCCGCGACTTCCGGCCCTTGCCGTCGAAGGCGCCCGGAAAGGCGCTGTCGATCAGCTCTTCGGCCAGCCGGGGCGTGATCGGGGCAAGGGCCGCGGCCGGCCGCTGGCCCTGCTCGACATTGGACCCGCCGGGGCCGAGGAGCAGCACGGTTCCGTAGTGCGGATCGACCCGGGCTCCGATGAAGACCTCGAGGCCGGGCTCGACCATCTCCTCGATCAGTACGCCGTCGATGGCGGCGTTCGGGTTCGACTGGCGGCAGGCGGCCATGATCGAGGAGAAAGCCGCGGCGGCATCCCCGGCGGTGACGGAGAGCCTGACGCCGCCGGCCGCCACCTTGTGCACGATGTCCGGCGACACGACCTTCAGCGCGCAGGGCCTGCCCGCCTCCGTGACGGCCGCCTCGGCTTCCTCGGCGCTGGTGGCCAGCCGCGGACGCGTGGTCGCGATGCCGTACCTGGCCAGGAGGGATTTCGATTCGATCTCAGTCTTCATGGTCC
>JALHFU010000223.1:0-4814 GCA_022838525.1 Hyphomicrobiales bacterium | reverse complement strand
GATCCTCTCTTGCGACGGCCCGGCCGGGTCGGCGCCCGGCGCGGCGAAGTGGTCGGCATAGGCGCGCCACAGCGGCTGCACGGTGGGGTCGAAGACGCCATCGGTCAGCGCCCAGACGGCGCGGCTTTGTTCGAGAAGCTCGACCAGCTCGGGCGGCGGCCGAGCGCGCGGATCTCGCCGACGTCGGCGAGCGTGCTCGTCACGCCGCCGGCGCGCAGCAGCTCCACGATGCGGTCGGTGATGAAGCCCTGGGCGATGCCGTTGAGCGTCAGCGCCATGCCGGGGCGGGCGAAGGCGATGCGGTCGCGGTTGAAGCCGACGCCGTCGAAGCCGACGAGGGCGAGCGCGTTGGCGATCCTCTCTTGCGACGGCCCGGCCGGGTCGGCGCCCGGGATCCTCTCTTGCGACGGCCCGGCCGGGTCGGCGCCCGGCGCGGCGAAGTGGTCGGCATAGGCGCGCCACAGCGGCTGCACGGTGGGGTCGAAGACGCCGCCGGTCAGCGCCCAGACGGCGCGGCTTTGTTCGAGAAGCTCGACCAGCTCGGGCGGCGGGGCGGCGAGGGCGCCCTGCCGGTTCAGCGTCGAAAGCGCCGAATCGGGCATGTAGAGGCTGAAGATGCGTTCGAGCCGCGCGATCTCGGCCGCCGCGCGCGCGACGAGCCGCTCGGCCCGGGCGCGGTCGTGGTGGTGGACGATCAGCTCGGCCGGCGCGCCGAGCGCGCGACCGTGCCAGCGCACGGCCTCGGCCTCCGCATGGGCGATGGCGCCGAAGGGGAGGAGGGCGAGGCCGGCGGCTGCGGCCGAGATGCCGATGAAGCGGCGGCGGGTCGGGTGGGGCTGCATGGTCATCCTCGCCTCAATGGCTGTCGTGCGGCCCGATGGCGCCGACAGCGTCGGGTTCCCCGTCGTCCTCGTCATCTTCGTCCGGGCCGCCGAGCACGTAGTCGAGCGGGATGTCGGCGAAGCGCACGATCTCGCCGCCATTGGCCGCGGCGAAGGCGCGGGCGGCCTCCTCGGTGGAGAAGGGCACGGTCTCGGCCGTGCCCATGCCGCCGCGCTGCCGGCTGCCCAGCACGAACCAGGCCGTCCTGGCGTCGATCCAGTTTTCCGCGCCGGGCTGCTCCCAGCTCCCGGCGACGGCCATGTCGGAGACGTAGATCGCCGCGATGTTCTTCGGCTCGTCCGGCAGCATGGTGAAGGCGACCGCGTCGCGGGCCGAGGAGAACCAGATCGGCTCGGGGATGCGCGTCAGGATGATCTGCCCCTTGGGGCCGTCATGCTCCAGCACGTTCATGCCGCAGTAGCGGCCGATGGCCTCGGCGTCGAGCGGGAAGGGGGCGGGCATCGCCACCTCCTCCTGCTGCGAGCAGCCGGCGAAGAGGGCGAGCGCCACGAGGAGCGGCAGCGACAGGAGGAAGCGGATCATAGCTCTTTCCTCGAGAAGACCAGGATCGCGGCCGCGAGCGGCACGGCCGCCCATGCGAGGAGCGCGGCGAGGAGGGCCGCGGGCGCGAGCGTCGCGATGTCGGCGACGCCGCCCATGCCCGAGATGGCGCCGGCCGAGCCGCCGCCGAGATTGATCAGGCGGTAGGCGTCGGTGGGGTTCATGAGCAGCAGCACGTTCAGCATGCCCCCGGTGACGGTGCGGCCCTGGTCGACCACCAGCAGGCCGAGCAGCGCCATGTCGTAGACGAGCACGAAGACCAGCCAGATGCCGATGGCGATGCCGCCGGCCGTGCCGCGCTCGCCGACCAGCGCGCTGACGAGATAGCCGATGGCGATGAACACCGCGCCGAGCAGCACCGACGAGCCGATCAGCGAGGCGAAGGCGGCCCAGCTTTCGCGGCCGATGGCGCCGTCGCCGGTGAAGGCGAGCGCGGCGGCGGCGATGCCGTAGCCGACCAGCGTCGAGAAGGCGAGGATGGCGAGATGGCCGACGAACTTGCCGACGATGACCTGCCAGCGCTTCACCGGATAGGAGAGCAGCAGCAGCATGGTGCCGCGCTCCATCTCGCCGACGACGGCGTCGTGCGAGATCAGGAGCGCGATCAGCGGCACGAGGAACACCGACAGGCTCGACAGGCTGACGATGACGACGTCGAGGGCGCTCGCGCCGACATTGCCGGTGGGCGCGCTGCCGAGGAAGGTGAGCGACAGCGCCAGCGTCGCCAGAAGCAGCGTGGTCGCCAGCACCCAGCGGTTGCGCAGGCCCTCGCGGATTTCCTTCTCGGCGATGACGAGGATGGTGCTCATCGGCCGGCCTCCCGCTCGATGTCCTGGAAGTGGGCGTAAAGCTCGTCGAGCGTCGGCGGCGTGACGTCGAGGTCGGCGATGGCCGCGCCGTCGGCGATCGCCCCGCGCAGGAGCGCCACCTTGTCCTCGGGCGCGGCGTCGATCTCGAGCGTGCGACCGTTGACCGGCCGCCATCCCTCGCTCTGCGCGGCGATGCGCTCGGCGTGGTCGTCCCCGTTGGCGGCGAGCCGGACGCGGATGCGCGTCGGCAGCCGCGCGATGCTGCGCAGCTCGTCCAGCGTGCCGTCCGCGACCTTGACGCCCTGGCCGACGATGATGACCCGGTCGGCGCGGCCTTCGAGCTCGGAGAGCGCGTGGGAGGACAGAAGGATCGTCGAGCCCGAATCGCGCAGCTCGTCGAGGAAGCGGTAGAAATCGCGCCGCGAGGCGGGGTCGAGGCCGGTGGTCGGCTCGTCGAGCAGCATCACCTTCGGCTGGCCGAGCAGCGCCTGCGCGAGGCCGAGGCGCTGGCGCATGCCCTTGGAATAGGTGCGCACGCGTCGGCCGGCCGCCCCAGCCAGACCGACGCGTTCGAGCAGACCTTCGATCTGCTCCCGCCCCGTGCGCTTGAGGGCGGCATAAAACTTCAGCGTCTCGGTTCCGGTCAGGGCCGGGTTGAACGAGACGTTCTCGGGGAGGTAGCCGAGGCGCGTGCGCACCTCGGCCGCGCCGGTCGCCGGGTCCTCGCCCAGCATGCGGACCGTGCCGGCGGTCGGGCGGATCAGGCCCAGCATCAGCTTGATGAGCGTGGTCTTGCCGGCGCCGTTGTGGCCGACGAGCGCGACGATCTCGCCCTCGCCGAGCGAGAAGGAGACGTCCCTGACGGCCTGGATCGGGCCGAAGGATTTCGAGACGCCGTTGAGTTCGATGGTCGATGTCATTCCGTCTGCGTCCTCGACTGGGACAGGGCCTGGGGGCGGGATTGGGGCGGGGCCATGAGAGGGTGGCTGTCGACCACGCCTCCCGGCAGAATGGCGGGAAACTGGCTCTGTGCCCAGCGGATGACCTGCACGGCCGGGCTGTTGATCAGGATCTTGGCCTGCGGCGCCGTCCACAGCACGCGGTCGACGAGGTCGTTGGGGCGGTAGGGCGTGTCGCCGATGCCGTCGCCGTTCAAGTCGAAGGCCGGGTTGTCGCTCCAGTAGTTGCCGCGGCCGTCGACCGACCAGTCGAGATAGCGCGTGCCGACATACTTCACCTGGTTGCGGTTGTTGATGAAGGCATTGCCGCTCATGCGGTTGCCCTCGGAGCCGGCGGTGAAATGAATGCCGATCGAGCAGTTCTCGAACCAGTTGTCTTTGAACTCGTTGCGGTTGGCGTTGTAGATGAAGACGCATTTGTCGGGGCCGAGCCGCATGCCCGAGGCGTCGACCACGGCCGAGCCGCCGTCCATGGGCACGCCGTGGCTGTCGCCGCGCCGGCCCGCCATCAGCCAGCGCGAGACCGGCTGCATGCGTCCGACCACGGTGTTGCCCGAGACGTGCGAACCCTTGGCCGTGTTGAGGAGCAGCCCGTGGTCGCGGTCGCCGTCCGAGACGTTGCCGGTGATGGTGAGGCGGTCCGAATACATGATCGCGTAGCCGACCGAGTTGCCGGACGAGACGTTGTCGGAAATCTCGCTGTCGTTGGTATACATGTAGTGGATGGCGAACCTGAGGTCGGTGAAGCGGTTGCCGGAAAAGACGTTGTGCTTGCTTGCCATGGTCGCGATGCCGTCGCGTCCCTTGCTGATGTCGTTGCCGATCACCTTGGCGCCCGGCGCGTTCCATAGATGCACGCCGTTGCCGGCTTCGGCCGAGCGGCCCTCGCGTATGCCCTCGATGCGGTTGTCCTTCACCAGCGCGTCGTCCGCGCCCTGAATGTAGATGCCGTAGAGATTGCCGATCACCGCGTTGTTCTCGGCGATCGCGCCCTTGGCCGTGCGGTCGAGGAAGATGCCGGAGTCAAGCGTGGGAATGCTCGTTCCCGATCCCCTGACCATCACGCCGCGGATCACGGCGCGCGGGGCCGTTACCGTGACGACGCTGCCCTTTCCGTTGCCGACGATTTCCGCGCCCGGCTCGCCCTCCACCGTCACCGTGGTCGAGATCGTCACCGGGCCGCGGTGCTCGCCGGGCGCAAGGCGCAGCACGTCGCCCGGCCGGGCGAGGTCTAAAAACATCTGCAGGCTTTTTCCCTCGCCGGCGGGGACGGAAACCGTCTCCGCCGACGCCGGGAACGCCGCGAGGGCGGCCGCAAGGGCCGCCATCGCGATTGTCGTTATGGTGCTCGAAGGCGCCATGTCGTTATGCGGCCTGCGGCTCGACGAACATGCGGCCCTTCATCTCCATGTGCATGGCATGGCAGAACCACGAGCAGTAGTACCAGTAGACGCCCGGCTTGTCGGCCGTGAAGGTCACGGAAGCCGTGGCCCGCGGCCCGATCTCCATGTTGATGCCGTAGTTGATGATGGCGAAGCCGTGCGTCAGGTCCTCGACCTCGTCGAGGTTGGTGACGTAGACGGTGACCTCGTCGCCCTGCTTG
>JALHFU010000222.1:0-4456 GCA_022838525.1 Hyphomicrobiales bacterium | reverse complement strand
AGCGTGCGCTGGCCGCCTTCGGCATTCTCCACAGCCAGCCGGCGCTGCGCCTCCGTTTCCGCTGCGAGGAGATCGGCCAGCCCCTCCACGCCGGTGAGGTCGATCTTGCCGTTGAGAAAGGCGCGGCGGGTGAACTCGCCGGCTTCCGACTGACGAAGACCGGGCAAGCCGCCGAGCCGCCGGAGAAGCGTCGCGACCACCGCGCGGCCGCCATGAACGTGGAGCTCGCCGCAATCCTCGCCGGTGAAGCTGGCGGGCCCGGCAAAGAACAGCACCAGCCCGCGGTCGATCTGCCCTCCGTCGCGGTCCCGCAGCCGGCAGAGCGTCGCTACCCGCGCCGGCGGCACCCGGCCTGCAATCGCCTCCAGTGCCGCGCGGACATGCGACCCTGACAGGCGGACGACAGCGACGCCCGAGGGAAGCCCGCCGGAGGACAGCGCGAAGATCGTGTCCCGGAAGGGTGATTGCCCGCTCATCGTCCGCGCCCTACCTTAACCGCCAGCACAAGGTGAATTATGACCGTCCTTCCCGTCTCGAACCTGCTTGCCGGCGAGAGCAGCCCCTATCTGCGCCAGCATGCCGACAACCCCGTGAACTGGCGTCCCTGGTCCGCGGCATCGCTCGCCGAGGCGAAGGAGCTGCAGCGGCCGATCCTGCTTTCCGTCGGATACGCCGCCTGCCACTGGTGCCATGTCATGGCGCATGAGAGCTTCGAGGACGACGCCGTCGCCGCCGTCATGAACCGGCTTTTCGTGAACATCAAGGTCGACCGCGAGGAAAGGCCGGATATCGACCAGATCTACATGGCCGCGCTGACCGCGATGGGCGAGCAGGGCGGCTGGCCGTTAACCATGTTTCTGACGCCGGAGGCCCGTCCCTTCTGGGGCGGAACCTATTTTCCGCGCGAGGCCCGCTACGGCCGGCCCGGCTTCATACAGGTGCTCGAGGCGGTGGCGAGAACGTGGGAGGAGCGCCGCTCCGAGCTCGACCGCAGCGCCTCGGCGCTGAGCGACCACGTGCGGGCACGCCTCGCGCCGCCCGCGGACGGACCGCTCATCGGCGAAGGCGCGTTTCGCGACTACGCAAAGGCCATCCATTCCTCGACCGATCCGGCGAAGGGCGGCCTTCGCGGCGCACCGAAATTTCCCAACGCGCCGGTGATGAACGTCCTGCGGCTGAGCTGGCTTCTCGACGGCGAGGCTTCGCATCGCGACGCGGTCGTCCATAGCCTGCGCAATATGCTGACGGGTGGCATCTACGACCATCTCGGCGGCGGCCTCTGCCGCTATTCGACCGACGATTCCTGGCTCGTCCCGCATTTCGAGAAGATGCTGTACGACAATGCGCAGCTGATCGACCTCGCCGGCTGGGCCTATGCCGAAACCGGCGACGAACTGTTTCGTGTCCGAATCGAGGAGACGATGGGCTGGCTTTCGCGTGAGATGCTCGTTGCGGACGGCGGCTTCGCATCCAGCCTCGATGCTGACAGCGAGGGCGAGGAAGGCCGGTTCTATCTCTGGACCGAAGCGGAGATCGCCGATGTCCTCGGCCGGGCGGACGCGGATCGCTTCCTTTCCGTCTACCAAGTGACGGCGCCGGCGAACTGGGAGGGCGATCCCGTCCTCCACCGCCTTGCCGCACCGGATTTCGGCCCCGCCGACGACGATCCCGCGATCCGGTCGATGAAATCCCGACTCTTCAAGGCGCGCGAGCGCCGCGTCCGGCCGGCGCGCGACGACAAGGTGCTGGTCGACTGGAACGGAATGACGATCTCCGCGCTGTCGCGCGCCGGCCGGCAGTTCGGCCGCGACGACTGGATCGATCTTGCCGCGAATGCATTTCGTTTCGTTGCCGAATCGGCCGACGGCGACCGCCTGCCGCACTCCATCTCGCCCAATCGACGCCTGTTTCCCGGCCTTGCCAGCGACTACGCCGCCATGATCGGCGCCGCGGTGTCGTTGTGCGAAGCGACAGGAGGCCAAATCTATGTCGATCGGGCTTGGGAATGGATGGCGGCGCTCGACCGCTGGCATGCCGACGAGGCCGGAACCGGCTGCTATCTGACCGCGTCGGATGCCGCGGACGTGCCGATGCGCATCCGCGGCGACGTCGACGAGGCGACGCCGTCCGCTACCAGCCTCGTTCTGGAAGCCATGACCAGACTTGCGATGCTGACGTCGGATGCGACGCTGCACGAGCGCGCGCTTGCCGCCGCGGATGCCGCATGCCGGCGCATCGCCTCGCAGCGCTACGGGCAGGCCGGCATTCTTCATGCCGCGGAGATCACACGCCGGCCGCGCAAGCTGATCGTCGTCGAAGGGCCGGATACCGGTCTCGTTTCGGTGGCGAATCGCTTTCTGGACCGCGCCCGCACCGACATCGTTTACGCTGGCGGAAGAAGCGACGCCGGCAGGATCACGCTGCCGGATGGAAGCACAATCGATTTGAGCACGCCTGGCGCGTGGCTGTGCATGGGCCAGACATGCCTGCCGCCGGTGCGCGCGGCGGCGGAACTGAACGCTTTGCTCCGCCGGCCGGGGTGACTCCAGACACCGGACCGTTACCCGAGGGAAAGAAGTAGCGGAAGGCGCATCCCTCGGGATGCAGCCGCCTCGCTTCAGGTGTTCATCGAATCGAAGAAGTCCGCGTTGGTCTTCGTCTGCTTCAGCTTGTCGATGAGGAACTCGATGGCATCGGTCGTGCCCATCGGCGCGAGGATGCGGCGCAGGACGAAGATCTTCTGCAGGTCCTGACGCGGCACCAGCAGGTCCTCCTTGCGGGTGCCGGACTTCAGGATGTCCATCGCCGGGAAGATGCGCTTGTCGGCCACCTTGCGATCGAGCACGATCTCGGAATTGCCGGTGCCCTTGAACTCCTCGAAGATCACCTCGTCCATGCGGCTGCCGGTGTCGATCAGCGCCGTGGCGATGATGGTGAGCGAGCCGCCCTCCTCGATGTTGCGCGCCGCGCCGAAGAAGCGCTTCGGCCGCTGCAGCGCGTTGGCGTCGACGCCGCCGGTCAGCACCTTGCCGGAAGACGGCACCACGGTGTTGTAGGCGCGGCCGAGGCGGGTGATCGAATCGAGCAGGATGACGACGTCGCGGCCATGCTCGACCAAGCGCTTGGCCTTCTCGATGACCATCTCGGCGACCTGGACGTGGCGCACCGCCGGCTCGTCGAAGGTCGAGGACACGACCTCGCCCTTCACCGAACGCTGCATGTCGGTCACTTCCTCGGGGCGCTCGTCGATCAGGAGCACGATCAGATAGGCCTCGGGGTGGTTGGTGGCGATCGAGTGGGCGATGTTCTGCAGCAGCACCGTCTTGCCGGTGCGCGGCGGCGCCACGATCAGCCCGCGCTGGCCCTTGCCGAGCGGCGCCACGAGGTCGATGACCCGCGCCGACAGATCCTTCCCGGTCGGGTTCTCCGTTTCCATCCGCAGCCGCTCGTTGGGGTAGAGCGGCGTCAGATTGTCGAAATGGATCTTGTGCCGGATCTTCTCCGGATCCTCGAAATTGATGGTGTTGACCTTGAGCAGCGCGAAATAGCGCTCGCCCTCCTTCGGGCTGCGGATCGGCCCCTCGACCGTGTCGCCGGTCTTGAGCGAGAAGCGACGCAGCTGCGACGGCGAGATGTAGATGTCGTCCGGGCCGGGCAGGTAATTGGCATTGGCCGAGCGCAGGAAGCCGAAGCCGTCCTGCAGCACCTCGACCACGCCCTCGCCGATGATCTCGATGTCCTGCGCCGCGAGCTTCTTGAGGATCGCGAACATCAGCTCCTGCTTGCGCATGACGCTGGCGTTCTCGACCTCGAGCGATTCGGCAAAGGCGATCAGCTCGGTCGGCCCTTTGCTTTTCAGCTCCTGTAGTTTCATTTCCTGCATATTGCGGACTCTGGAATAGCGAAAACGTGGGAAGCGCGGGGCGGCAGTGTGCGTGGGAAGAACGCCTGCGGAAGACAGAGAAACACGACGCCATGCGGGAGGAAGGATGCGACTCTTACCGCCCCTCCCCTGAAACCGCAAGGCCAAACCACCAGGGATGAATCGCCGCAGGCCTCAGAACGGCTTGACGATGACCAGGATGACGATCGCGATCATCAGCACCGTCGGCACCTCGTTGACGATGCGCCAGTGCCGCGCCGGCTTGGTGTTCTTGTCCTGCGCAAACCGCCGCACCGCACCCGATAGATAGCCATGGATGCCGGAAAGAACAAGGACGGCGGCGATCTTGGCGTGCAGCCAGCCGCCGGAGAAGCCGAAGCCCTCCCAAGCGAGCCACAGGCCCAGAATCCACGCCACAAGCATCGCCGGGTTGATGATGGCGTTGAGCAGCCGGCGCTCCATGACCTTGAAGGTCTCGGATTTGTCGGAGCCGGTCTCGGCGTCGGCATGGTAGACGAAGAGCCGCGGCAGGTAGAGCATCCCGGCCATCCAGGCGATGACGGCGATGACGTG
>JALHFU010000030.1:0-22314 GCA_022838525.1 Hyphomicrobiales bacterium | reverse complement strand
AAGGCGGGTTTCCGCGCGCGGCTTTACGGCCTGAGAGACTGAAAGGACCTACCTCATGCTCGACCCGGTCGTCGCGTTCTTCACCCGCGTCTTTCAGGCCATCGGCAAGGGCATCGGCCTCCTGATCGGCGTGCTGCTGTGGCCGTTCATGTGGCTCGGCCGCTGGTATACGCAGCGCGGCTGGATCCTGCGCGGCGTGGTCGGGGCGATCCTTCTCGGCATCGTCGGGCTCTACGGCTATTTCTTCTACGTCACCCAGTTCTGGACCAACTTCAACCCGGACTATCCGGCGGCGCTGGTCGAGGCGCGCGGCACCGCCGGCGCGGGCGATCCCGTCGCCTCCCCGTCCGGGGCGACGACCGGCGGCGCGGCCCAGCCGGCGCAGAGCTGCAAGCCCTCGGCCATCGCGGCGATCTCGGCCGACCTGATCGACTTCAACGTCAACCAGAACGCATGGATCTCCTCCATGCTGGTCTCCAAGGCCGGCCTGTTCGGCATTGAGTGGCGCAACACGCCGTTCTTCGACAACAAGGCCGCGTTCCAGCTCGGCATCAACCAGGTCTTGCGCCGCACCACGACCGAGCTCGTCGACACGCTCGGCCGCGTGCGCGGCACCTCGCAGATCGACCAGAACCTGCAGGACGCGCGCACCGCCATGGCCTGGGCCGAGACCGCCTGGTACATCGGCTGGCGCGGCCCGACGCGCCCGACGCCCAGCGTCTACCGCGAGGGCATCGAGAAGCTGCGCGCCTTCAACGCCAGCCTCGAGCGCTGCCAGGCCACCTTCGACGCCCGCGCCGACAACCTGATGCAGTTCCTCGACCGGATGGCCGGCGACATCGGCTCGACCTCCGACATCCTGCGCCAGCGCATCGAGCTGTCCGACGCCGGCTGGTTCGACTTGAGGGCCGACGACCGCTTCTGGTTCGCCTACGGCCAGCTCTACGCCTATTACGGCATCCTCGTCGCCTCGCGCTCGGACTTCGCCTCGGTGATCGCCGAGCGCAACCTGACCACGCTGTGGACGCGCATGGAGCAGAACCTGCGCGCCTCGCTCAACGTCCAGCCGTGGATCATCTCCAACGGCAACGAGTCGAGCGCGATCTTCCCGTCGCATCTGGCGACGATGGGCTTCAACCTCTTGCAGGTCCGCTCCAACCTGGTGGAGCTGCGGTCGATCCTCGACCGCTAGGACGCGGCTTCCGCCGGGGGCGCTGTCGCATTTCGCGCATCCGGCGACCGTTTCGGGAGCGCACGGCGCTTCCGTCTGCGGTCTATTCTCCGGGGAGAGCCAAGGGGGAGAGCCAAGGGGGAAAGCCATATGGCCGGGTTCAAATCCGACATCGAGATCGCGCGTGCCGCAAGCAAGAAGCCGATCATGGAGATCGGCGCCAGGCTCGGCATTCCGCCGGAGCACCTTCTGCCCTACGGCTACGACAAGGCCAAGGTCTCGGCCGCGTTCATCCGGTCGCTCGCCGGCCGGCCCGACGGCAGGCTCGTCCTCGTCACCGCCATCAACCCGACGCCGGCGGGCGAGGGCAAGACCACGACCACGGTCGGCCTCGGCGACGGGCTCAACCGTATCGGCAAGCGGGCGGCGGTCTGCATCCGCGAGGCCTCGCTCGGCCCCAATTTCGGCATGAAGGGCGGCGCGGCCGGCGGCGGCCGCGCCCAGGTGGTGCCGATGGAGGACATGAACCTCCACTTCACCGGTGACTTCCACGCCGTCACCACGGCGCACAACCTGCTCGCCGCGCTCATCGACAACCACATCTACTGGGGCAACGAGCTCGGCATCGACCTGCGCCGCATAGACTGGCGGCGGGTGATGGACATGAACGACCGGGCGCTCCGGCACGTCGTCGCGTCGCTCGGCGGCGTCGCCAACGGCTTTCCGCGCGAGACGGGCTTCGACATCACGGTCGCGTCCGAGGTGATGGCGATCCTGTGCCTCGCCGCCGATCTCGAGGACCTCGAAAAGCGCCTCGGCGGCATCATCGTCGGCTATCGCCGCGACAGGAGCCCGGTCTTCGCGCGCGACCTCAAGGCCGACGGCGCGATGGCCGTGCTGCTCAAGGATGCGATGCAGCCCAACCTCGTCCAGACGCTGGAGAACAACCCGGCCTTCGTGCATGGCGGCCCCTTCGCCAACATCGCGCATGGCTGCAACTCGGTCGCGGCGACGACGACGGCGCTGAAGCTCGCCGACTACGTGGTGACGGAGGCGGGCTTCGGCGCCGACCTCGGGGCGGAGAAGTTCTTCGACATCAAGTGCCGCAAGGCCGGCCTGCACCCGGCGGCGGCCGTCATCGTCGCCACCGTCCGGGCGCTGAAGATGAACGGCGGCGTGAAGAAGGACGACCTCGACATCGAGAACGTCGCCGCGGTCGAGAAGGGCTGTGCCAATCTCGGCCGCCACATCGAGAACGTGAAGCAGTTCGGCGTGCCGTCGGTGGTGGCGATCAACCATTTCGCCACCGACACCGACGCCGAGATCGAGGCGGTGAAGGCCTATGTCGCGGAGCAGGGCGTCGAGGCGATCCTGTGCCGCCACTGGGCCGAGGGCTCGGCCGGCATCGAGGAACTGGCGCACAAGGTGGTGGAGCTCGCCGAGAGCGGCAGCGCCCAGTTCGCGCCGCTCTATCCCGACGAGATGGGCCTGTTCGACAAGATCGACACCATCGTCAGGCGCATCTATCGCGGCTCGGAGGCCATCGCCGACAAGGCGGTGCGCGACCAGTTGCACCAGTGGGAGGCGCAGGGCTACGGCCATCTGCCGGTGTGCATGGCCAAGACGCAGTATTCGTTCTCGACCGACCCCAACCTGCGCGGCGCGCCGACCGGCCACGTCGTGCCGGTGCGCGAGGTCAGGCTCGCCGCCGGGGCCGGCTTCGTCGTCGCGATCTGCGGCGAGATCATGACCATGCCCGGCCTGCCCAGGTCGCCGTCCTCGGAGCGCATATTCCTCAACGAGCGCGGCGAGATCGAGGGGCTTTTCTAGCGCGTCCGGCGCGGGTCGAGCCCGACCGACCCACCTCCGCCCCGTCATCCCGGCCAAGGCCGCGAAGCGGCCGCCGAGCCGGGACCCATTGATGCGAAAATCGTCGAGCGCGGCCCGGTCCTCATCCCGGCGCGTGTCACGGCCGCCGCACAATCCCGCCACCCGGCCGTGCTGCTCAATGGGTCCCGGCTCTCGCTCCGCTCGGCCGGGATGACGGCCGCGGCGAACCAATCCGAATTCATGCCGGATTTGCCGGCAAGGTCGCAGCCCGTTCGCCGCGGCGGTTGGTCCGCCGCCGCCGACTGGAGCGGCTGCCGCCGCTGTCACCGACCCTGCATCCACGGTGTCGGCTAACGCCCGCCGCCTCGGGCGCGCCGCCCGTCCTGTGTGTGTGTGTCATATTTCCCACAGCTTCCGCCGTGAAAAATAGTTGATTCAAAAACTCATATTTTAATTGTTGACTCATCTAATCATGTTTTCTAAACGGCTGAAATGTGGCCGGAATTAGCCCCTTCGGCCATCACCGACGAGATTTTGACAGGGCCTGAAAAGGCTGGCGCGCCCCCACGTGCTGGCACCCTTTTCTGCGCCCTGAACCGGAGAAGGAACTGACATGAAGGTTTGGCACTCACGCTCGATGCTGATGGCCTGCGCGGCGGCGATCGCCGTGCTCTCCGCCGTCACGGTGGCGGCGGCGCAGGACAGCGCCGCCGGCAGCTCGACCGTTCTGGGAACGATCACCGTGAAGGGCAAGAAGGCGGCGGCCTCCGTGGCGTCGGACACGCCGCTGGCCACGCAGACCACGGGCGACGAGATCGCCAAGAAGGAGATCAGCAACCTCGGCGATCTCGGCAACACCACCGAGCCGGGCGTCGATTTCGTCGAGACGCGGCCGGGCGACGCCGGCGGCGTCTTCATCCGCGGCCTGACCGGGCCGCGCGTCGCCACCCTCATCGACGGCGTGCCCATCCCCTATCTCGAGAGCAGCGCCCGCACCGGCAGCCAGTCGCCGACGACCAGCGGCTCGATGGGCGGCGTCGACAGCTTCGATTTCTCCTCCCTCTCGGCCCTCGACATCCTGCGCGGCGCGGATTCGAGCAGGATCGGCTCGGGCGCCCTTGCCGGCGCGCTGGTCCTGCGCACCCTCAACCCGGAGGACCTGATCGAGGAAGGCCGCGACTGGGGCGCGCTGACCAAGATCACCTATGACAGCGCCGACAACAGCATCGCCGGCAGCGCCGCGGTCGCCAAGCGCTTCGGCGATACGTCGCTCCTGTTCCAGGGCAGCTACAAGACCGGCGACGAGCGCAAGAACAAGGGCGACCGCGACATCATCGGTACCGGCCGGACCGAGCCCAACCCGCTCGATTTCGACCAGAACAACCTGCTGTTCAAGGCCCGGCACTACATCGAGGGCGGGCACACGATCGGCCTCACCGCCGAGCGCTACGACTACTCCAGCGACAGCGACCTCAAGACCCTGCAGACGACATCGGGCGGCGCCACCACCTTCCCCGAAGGCCAGCGCTGGGGCTTCGACAACACCCGCCGCGAGCGCGTGTCGTTCCACTACGACTATGTCGCGCCGGGCACGGATTCGCTGGTCGATGCGGCGAGCCTCGTCCTCTACTGGCAGCGCCTGCAGAAGAATGCCGGCCATGACGGCATGACCCGCGCGCCCGCCCGCAACATGCGCGACAACAGGCTCGAGGACAATTCCTTCGGCCTGACCGGCCATGCGGAGCGCGAGTTCCAGAGCGGCTCGCTGACCCACAGGATCACGCTCGGCGGCGCGGGCTCGGTCTCGACGACGGAGCACTTCCTCGCCGCCATTCCGGACACCGCGGCGCAGGCCGACATTCCGAAGATCGACAGCGCCAGGGTGGGCCTCTTCATCGAGGATCGCATCAGCATGGGCGACTCGCCGCTGGCCATCACCCCCGGCCTGCGCTTCGACTGGCACAAGTACACGCCGAAATACACCGACGAGTTCGGGCAGAACCCCGGCTTCCCCCATTTCGGGCTGCCGGCGTCGCGCGACGACGCCCGCATCTCGCCGAAGCTTCTCGCCACCTACGACCTGAACCCGTCGGTGCAGCTCTTCGCCCAGTGGTCGATGGCCTACCGGGCGCCGACGGTGGACGAGCTCTACGGCAACTTCAGCAATCCCACCACCGGCTATGCCGTCCTCGGCAATCCCGACCTGAAGGCCGAGACGGGCCACGGCTTCGAGGTGGGCGCCGATGTCGGCTCCGACGATTTCGGCGGCCGCGTCACCGTCTTCCACAACCGCTACAAGAACTTCATCGGCGTGGAGACGCTGCCCGGCTCGCCGCCGTTCAACCTGTTCATCCAGCGCGCCATCAACATCAACAAGGTGCACATCACGGGCATCGAGGCCAAGGCGCACAAGCGCTTCGACAACGGCATCAGCCTGCAGGGCGGCCTCTCCTACACCTATGGCGAGAACGTCGAGACCGGCGCGGTGCTGCGCGAGATCGCGCCGTTCAAGGCCGTGGTCGGCATCGGCTACGACCAGGAGCACTGGGGCGTGGAGCTGACCGGCATCTTCGCCGGCAGCATGCGCGACGACAACAACCCCAACACCTTCGACGCGCCGGGCTACGGCATCGCCAACTTCACCGGCTGGTGGGAGCCCGAGCAGATCAAGGGCATGAGGCTGCAGGCCGGCGTCTACAACATCTTCGACAAGACCTACTACAACGCCCTGCGCGTCCGCAGCGTCAATCCGAACAGCGTCGGCGGCGCGAACCAGCCGGTGGAGTTCTACTCCGAGCCCGGCCGCACCTTCAAAGTCTCGCTGACGCACAAGTTCTGACCTTTGTGCAGCACAGCGCAGGAAAGGGCGGCCCGCGGCCGCCCTTTCTCGTTCCCGCGACGACCCCTTTTCCCGTTCCCGCGACACGAAATCCGCTTGCCGGTTCGGCCATTCGCCGCTAAGGGTTTCGCCATGATCGTGTCGTCGACCTCGAACCTGTGGTGGTGGGGCTGCTTCTAGCGGCCGGTCGATGCGCGTGCGCGTGAAACTTGGGTGGCCGCAACGGATTTCCGGGCGGCCATTTTGTTTTCAAGCCAGTCCGGAGACGCCGCGGGCGGGAACGGATGGAGACGATTGAATGACGGTCGAATTGCTTGAAGACGGCGCGGAGCGCTTCGTGACGCAGGGCGGGGTGGCGATCACCCGAACCCGCCACGACACGCCCTATGACGGGGCGATCTCCGCCTATATAGACGGCCTCGATTCGCGGCGGGGGTGCGTGTTCTCCTCCAACTACGAATATCCCGGCCGCTACACGCGCTGGGACACTGCCATCATCGACCCGCCGCTCGCGGTTTCCGCCCGCGGCCGCGCCATGCGCATCGAGGCGCTGAACATGCGCGGCGAGGCGCTGCTGCCTGTCGTCCGCCGCGCCGTCGAGGCGCTGCCGGAGGTGACGCTCGCCGAGGTCTCCGCCGGGCTGGTGGCGCTGCAGGTCGCCGAGCCCGCCCGCGTCTTCGCCGAGGAGGAGCGCTCGCGCGTTCCGACGGTCTTCACCGTTCTGCGGGCGCTGGTCGATCTGTTCCGTTCGCCGGAGGACGCCAATCTCGGCCTCTACGGCGCGTTCGGCTACGACCTCGCCTTCCAGTTCGACCATGTCGAGGAGAAGCTCGCGCGCCCGGCCGGCCAGCGCGACCTCGTGCTCTACCTGCCCGACGAGATCCTCGTCGTCGACCACCATCAGGCCAAGGCCTGGCGCGACCGCTACGACTTCGCCGGCGACGGTTTCTCCACCGCGGGCCTTGCGCGTGAGGGCGCCGAGGAGCCGTTCCGGCCGAGCGAGCGCGTGCCGCCGCGCGGCGACCACGAGCCCGGCGAATATGCGCGGCTGGTCGAGAAGGCCAAGGAGAGCTTCCGCCGCGGCGACCTGTTCGAGGTGGTGCCGGGGCAGATGTTCTTCGAGGCGTGCAAGTCGAAGCCGTCCGAGATCACCCGCCGGCTCAAGACCATCAACCCGTCGCCCTATTCCTTCTTCATCAACCTCGGCGAGCGCGAATATCTGATCGGCGCGTCGCCGGAGATGTTCGTGCGCGTCAACGGCCGCCGCGTCGAGACCTGCCCGATCTCCGGCACCATCCGCCGCGGCGACGACGCCATCTCCGATTCCGAGCAGATCCTCAAGCTGCTCAACTCCAAGAAGGACGAATCCGAGCTGACCATGTGCTCGGACGTCGACCGCAACGACAAGAGCCGCGTCTGCGAGCCGGGCTCCGTGCGCGTCATCGGCCGGCGTCAGATCGAGATGTATTCGCGGCTGATCCACACCGTCGACCACATCGAGGGGCGCTTACGCGAAGGCATGGACGCCTTCGACGCCTTCCTCTCCCACGCCTGGGCCGTCACGGTGACGGGCGCGCCGAAGCTGTGGGCGATGCGCTTCATCGAGAACCACGAGAAGAACCCGCGCGCCTGGTACGGCGGCGCGATCGGCATGGTCCACTTCAACGGCGACATGAACACCGGCCTGACCCTCAGGACGATCCGCATCAAGGACGGCATCGCCGAGGTCCGGGCCGGCGCGACGCTGCTCTACGATTCCGACCCGGCCGAGGAGGAGGCCGAGACCGAGCTGAAGGCCTCGGCCATGCTGGCGGCGATCCGCGAGGCGTCGGCCGGCAATGCCGCGGCCGCGACGCGCGAGGGCGCGAAGGTGGGCGAGGGCGTGTCGATCCTTCTCGTCGATCACGAGGATTCCTTCGTCCACACGCTCGCCAACTACTTCCGCCAGACCGGGGCCAAGGTCTCGACCGTGCGCACGCCGGTGCCGGAGGAGGTGTTCGAGCGGCTGGACCCCGACTTGGTGGTGCTGTCGCCGGGGCCGGGAACCCCGAAGGACTTCGACTGCAAGGCCACCATCGACAAGGTCCGCGCGCGCAAGCTGCCGATCTTCGGCGTCTGCCTCGGCCTGCAGGCCCTCGCCGAAGCCTATGGCGGCGAGCTGCGCCAGCTGCGCGAGCCCATGCACGGCAAGCCGTCGCGCATCCGCATCGCCAAGCCCGGCAGCGTCTTCTCCGGCCTGCCGAAGGAGATCACCGTCGGCCGCTACCATTCGATCTTCGCCGATCCGGTGCGGCTGCCCGACGAGTTCCTCGTCACGGCCGAGACCGAGGACGGCGTCATCATGGCGTTCGAGCACAGGCACGAGCCGGTGGCGGCGGTGCAGTTCCATCCCGAATCGATCATGACGCTCGGCCACAATGCCGGGATGCGGATGATCGAGAACGTGGTGGCGCATCTGCCGCGTCGGGCGAAGGTGAAGGCGGCGTGAGGGCAGGGGCTCGTGCGGAATGAGACGACATCCCCTTCTCCCCGCCTGCGGGGAGAAGGTGGCCCGAAGGGCCGGATGAGGGGCGGAGCCCGCCCTGCCATGCCGGCTCTGCCCCTCGTCTGCCTGCCGGCATCCCCGTCATGACCGACAAGCAGAACATCCGCCGGCTCGCCGCATGGTCGATTGTCGTCGCGCTCGGCGTGATGCTGCTGAAGTTCGTCGCCTGGCGGATGACCGGCTCGGTCGCGCTCTATTCCGATGCGCTCGAATCCATCGTCAACGTCATCGCCGCCGCCGCCGCCCTGTGGGCGATCTCGGTCAGCCACAAGCCGGCAGACAGCGATCACCAGTTCGGCCACCACAAGGCCGAATATTTCTCGGCCGTGCTCGAAGGCGTGCTGATCGTCGTCGCCGCCCTGCTCATCATGGCCGAGGTCTGGCAGGCGTGGCAGAACCCGCGGCCGCTCGAGCAGGCCTGGGAGGGCCTTGCCGTCAACGGCTTCGCCGCGGCGATCAACGGCGTGTGGGCGCTGCTCCTCATCCGCGCCGGCAAGCGCGAGCGGTCGCCGGCGCTCGAGGCCGACGGCCGCCACGTCATGACCGACGTCATCACCTCGGTCGGCGTCATCGCCGGGCTCGTCGGCGCGGTGCTCACCGGCTGGCACCTGCTCGACCCGCTCTTGGCGCTGATCGTCGCGCTCAACATCCTGTGGCAGGGCTGGCGCGTCATCGGCTCGTCGCTCGACGGGCTGATGGACCGGGCCGTTCCGGTCGGGGAGACGATGCGCATCCGCGACATCATCTCGGCCAACTCGAAGGGCGCGCTGGAGGTCCACGACCTCAAGACCCGCATCGCCGGGCGCGCCACCTTCATCGAGTTCCACATGGTGGTCGACGCCGCCATGTCGGTCGGCGACAGCCACGCCATCTGCGACCGCATCGAGGACGCGCTGAAGGCGGAAATCCCCTCCGTGCGCGTCGTCATCCATGTCGAGCCCGAGGACGAGGCCAAGCTGCCGCCCGGCACCGGCGCGGTGCCCTTCGCCTGATTTCCCGCAGTTTGCCTGATTTCCCGCAGTTTGATCGTGAGCAAGTCGCCGCGTCCGCGGCCGCCCTATGATGTGCGATGGGTGGACGGTGCAGGTGTGCGGTCGAGCGCAACGGAACGGAAGCGAGACAGATGAAGACGAACGCGAAGTCACTGGTGACGGGATTTGCCCTCCTGGCCGCGGCGTGGGCCATGTCGGCCGGCGCGGGCGCCGCGGGCGAGGCCGTCACGGTCTACAAGACGCCGTGGTGCGGCTGCTGCCACGAATGGGCGGAGGCGCTGGAAGAGGCCGGCTACCGCGTCAAGGCCGTCGATCTCGAGGACCTGTCGCAGGTGCGCCAGCAGGCCGGCGTGCCGTCGGACATGCTGAGCTGCCACATCGCGGCGGCCGGCGGCTACTTCCTCGAAGGCCACGTGCCGCTTGAGGCGATCGGCACGCTGCTGGCCGAGCGGCCGGACGTCGCCGGCCTCGCCGTGCCCGGCATGCCGCAGGGCGCGCTCGGCATGAGCGGCGACCCCGAGCCCTACGACGTCTACGCCGTGCCGCGCGACCCGAAGGCCGAGCCCTACGTCTTCCTCAGCGTCGGCGGGTAAGCCGGCGCAGCGGGCATCGGAGGGTACTTCCCTTCCGTCGCTGCGCAGCAGTTTTCCTGCAATAGTGTGTGCACTTGTAGATACAGTATGCTAGCGTGCCCCGGATGAATGCAGCCGGCGCATGAGGTGATCCGCATTCATCGGTTTGCTTCGCCCTTGAAACGGTGGAAATCGACGCATGCAGAACGATCTTGGCACACACGGGCTTTGGGAAAAGACCGCGCCGGCCGCGCCGCCGGCGGGCGCGCTTGCCGGAGAGCTGCGCGCCGACGTGGTCGTCGTCGGCGCGGGCTATACCGGCCTGTCGGCGGCGCTGCATCTGGCCGAGGCCGGCGTCTCCGTCGTGGTGCTGGAGGCGGCCGATGTCGGCTTCGGCGGCTCCGGCCGCAATGTCGGCCTCGTCAATGCCGGCCTGTGGATCATGCCGGACGACATGCCGGCCATCCTCGGGCCCGAGCATGGCGAGCGGCTGCTCGCGGCGCTGGGCGAGGGGCCGGGCGTCGTCTTCGATCTCATCCGCCGCCACGGCATCGACTGCGAGGCCGAGCATGCCGGCACGCTGCACTGCGCCGCCGACAAGGCCGGGCTGAAGGAGCTTCAGGAGCGCGAAAGGCAGTGGCAGGCGCGCGGCGCGCCGGTGCGCCTGCTCGGCGCGGCCGAGACCGCGGCCCGCGTCGGCACCGGCGCCTATCTCGGCGCTCTGCTCGACGAGCGCGCCGGCACCATCCAGCCGCTCGCCTATGCCCGCGGCCTCGCCCGCGCGGCCGTGAAGGCGGGGACGCGCCTCTTCACCGCCTCGCCGGTGGTCTCCAGCGAAAGCGAGGGCAATGGCTGGCGCGTCAGGACCGCCGGCGGCAGCGTCGTCGCCGACTGGATCGTCGTCGCGACCAACGCCTACACCGCCGCGCCGTGGCCGGCCGTGCGCGAGGAAATCCTGCATCTGCCCTATTTCAACTTCGCCACCGTGCCGCTTGCCGGCGAGGCGCTCCAACGCATCCTGCCCGGACGCGAGGGTGTATGGGACACGAAGACCATCCTCAGCTCCATGCGCCGCGACCGGCAGGGCCGCCTCATCTTCGGCAGCGTCGGCGCGCTGCGCGGCACCGGCATGGCGGTCCACCGCGCCTGGGCGAAGCGCGAGCTCGCCCGGCTGTTCCCGTTCCTCGGCGATGTCGCCTTCGAGAGCGCCTGGTACGGCAAGATCGGCATGACGGTGGACGCCACGCCCCGCTTCCACCGCTTCGCGCGCAACGTGGTCGGCTTTTCCGGCTACAACGGCCGCGGCATCTCGCCGGGCACGGTGTTCGGCCGTTGCCTGGCGCGGCTGATCGCGGGCGAGATCGGCGAGGAGGACCTGCCGCTCCCCGTCACCGACCCGCGCGCGCAAAGCTTCCGGGCGCTGAGGGAAGGCTACTACGAGGCCGGCGCGCAGGTGGCGCATTTCTTCGGTGCGCGCCTGTAGCTCCCCGCTGTCACACCCTGGTGCCGACCTGCGTCAGCAGCCACGCCTTGAACGCCTGCGACAGCGGGTGCTCGCGCTTGCTCTCGGGAAAGACGATGTAATAGCTGTTCTCGGTGGTCATCGGCCGGTCAAAGGCGATGCGCAGGCGGCCGGAAGCGAGATCGCTCTCGATCAGGTAGAGCGGCAGCAGCGCGAAGCCCATGCCGGCGGCCGCCGCCTCGATGATCATGGCGAACTGGTCGAAGCGGTTGCCGCGATAGGCGTCGGCGCCGTCGAGGCCGTTCATCTCGAACCAGCTCGCCCATTGCTTCGGCCGCGTGGCGAGATGCAGCAGCGGCTGGCCGGCGAGGTCTTCCGGCCCGCCCGGCGCCGCCGCCTCGATCAGCGACGGGCTGGCGACAGGCAGGATGATCTCGCTGCACAGATAGGTGCAGGTCGCATGCGCCCAGACCGGCTGACCGAAATGGATCGCAAGGTCGAAATCCTCGGCCTCGAAGTCGAACGGCTCGACGCGCGAGGCGACGTCGATGACCGTGCCGGGATGCCGGCGCATGAAGTCGGGCAGGCGCGGCATCAGCCAGCGGCTGGCGAAGGTCGGCAGGCAGGCGAGCGCGAGCGTGCTGGTGGCCTGCGCCGAGGCGCGCGCCCGCACCACCATCTCCTCCGACTGGTGCAGGATGCGGCGCACCTCCGGCAGCAGCCGGCGGCCGGCATCCGACAGCACCACGCGCTTCCTCACCCGCTCGAACAGCAGCAGGCCGAGCTGCTCCTCGAGCGCCTTGATCTGCCGGCTCACCGCGCTCTGCGTCAGGTTGAGCTCGGTGGCGGCAAGCGTGAAGTTGCCGTGGCGCGCCGCGCATTCGAAGGCCTGCAGCACGGCCAGATCGGGTATCAGCGTCCGGCTGAGCTTCATTCCCGCCTCGCATCAATACAGTCGGATTCATCGCAATCGCCGGCCGGAAAGGCCGGGTAAGGTTCCAGGATAGAATGATCGGCGATCCGTTTCCAATAGCTTCCGGCCAAGGGCTCCCCGCAGTTTCGCGCCTCCTGCGCGGCTGTCTTTCGCCGCGGCGGGCGATATTGTCCGGGCACGGGACCGCGCGCCGATTCGCTCGCGCGCATCCGGGGCCGCGGCCGCACCCGGCCTTGCGCAACCGGCATAATCTTCAAACGGACGGCTTTCAGCCGGCATGACGACGGGAGACGAGACCATGACCAAGACCATCGACGTGAGGCAGGAGACCGAGCGCCTGCTCGACGCGCTCGACGTTGCGCGCGACGCGTGGACCAAGGGCGCGATGCCTTCCTTCAGCCCGGTCAGCGGCGAGGAGATCGCCAGGGTCAGGGCGGCTACCGCCGCCGAGGCCGCCGGCGCCATCGACGCCGCCCACGACGCGTTCAAGGCGTGGCGGGCGGTGCCCGCGCCGCGCCGCGGCGAGCTCGTGCGCCTGCTCGGCGAGGAGCTGCGCGCCCACAAGGCGGAGCTCGGCCGCCTCGTTTCCATCGAGGCCGGCAAGATCGCCTCCGAGGGCCTCGGCGAGGTGCAGGAGATGATCGACATCTGCGACTTCGCGGTCGGCCTCTCCCGCCAGCTCTACGGCCTCACCATCGCCACCGAGCGCGCCGGCCACCGCATGATGGAGACCTGGCACCCGCTCGGCGTCGTCGGCATCATCTCGGCCTTCAACTTTCCGGTGGCGGTGTGGTCGTGGAACGCCGCGCTCGCGCTCGTCTGCGGCGACGCCATCGTCTGGAAGCCGTCGGAAAAGACGCCGCTGACCGCGCTCGCCACCCAGGCCATCCTCGATCGCGCCATCGCCCGCTTCGGCGATGCGCCGGCCGGCCTGTCGCAGCTCCTGATCGGCGGCCGCGAGGTCGGCGAGGCGCTGGTCGACAACCCGAAGGTGGCGCTCGTCTCGGCCACCGGCTCGACGCGCATGGGCCGCGAGGTCGGGCCGCGGCTGGCGAAGCGCTTCGCGCGCTCGATCCTCGAGCTCGGCGGCAACAATGCGGGCATCGTCTGCCCCTCGGCCGATCTCGACATGGCGCTCCGGGCCATCGCCTTCGGCGCCATGGGCACGGCCGGCCAGCGCTGCACCACGCTGCGCCGCCTCATCGTCCACGAGAGCGTCTACGACACGCTCGTGCCGCGCCTGAAGAAGGCCTATGAGAGCGTTTCGGTCGGCAATCCGCTCGAGACCCCGGCGCTGGTCGGCCCGCTGATCGACAAGGCCGCCTACGACGCCATGCAGAAGGCGCTCGAGGCCGCCAGGGCCGAGGGCGGCACCGTCACCGGCGGCGGTCGCGTCGCCGAGGCCGGCAAGGACACGGCCTATTACGTGCGCCCGGCGCTGGTCGAGATGCCGAAGCAGGCCGGCCCGGTGCTGGATGAGACCTTCGCGCCGATCCTCTACGTCATGAAGTACCGCGATTTCGACGAGGCGATCGCGCTGCACAATGCGGTGGCGGCGGGCCTGTCCTCCTCGATCTTCACGCTCGACCTGCGCGAGGCCGAGCGCTTCCTGTCGGCCGAGGGCTCGGACTGCGGCATCGCCAACGTCAACATCGGCACCTCGGGCGCCGAGATCGGCGGCGCGTTCGGCGGCGAGAAGGAGACCGGCGGCGGCCGCGAATCCGGCTCCGACGCGTGGAAGGGCTACATGCGCCGCGCCACCAACACGGTGAACTACTCGACCGCGCTGCCGCTGGCGCAGGGCGTGTCCTTCGACATCGAGTAGGCGGCCGTGAGCGTGCGTGCCGACATCGGGGAGGCGGGCTTCCGCCCCGCCTCCCGCATAGCCGCCGTCGGCGTCTCGCGCATCCTGCAGATCGGGGCGCGCGCCGCGGCCATGAAGCGCGAGGGGCGCCCGGTCATCGTCCTCGGCGCGGGCGAGCCGGATTTCGACACGCCCGACTTCGTCAAGGAGGCGGCCAAGGCCGCCATCGACCGCGGCGACACCAAATACACCGCGCTCGACGGCACGCCGGAGCTGAAGCAGGCCATCGCCCGCAAGTTCGCGCGCGAGAACGGCGTCGCCTACGGCGCGGACGAGATCACCGTCTCGGCCGGCGCCAAGCAGATCCTGTTCAACGCCTTCATGGCCACGCTCGACGAAGGCGACGAGGTCGTCATCCCGACGCCTTACTGGACATCTTATTCCGACATCGTCGCGGTGGCGGGCGGCAGGGCGGTGCTGGTTCCGTGCAGCGCGGAAGCCGGCTTTCGCCTCACCGCCGCCCAGCTCGACGCCGCGATCACGCCGCGGACGCGCTGGGTGCTCCTGAACTCGCCGTCGAACCCCTCCGGCGCGGCCTATGGCGAGGCCGGCTGCCGGCCTCTGCTCGACGTGCTGCTCAGGCATCCGCATGTCTGGCTGATGGTGGACGACATCTACGAGCACATCGTCTACGACGATTTCCGCTTCGTCACGCCGGCCGCCATCGAGCCGCGGCTGAAGGAACGCACGCTGACCGTCAACGGCGTCTCCAAGGCCTATGCCATGACCGGCTGGCGCATCGGCTTCGCCGGCGGGCCGAAGCCGCTCATCAAGGCGATGGCGGTGATCCAGAGCCAGTCGACCTCCTGCCCGTCCTCGGTCAGCCAGGCGGCCGCGCTTGCCGCGCTCGACGGGCCGCAGGATTTCCTCGCGGAGCGCCGCGACAGCTTCCGCCGCCGGCGCGACCTCGTCGTCGCCGCGCTCAACGCCATCGACGGCATCGCCTGCCGCGTGCCCGAAGGGGCGTTCTACACCTTCGCCGACTGCTCCGGCCTGCTCGGCCGCGCGACGCCCGCGGGCAAGGCGATCGGCAGCGACGACGATGTCGCCGACTACCTGCTGGAGGAAGCGGAAGTCGCCGTGGTGCCGGGCTCGGCCTTCGGCCTGTCGCCCTTCTTCCGCATCTCCTACGCCACCGGCGAGGCCGAGCTCGCCGAAGCGATGCGCCGCATCGCCGCTGCCTGCGCCCGGCTTTCCTGACCCGGAAGGGGAAACGCGCGGGTCTTTGACATGCCTCAAACAGAAGAAGCATCGCGGCTGCTAGTTTCTCTCCACCGTCATGACTGACATGGCGGCAGGATGCCGAGGATGGTCGACGCAAGGAAAAGTCTGGCGAGATGGGTGCGCATCCTCTGCACCTTCGCCCTGCTTTGCATCGGTTTCGCGCACCAGCCTCCGGTGGTCGGGGCGTATGCCGCCTCGCAGGTCGACCTCGCGCAATATGCCTTTCCCGACGGCTCCCTGCCGGTTCTCTGCCTGCCGGATGCCGACGGCGATTCCGGCGACGCGACGGGCTCCGGCGGCGGCTGCGCCGCCTGCCGCCTGAGCGCCGGCCTCATCCTTCCCGCGCCGGCCGACATGGCCGGCATCCCGCTGCCCCGCCCGGCCGATCCCGTCGCGCTGCCGCGGAGCGAAGCGTTCGCGCGGCTCGTCCTGCCGCCGAACGCGCCTCCGCGCGCGCCTCCGGTCGGTCCTGTCGCCTGAGCCGCCGCTGCCGCGGGCAGTGGTTCCCTCGGAACGCGCCGACATGTCCCCCACCCCAGGCAAACGGCGCAGCACAGGAAGTCGATCCATGCTGGAGAGCTCTGTCGTCGGCGCCGAGGCGCCCATTCCACCCGTCACCTTCCCGCTGCCGGAAAGCAGGTATTTCCGCCGGCCCGAGTTCCGCATCGTCGCGGCGGGCACGCCGCTCTTCGTCGAGGGCATGCAGCACGGCGAGACCGCCCGCATCGTCGACGGCGGCGTCTGCCTCTACCAGCAGGTCGCGGACGGCGGCCGCCGGATTCTCGACGTGCTCGGCCCCGGCCATCTCGTCGGCGCCTTCATGACGGATCTGGCGCGCTGCAACGTCATGGCGCTGGCGCGCACGCGGCTCGTCGCCGTCGAGCCCGCGGCCGAGGCCGCATGCATCGCCGCGGCGACGCGGCGCATGCTGCTGCGGGCGCAGTCGCACGCGCTCCTCCTGCGGCGCAACGCCGTTTCGGAGCGGGTGGCGAGCGGCCTGCTCGACCTTGCCGGCCAGTTCGCGCGCGGCGTCGCCTTCGACGGCGACGGCAGCGTGACCTTCACCCTGCATCTGACGCGCGCCGACCTCGCCGACTGGCTCGGCCTGACGCTCGCCAGCGTCAGCCGCGGCCTCAACGCCTTCAAGCGGGCCGGATTGATCGCCTTCGACCACCCCAAGGTCATCACCATCTGCGACCGCGCCGGGCTGGAGGCGCTGGCCTCGGAAGCGGGCGAGCCGGCACGGCGGAAGCTGCCCTAGCGGGACGGCGGACCACGGCAGGCGGGCTTGCATCGCGGGCGGGGAAAGACGAGCATGGCCGGATCGCGCTGGAGGGGCAGGGGCCGCTTCCCGCGTCCCGACCCTCGCTCGATCTCCGCCATGGCCTTCACGATCCGCCAGCTCCAGTATTTCGTCGCCGTCGCCGAGCGGGGCGCGGTCAGCCGCGCCGCGCAGGCCCTGTCGATCTCGCAGTCCTCGGTGACGGAGGCGATCAAGGAACTGGAGAACGACCTCGGCGTCGACCTGTTCGAGCGGCATTCGCGCGGGCTCGCCATCACCCACAAGGGGCATCAGTTCCTGCGCCACGCCACGCGCATCCTCGCCAGCGTCTCGGACGCCCGGCAGGCCTTCTCCGAGGATGCGGCGGCCGGCGGCGGCGAGCTGCATCTCGGCGTCACCTCGCTCGTCGCGGGCTACGTGCTCTCCGACCTTCTCGCCCGCTACCGCCGCGCCTGGCCCTCGGTCTCGGTGACGGCGATCGAGGACAATGGCGACTATCTCGAGCACCTCCTGGTCGGCGGCGAGCTCGACGTCGCGGTGATGGTCATCTCCAACCTGCGCGACCGCATGGCGCTTCAGGCCGAGATCCTCGAAGTGTCGCCCTACCGGCTGTGGCTGCCGCTCGGCCACCAGCTTGCGGCCGCCGAGATCATCGGCATCGAGGACGTGGCGCGCGAGCCGCTGATCATGCTCACCATCGACGAGATCGAGGAGAACACCGGCAAGCTCCTGACCGCGCTCGGCCAGCGGCCGCACGTCGCCTTCCGCACCCGCTCGGTCGAGGCGGTGCGCAGCCTCGTCGCCACCGGGGCGGGCGTGGCGCTGCTCCCCGACCTCGTCTACCGCCCGTGGTCGCTCGAAGGCGACCGCATCGAAAGCCGCGACATTTCCGGCTCGCTGCCCGTGGTGCAGGTCGGCATGGTGTGGCGGCGCGGCTCCGGCCTGTCGCAGCAGGCGCGCAACTTCATCGGCGTGGCGCAGGGCCAGCGCGCGATACGGCAGGGACGCTGACGCAAGCTATCGGAATTTCCGATGGATCATTTCTGATAAATGAATTTGCGAAAGCGATGAATTCGGCTCACGTTTCGTTTCGAGGGTGCAACCGCCGTTAGGAGAGCGGTGCCCGAATGGGAGACGTTGCGATGAAATCTTTCCTGAAGACCTGTACAGCATTGACCGTTGCCGCCGGCTTCGTCGCCCAGGCAACGGCGCAGGACATGAAGACCGAGGTGGGCGAGGGCGAAGGCCAGCTCAACGTCGTCGCCTGGGCCGGCTTCCTGGAGCGCGGCGAGACCGATCCCAAGTTCGACTGGGTGACGAAGTTCGAGGAGGCGACCGGCTGCAAGGTCTCCGTCAAGACCGCCAACACCTCGGACGAGATGGTGGCGCTGATGAACGAGGGCGGCTTCGACCTCGTCACCGCCTCGGGCGACGCCTCCCGCCGCCTGATCGCCGGCAAGCGCGTGCAGCCGATCAACATCGACCTGATCCCGAGCTGGTCCAAGCTCGACGAGCGGCTGAAGGAGGCGCCCTGGCACACGGTCGACGGCGTCCACTACGGCGTGCCCTATGTCTGGGGACCGAACGTGCTCGCCTACAACACCGAGGTCTTCCCGGAAGCGCCGACCTCGTGGAGCGTGGTGTTCGAGGAGCAGACCCTGCCGGACGGCAAGTCCAACAAGGGCCGCATCCAGGCCTATGACGGCCCGATCCACATCGCCGACGCCGCGCTCTACCTGATGACGCACAAGCCCGACCTCGGCATCAAGAGCCCCTACGAGCTGAACGAGGACCAGTACAAGGCTGCGCTCGACCTGCTGCGCGGCCAGCGCCAGCTCGCCAGCCGCTACTGGCACGACGCCTTCACCCAGATCGACGACTTCAAGAACGAGGGCGTGGTCGCCTCCGGCTCGTGGCCGTTCCAGGTCAACCTCTTGAAGGCCGACGGCGCGCCGGTCTCCTCCGTCTTCCCGCAGGAAGGCGTCACCGGCTGGGCCGACACCTCGATGCTGCACGCCGACGCGGCCAACCCGAACTGCGCCTACAAGTGGTTCGAGCACACGCTGTCCTCCAACCTGCAGAGCGACCTGTCGGTGTGGTTCGGCGCCAACCCGTCCGTGCCCTCCGCCTGCACCGACGGTTCGGGCATGCTGACCGCCGAAATCTGCGCCCAGAACGGCTCGAACGACTTCGAGAAGGTCCGCTTCTGGCAGACTCCGATCACCCAGTGCGAGAGCCAGGGCGAGTGCGTGCCCTACTACCGCTGGGTCTCGGACTACATCGCGGTTATCGGCGGGCGCTGAGGCGTGGCAGGGGCGATCCCGGCCTGACGTCGCGCCGCCCCTCACCCGGCCCTTCGGGCCACCCTCTCCCCGTTCACGGGGAGAGGGAGTCACCGACGCTGCGGCCAATCCTCCTTCTCCCCGTTCACGGGGAGAAGGTGCCGGCAGGCGGATGAGGGGCAGCGCCGCATTTGCCTGTCGAACGCCGGTCCTGCAAACCGGCCGATCCTCCCGAGTGTGAGAAGAATGACCACAGCCGTTTCCTTCCAGAATGTCTCGCGCCATTTCGGCGCGGTGCGCGCGGTCGATGGCGTCGATCTCGACATCCGCGAGGGCGAGTTCTTCGCCATGCTGGGGCCGTCCGGCTCCGGCAAGACGACGTGCCTGCGCCTGATGGCGGGCTTCGAGCAGCCGACCGGCGGCCATATCGAGATCTTCGGCGCGACGGCCGAGGGCGTGCCGCCCTACCGGCGCAACGTCAACACCGTGTTCCAGGACTACGCGCTGTTCCCGCATCTCAACGTGCTCGACAACGTCGCCTACGGGCTGATGGTGCGCGGCGTGCCGAGGGCCGAGCGCCGCGCCCAGGCGGAAGCCGCGCTCGAGCTGGTCAAGCTGCCGGGCTATGGCGGGCGCAAGCCCGGCCAGCTTTCCGGCGGCCAGCGCCAGCGTGTCGCGCTCGCCCGCGCGCTCGTCAACAAGCCGCAGGTGCTGCTCCTCGACGAGCCGCTCGGCGCGCTCGACCTCAAGCTGCGCGAGCAGATGCAGGAGGAGCTGAAGTCGCTGCAGAAGGCGCTCGGCATCACCTTCGTCTTCGTCACCCACGACCAGGGCGAGGCGCTGTCGATGGCCGACCGCATCGCCGTCTTCTCCGAAGGCCGCATCATGCAGATCGGCACGCCCGAGGAGGTCTACAAGCGGCCGCGCTCGCGCTTCGTCGCCGATTTCGTCGGCTCCTCCAACGTGCTGCCGCCCGACTTCGTCGCCCGCCACGGCGGCGAGCGCAAATGGGCGAGCCTGCGCCCCGAGGCGCTGCGGCTTGCCGCCGACGGCGTCGGCATCGCCGCCACCGTCACCGGCCGCGCCTATCTCGGCGCCTCGACGCGGCTGTCGCTCGACGCCGAGGGCGAGCGCGTCCATGCCGTGCTGCCGGCCGGCATCGCCCTGCCGGAAGACGGTGCTTCCGTGCGGCTCGCCTTCGACAGGGCCGACCTCCACGTCATGGAGGACCAGTCATGACCACGGTCGTCGCGGCAGGAGGGGCGCCGATCCGGGCGGCGCGCGGCGGCGTGTTCGGCGCGCTGTCGGACGTCTTGTGGCGCAATCCCCGCCTGACGCTGTTCCTGATGCTGACGCCGCCGCTCCTGTGGCTCGGCATCATCTATCTCGGCTCGCTCTTCGCGCTCCTGCTCCAGAGCTTCTTCTCCATCGACGAGTATTCCGGCCTCATCCGGCGCGAGTTCACGCTGTCGACCTATGCCGAGCTCCTGAACCCGGCCAACATCGACATCATCGTGCGCACGCTGGTGATGTCGGCCTGCGTCACCGTCGGCGCGGCCGTCGTCGCCTTTCCCATCGCCTATTTCGCGGCCCGCTACGCGCGCGGCAAGTGGAAGGCGCTGTTCTATCTCGGCATCATGCTGCCGCTGTGGTCGAGCTATCTCGTCAAGATCTACGCGTGGAAGCTGATCCTGGCGCGCGAGGGCATCCTCAACTGGCTGTTCGCCAAGCTGCACCTGACATGGCTGCTCGACGCGTGGCTCGCCATCCCCATCGTCGGCGGCAACTCGCTCTCGGTCAGCCACACCGGCACCTTCATCGTCTTCCTCTATGTCTGGCTGCCCTACATGATCCTGCCGATCCAGGCCGCGCTCGAGCGCGTGCCGGGCAATCTGGTCGAGGCGTCGGCCGACCTCGGCGCCTCGCCGCGCCAGACCTTCGCCAACGTGCTGTTCCCGCTGGCGCTGCCCGGCGTCATCGCCGGCTCGATCTTCACCTTCTCGCTGACCATGGGCGACTACATCATCCCGCAGATCGTCGGCACGTCGCGGCGCTTCATCGGCCAGGCCGTCTACGCCCATCAGGGCACGGCCGGCAACATCCCGCTCGCCGCCGCCTTCACCGTGGTCCCCATCGTGGTGATGGGCTTCTACCTGTGGTTCGCCAAGCGAAGGGGGGCTTTCGATGCGCTCTGACACAAGCCGCGCCCCTGGCCGCGCCCCTGGTCGTGCCAATGGCCGCGATACCGGTCGCGACACTGGCCGCCGCTCGCCGCTCGGCCTCAAGATCGCCGCCGGCCTCGGCCTCGCCTTCCTGCACCTGCCGATCCTCCTGATCTTCGTCTACGCCTTCACCACGGAGGAGCGCAGCTACCAGTGGCCGCCGCCGGGCTTCACGCTCAGGTGGCTCGCCGTGACGTGGAACCGGCCGGACGTGTGGGAAGCCATGCTTCTTTCCGTCAAGGTGGCGTCGATCTCGACGGCCATCGCGCTGGTGCTCGGCACGCTGTGCGCGGCCGCGGTGTCCGGCTCGCGCTTCTTCGGCCGCGAGACGATCTCGCTGCTCGTCATCCTGCCCATCGCGCTGCCCGGCATCATCACCGGCATCGCGCTGCGCTCGGCGTTCAACCTCGCCGAAATCCCGTTCTCGTTCTGGACCATCGTGCTCGGCCATGCCACCTTCTGCGTCGTCGTGGTCTACAACAACGCCATCGCCCGCTTCCGGCGCACCTCCGGCTCGCTGATGGAAGCCTCGATGGACCTCGGCGCGGACGGCTTCCAGACGTTCCGCTACGTGATCCTGCCCAATATCGGCACGGCGCTGCTCGCCGGCGGCATGCTCGCCTTCGCCCTGTCGTTCGACGAGGTCATCGTCACCACCTTCACCGCCGGCCAGCAGCAGACGCTGCCGATCTGGATGCTGGAGGAGCTGGTGCGCCCGCGCCAGCGCCCCGTCACCAACGTCGTGGCCATGGTGGTCGTCATCGTGACGTTCCTGCCGATCCTGGCCGCCTACTACCTCACCCGCGACGGCGACCAGGTCGCCGGCGGCGGCAAATAATCCCGCAAGGAGGAAACCCCATGCATACCGACATGCTGATCGGCGCGAAATTCGAGGCCGGCACGGAAATCGAGGAAACGATTCTGAACCCGCGCACGGGCGAGACGATCCTGTCGGTGCCGGAAGCCTCGCAGGGACAGGTCGACGCGGCGGTGGCCGCGGCGCGGCGCGCCTTCGAGGGCTGGTCGCGCACCACGCCTTCGGAGCGTTCGGGGTATCTGTTGCGGATTGCGGATCGGATCGAGGCGGAGGCTTTG
>JALHFU010000221.1:0-4473 GCA_022838525.1 Hyphomicrobiales bacterium | reverse complement strand
AAGCTACCGAGCGAAGCGAGGTTACCCTTGAAGAAACAAGGGCTGTTCTTCGCGCTCTTTCCTGTCTGAAAGCTACCGAGCGAAGCGAGGTTACCCTTGGACGGTCAATCAGATGCGGAGGCGTATTATGAGAATTGGGTTGAGGGCAGGTATTGTTCTGTTGGTGTCGGTTTGTGCGGCGCACGCGCAACTCAAAGTTGCGGGCGATTTGCTCGTGGATGTGGATGCGGCGTCGCTGTCTGCCTGGACGCCGGACACGGCGGTGAGCGCCTGGACCAACGCCGGTTCGCTGGGCGGGAATTTTGTGCCGGCGGTGGCGGGGACGGGCGCGGTGTATCAGGCCAGTGTCAGCGGCGTACCGGCTGTGACCTTTGTGGCCTCGGCCAATTCGATTATGACCAACACGGTCGCGCCGCCGGCGTCGTTGTTGGGCTCCGGTACGATCTGGAGCGTCGAGATCTGGGCGCTGAACCCGACCCTGCAGACGCCCGAGGATATGTTCGCATGGACAGACCGTGGCTCGTGGACTGGTTCGGCGAACGGCACCTGCATGGAGATCCGTTACGGTTCGGACGCCGGAAACGCCGTGGAGCACTACGACGGGAGTTGCAACATTCCTTGGAACGGCACGCCGCCGATGGCCGGGCTGTGGCACCACATCGTGATCACGCGCGACGCCGCCGGCGTTGAGCGGCTCTATGCCGACGGTGCGTTGCGCATTGCCAAGACCCCGGCGGTGAGCAATCTGCGCGGCGGGGCACCCTTTGCCCTGGGCGGGGTCTGGGACCGCGGGGCCAAGAACTGGCAGATGCTCTTCAGCGGATCGATCTCCAAAGTGCGCGTGCACAGCGGCACGCTCAGCGAGGCGCAGGTCGTCGCCAACTATCAGCTTGAGAACAGCCAGTATCAGACGATCTGGGCCGGCGCGGCGGGCACACCGCTGCCGTGGGCCGATCCGGCAAACTGGCAAGGCGGCAATGTCGGCGAGAACGGCGAAACGGTCTGGATCAACAACGGCGGCATCGCGGTGCTCTCCGGCGACCTGATGCTCAATCATCTGTTTCCGGCCGCCGGCGGCCTGACGATCAGCGGCGGCGCGAAGCTGACGCTGGGTGCGCTGGCCTCTGTCGAGCTGGCGGACAATGCGGCGTTTGCCCTGACGGTCGCCAACGGCCATCTTCGGGTGCCCGGCAGCGGCGCGATCAACCTCAACATGGGCGTGCGCGGCGGCGATGCCACGGCGACGGTCGGCGGCAGCGGCGATCCGGCGGTGATCGATGTGGACCGCGACCTGATCGTGGCCGCCAGCGCCGGCAGTGTCGGCAGTCTGACGGTGGGTGACGGCGGCGGCGCCTTTGTGTCCAACGGCTGGTTCTATGCGGCGAGCAGCCTCGGCGCGCAGGCGACTGTGACGGTCAACGGCGGCGAGCTCGGCTGCCGCCTGCCCGGCAAGAATATTGTCGTCAACGCCAACGGCGCGCGCGGTGAGATCACGGTCAACGGCGGTCTGGTTAACGCGACCGACAGCCTCGTGTGGAGCACCGGCACAGCCACCAACGCTGCGTACGGAGCAGTCACCCTGAACGGCGGCATCCTCCGCGCGCAGCGGCTTTACGCATCCACTACGGCCGGCACCAATCTGCTGTTCCTGAACGGCGGCACGGTCGAGGCCGTGAATTCGCGCACCGATTTCATGTACAACCTGACGGCGGCCCGCGTGCAGGCCGGCGGTGCGGCCTTCAGCGTGCCCGCCGGTGTCGCGGTTACGGCGGCGCAGGCCCTGACCGAAGACCCGGCCAGCACCGGCGGCGGACTGACCAAGAGCGGCGCGGGACGGATCACCTTCGCCGGCGCCAACACCTTCACCGGCGACATCGATGTCTTGGCCGGCGACCTCTTCTTCAGCCACACCAACGGGTTGCCGGCCGGCTACGCGGGCACGATCACGTTGACCAACACAGAGGATACGGCGATCGGCTATGCCGCTGCGGGCGGTCCGGCCCTGCTGCTGGCGCGCATGGATCCCGCATCCAAGGGCGCGCTCGCCCTCTTCCCGGCCAATGCCGCGGATGCCGTCGATTTCTCGTCCTTCCCGGAGATGCGGCTGGCCTTTGTGGGCGCGCTGACGTACACCGGCACCTTCACCCCGTATCAGGGCGATTACACCTTTGAAACCGAGGGCGGCACAGTCGTCTACGACGCGGTGATCGCCGACGCCGGCGCCACGCCCGGCCATCTGACCGTCATCGGCGCGAACGGCAGCGGCATGACGCTCGCGGGCAACAACACCTTCACCGGCGGCGCAGAGATCGACGGCGCGACGGTGACGCTGGCCCATGCCAATGCGCTCGGCGTGCAGGGGACACCCGGCGTGCCGGACATCGACCTGAGCCACGGCGCGGTCCTGCGCCTGACCGCGGCGATGGACGTGAACGCGCTGGTCACCGGACGCATCACGCCCGGCTCCTCCGGCGTGCTGCTGCTGGGCAGCGCCAACGCGGCGCAGAACATCGACCTCAGCAACCATCCCGGCCTCACGGTGGGCGCGGCGGAGCTGAGCCTCGACTATGCCGGCACGCTGACGCCGGCGGCCGCGACCGACACCTATCTGCTCGGCGGCGGCAATCAGGTTTACGTCAGTGCGTCCAACCGCGGGCTCTCCGTGAGCAATCTGGCCGACGGCGCCGAAGCGACCGGCGTGGTCATCGGCACGCCCGGCATCGTGGAGCTGAAGAGCGGCAACACCTACTCCGGCGGCACGGTGGTGACGAACCGCGGGGTGCTCTTCATCAAAGAGGACGGACTGGGTGCCGTGCCGGCCGCGCCCGACCCGGACAATCTCTATGTGGACAACGGCGTGATCCGCAGCGGCAACGCCAACTTCACTCTGCCGGCCAACCGCGGCGTCACGGTGGGCCCGGGCGGACTCGAGCTGCATCCGTGGGGCAGCTTTGCCATGACCGTTGCCGGCAATCTGGCGGGGTCAGGGAAAATCACGGCCACCGACGGCGGCTGGGTGACCTTCGCCGGCGCGAACAACAGTTACAGCGGACTGCTCGACATCCCGTCGGGACGCAACCTGAGGATCGGCGACGGCGCAAATTTCAGTTGGTCGCCCGCCGGCACCTTCGCGGTCAACGGAACGCTTGCGCTCAACTACAACAGCGACTGGGCCCTCTCTTATCCCTTCTCCGGCGCGGGTTCGCTGCGCAAAGAGGGGAGCGGCACGCTCACGCTCTCCGGACAGAACAGCTACGGCGGCGTCACCTACATCGACGCCGGCACGTTGCGCGTGACCGCAACCAATGTCCTGCCCAGCGGGGCCGGCAAAGGGGCGGTGACGATCGCCGCCGGCGCGACGCTGGAGACCGATGGGCGCGATCTGCAAGTCGGCGGCCTGAACGGTGCCGGACAGGTCAAGGACAGCGTGGGCACCACCACGGCGCTCTATGTCGGCGCGGACAACGTGACGGCCTCGTTCGCCGGCACCACCGATCCGCAGCTCGATGTGATTAAAGTCGGCGGCGGGACGCAGAGGCTAACCCATCCGGACGGATCCTTTGCCAACGCCGAGATCCGCGCGGGAACGCTGGAGCTGTTCGGCAATACTGCGGTCACCGGTGTGGTCGAGACTGCCGGCGGCACGCTGGGCGTGGCGTTCGGCACACAAGGCCTGATCGGCGAATACTACACGCTGGCTGCAGTCCCTTCCGTGAGCGACTTCGTGTCCTACGCCGCAGTGACCAACTTCCTGAGCGGAAAGACGCCGAATGTCGTCCATAACAGCACTGGCTTTGGCGCTACCTTCAACGCGCTGAATACCGGCTCGCGCTTCCCGGCACCCTATAATGTGAAGGACACCAGCAACTTCGCCGTGTTGTGGGAGGGACTTTTCGCGGCGCAAACGAGCGGGAGCTACGGCTTTGCCACAGCCAGCGACGACGGCAGCGTGCTCTTCATCGACGGGCAGATGGTCGTCGACAACAACGCCATGCAGAGTTATACGCCGGGCGACAGCAATGTCGTGACTTACGTCGAACTGGAGGCCGGCATGCACCAGATCGCCATCGCCTTTTTCGAGGCGAGCGGCGACCAGGGGCTGACCGTGTGGTTCAAGCCGCCGGGCGCCGTGGCGCTGCGGGAGCTTCCCAACAATCTGCTCTACACCGGGACAGACTCGGGCGAGGCGCGGGTCGGGACGCTGGACGGCGCGGACGGCGCGGTGCGCTTCACGGATCTGGGTGCGGCCACGCTGCGCGTGACGGACGACGCCGACATGACCTTCGGCGGCGGCTTCCTCGGGTCGAACCGTTTGGGACGCGTCGTGAAAGAGGGCACGGGAATCCTGACGTTCGACTCCGGCAATAGCGATTACTTCGGTGTGCTGGATGTGCGCGCCGGCGGCGTGGTCCTTACCAACGGTGCGGGTGTGCTCGGCACGCTCTCGCTGGCAAGCGGCACCGGCGCCGAGGT
>JALHFU010000220.1:0-5835 GCA_022838525.1 Hyphomicrobiales bacterium | reverse complement strand
CCGGCCTTTCTCCGGGTGAGCCGCAGCAGCGGCCGGCCGCCTGCGGCGGCGTGCCTCCGTTCGATCTCGGCGTCCCGCTTTCATTTTCCCGGCTTCAGGCATAGATTGTCGTCATCGGCAGTCTTGCAGTCTGCTCGAATGCAGCCGGAGAGTTCACCGTGTCGAGGGACGGCAACCTGCCGCAGCGGTGGAGCCATGCGGTCGCCACGCCCATGGCGGCGACGTGGCTGGCCGTTGTCATGCTCGCGGCCATCGGCGGGCTTGCCTTTCTCATCGTCTGGCAGAGCTACAAGGGGGCGCTGGAAGCCGGCGAAGCGCGGGCGAAATCCTCCGCGCAGGTCGTCGCCGCCCACATCGAATGGATGGTCGAGGCGAGCGACCAGGCCTTGCGCCGCATCGACGTCGCTCTGGGCGACGATCCGATCAGGATCTCCGCCGGGGCAATCACCGACATCAGGCAGGCCGTCGGGGACCTGCCGAGCGGCTTCCAGTATTCCGTCTATGACGAGACCGCCCATTTGAGGCTGTCGAGCGTTCGCGAGGCGATCGGCGTCGAGGTCTCCGACCGGGAATATTTCCAGCGCCTGCGCGACGGCGAGCCCGTCGTCATCTCGCCGCAGCTCAAGGAGCGCCTGAGCGGCGAGCAGGTCTTCGTCATCGCCCGGCGCATCGCGCGCAACGGGCGCCTTCACGGCGCTGCGAGCATCGCCATCCCCACCAGGACCCTGGACGAGTTCTGGCGCACCATGGAGCTCGGCCCGCACTCGACGGTCGCCGTCATCCGCACCGACGGCTGGCTGGTGGCGCGGCATCCGCAGCTCGCCGAGACCATCGACCTCGGCGAAACGCCTCTTTTCACCCGCTATCTGCCGGAGACGCCGGCCGGCTTCTACCACAGCGCCGTCTCGCCGGCCGACGGGCTCTCCCGCATCGTCGGATACCGGAAGGTCGACAACTGGCCGCTCGTCGCCACCACCGGCGTCGAGCGCTCCGAAGCCCTGCAGTATTTCTGGCTGAGCCTGTGGTCCGGGCTCGCCATCGGCCTGCCGGTGATCGGCCTTCTCGTGCTCGGAACGGTCTGGATCGTGCGTCTGCTGCGGGCGGATGCGGCCCGGCGTATCGAGCTGGAGCAGGCGCTGGAGCGCAACCAGTTCCTGCTCCGCGAGGTCCATCATCGCGTCAAGAACAACCTTCAGGCGGTGTCGTCCCTGGTGCAGCTCCAGCCGCTGCCGAAGGAGAGCAAGGAAGACATGACGCGGCGGATCAAGGCGATGACCGCCGTGCACGAGCAGATCTACGGGTCGGACCAGTTCGACCGCGTCGAGCTCGCCCCCTATGCGGAGCGGCTGGTCAGGGACATCGCCGCGGGGTTCAGCAGGAACGTCGACATCGAGACCAGGCTGGAGCCGGTCAGCATCGGCCGGGACCGGGCGCTGTCCGTCGGCCTGATCATCAACGAGATCGTATCGAACGCCTTCAAGCACGCATTCGCGGACAGGGACGAGGGCCGGCTCTACTTCGAGCTGGCCCGGGAAGGCGAGGGCGCCCGCCTGACCGTGAAGGACGACGGACCCGGATACACGCCCGGCAGCGGCGGAAAGGGCATGGGCAGCCGGCTCATCGCCGGTTTCGTGGCGCAGCTCGGCGGCGCGGCGAAGGTCGAGAACGCCGGCGGCACGACGGTCACGGTCACGTTCCCGACGGCGTGACCGTTGGCGGCGGGCGGCTCGGCCCGCGGAACCGCCGGCATGCCGGCAGGTTAGGGCGATGGAGGATCACATGCTGGATTTCGAACACGCCAGGCAGCACATGGTCGACGCCCATCTGGTGCGCCGCGGGGTGAAGGACCGGCGGGTGCTCGACGCGATGCGGCGCGTCCCGCGCGAGAAATTCGTCGACGAAGGCTTCGAGGAGTTCGCCTACGAGGATTCGCCGCTGCCGATTGCCGAAGGCCAGACGATCTCGCAGCCCTTCATCGTCGCCTACATGCTGGAGGCGGCGGAGATCGAGCCGACCGACCGCGTGCTGGAGGTCGGCACCGGCTCGGGCTATGCGGCGGCGGTCATGGGCCGGCTCGCCGCGCAGGTCTTCACCATCGAGCGCCACGCCGCGCTGGGCGAAAAGGCGAGGGAGCGGCTGGAGGCGCTCGGGGTCTCCAATGTCGAGGTGCGCGTCGGCGACGGCAGCAAGGGCTGGCCCGAGCGGGCGCCCTTCGACGCCATCGTGGTCGCCGCCGGCGGCCCGGCCGCGCCGATGGCGCTCAAGGACCAGCTCGACATCGGCGGTCGGCTGGTCATGCCGATCGGCGCGGAGGCGCGGTCGCAGCGCCTCGTCCGCATCACGCGGGTCGCGGCCAACCGGTTCGACGAGGAGGATCTGGGCGGCGTCATGTTCGTGCCGCTGATCGGCGAGCAGGGATGGGCCGACCCCTCCGCGCAGGCCGCCACGGCCCATGCCCGCAAGACGCTGCCCGACCTGATCGCCGACGCGGCGGAGGAACTGCCGGACTTGGACGACCCGGCGTTCGGCGCCGCCTTCGACCGCTTCGGCGACCGCCGCGTGGTGCTGCTGGGCGAGGCGAGCCACGGCACGTCGGAGTTCTACCGCGCGCGGGCCGCGATCACCCGCAGGCTGATCGAGAAGCATGGCTTCACCATCGTCGCGGTCGAGGCCGACTGGCCCGATGCGGCGTCGGTCGACCGCTTCGTCCGCGGCATGCCCGCACGCCCGGGCGAGCCGCCGCCCTTCCGGCGCTTTCCGGCATGGATGTGGCGCAACACCGACATGGACGCCTTCCTGCGCTGGCTGCGGGCGCACAACGAGGGGCGGCCGCCGGAGCGGCAGGCCGGCTTCTACGGCCTCGACATCTACAACATGAGCGACGCCATCGCCGCGGTCCTCGCCTATCTCGACAGGGTCGATCCGCAGGCCGCCGCCGTGGCGCGCGAGCGCTACGGCTGCCTCACCCCATGGCAGAACGAGCCGGCGACCTACGGCCGCGCGGTGCTGACCTCGGGCTACCGCGAATGCGAGGAGGCGGTGGTGCGGCAGTGCCGGGACCTCCTCGAAAAGCGGCTCTCCTATGCCGTCGACGGCGACGGGGCGTTTCTGGACGCGGTGCAGAGCGCGCGGCTGATCGCGGCGGCGGAGAAATACTATCGCATCATGTATTACGGCGGCGCGGAGAGCTGGAACCTGCGCGACCGGCACATGTTCGAGACGCTGGAGCATCTGCTCGAGGCGAAGGGCCCCGACGCCAGGGCTGTCGTGTGGGCGCACAACTCGCACATCGGCGACGCCCGGCAGACCGAGATGGGGAAGCTCCGCAAGGAGCTCAACATCGGCCAGCTCTGCCGCGAACGGTTCGGCCGCGATGCGGCGCTGATCGGCTTCGGCACGCATGACGGCACGGTCGCCGCGGCGACCGACTGGGAGGGCGCGATGGAGGTCAAGGCCGTGCGCCCCTCGCTCGACGACAGCGTCGAGCGGTGCTTCCACCTGTCGCGCAGGCCGCGCACCCTGGTCGATTTCGACCGCAACCGGACGCTGGCCGAAGCGCTCGCCGCCCCCCGCCTCGAACGCTTCATCGGCGTCATCTACCGCCCGGAGAGCGAACGCCTCAGCCACTACGCCGAAGCCTCGCTTTCCGCGCAGTTCGACGCCTATGTCTGGTTCGACAGGACCAGTGCGGTAACGCCGCTGCCGACCGTCGAGGAGGGCGGCCACGTGCCGGACACCTTCCCGTTCGGGCTGTAGGCCGCGGGATGCCGGGGAAATGGATCGCTTTGCGGTCCGCCGCGTTTCCTCCTATCCAGAATGCGGAGGACACGATGAACGTCGCCAATCTTCAGATCGAGGGCCTCATGATGGCCGTGGCCTCGCTCACCAACGCGCTCGTCCGGAAGGGCGTTCTCTCGGTGGACGAGGTCGACCTCGCGCTTGCGAAGGCCGAGGCCGCGATGACCGGGGAGGACCGCCTGCAGGAAGACCTGCCGCCCGCCAACCGCGACGCGGTATGCTTTCCGATCCGGGTCCTGCGGCTCGCCAACGGCTCGTCCGACGAAACCGACATCTGCGCCTTCTCGGAGCTGGCGCGGATGGTCGGCCAGACCAAGCACGCCTACAACGACCAGCGATAGGCGGTCACGGCTCGACGAAGCCGCCGATCTCGACATCGATGTCGCCCGGCGTGATGGCGGCATCCGGAAAGACGAAGGCGCCGCGGCGGACCGCGTGGCCGGCGACGTAATCGAACTCGATCTGCCTGCCCGCGTCGCCCTCCGGCGCATCCCTGCGGGCCGCGTGAACCGTGACGGCCGACGCCGCCGCGTCGCCGCTGTTGGCGACCGCGATCCTGACGACGGTGCCGCCCGCGGCCCGCTCGATCCCCTCGATGGCGACCGAAAGGTCCGGCGTCGGCGCGTCCTCCGATACGGCCCGACGGCCCGGTAGAACAGGAAGGCGATCAGGGCGACGACGAGGGCGCAGGACAGCGCACCGGCGATCCATTCGACGGCCGGTCTGGCGGGCTGCGGTTGCCGTCTCCGGGTGCGTTCCTTCGCCATGGCGCGCCTACAGGATCAGCCGCGCGGCGGCCGCGCCGATGGCGGAGGGGAAGGCCAGCACCACCGTCGCCATGACGACGCCGTCCGCGTCGAGGCCGTCGGTGCGGGCGAAGAGCCAAAGCAGGTAGAGGCTGATCGCCAGCGCGATGGCGTAGCCGGGAAGGGTGAGGCGGACGAAGGCGCTCCACCACGGCTCGTCCGGCGACACCTCCGTGCCGCCCGCGAAGCCGAGGGCGAAGACGAAGCCGTGCATCAGGGCGAGCGACAGCGCCATCAGCGCCAGGGCGTGCCATTCCGTCATCTGGTAGGAGATCAGCATCATCTCCTCGGTCGGTGCGACGTTGAACCCGAGGAAGAGCGCGCCGACCGCCATCAGGAACAGCTCGCTGCCGTAGCGCTCCTCCCCTTCCTCGACCTCTTCTTCCGCGGATGCCTCGCCGAACTGGCTCTTGGCGAGCAGGGCGCCGATGGCCGCCGGCACCATCTGGATCGCGATCTTGCCGATCCATTCCTCGGGCGGGGTGTCGTGCGTGATCGTGCCGAAGAGGAAAAGCAGCGCCATGCAGACGATCGCGGCGATGCCGAGCGCGATCAGGCTGTCGAGCACGTCGTCGCGCCACCCGCGCGTGCGCTCGAAGCCGATGTGGCGGGAAAGGAGCACCAGAAGCGGCAGCGCGCTGAGGACGAGCGCCAAGAGGCGCGCGCGGTCGAGATAGAAGCCGAGCCACCACAGCTCCATCGTCATCAGCATCGGCAGGGAGAAGATCAGCGCGCCGCCCGCCGCGCGCCCGAAATCGCGCGCGGCGCGTGAGGCTCCGGACCGGGATGGATGCGTTCTCGCCGCCAAGGATCGACCTCCGTTGCCAGCCAACAACCGGCGAACGCGCCCCGAGGTTCCGCGGCGGGAAAGCGATCCGGCGCCGGGGAACGCGAGGCATTTGCCCGCCGGCGGAACAAAAGCCGGAAGAGCCGGTTCGGATGCCGCGATCATCGCATGCAATCGACCATCGAGAAAGGAAATGCCTGCCATGGCCACCAAGGAAAAGACGCTGGAAACCCTCTTCCACGAGACGCTGAAGGACATCTACTACGCCGAGAGGAAGATCCTGAAGGCGCTGCCGAAGATGAAGCGCATCTCGTCGAAGTACCGACTGCATAGATCAACGACAGGGCCGCCGCCACTGTGCTTGTCCATGACCCACAGCCGGTGCAGGCGCTCTCCGCCGCTGACGCGTACTCTGAGTCCATGGAGATCGCTGGCATGCCGGAT
>JALHFU010000219.1:1376-5921 GCA_022838525.1 Hyphomicrobiales bacterium | reverse complement strand
CGGCGGACGCAGAAGACCGCGCCGCAACAAGCATTCAGACGAGGGCGCGGCCTCCTGTGTCCGCTTCCCCACGCTGCGCGGCGGGAAGTCGCGTCCGCGTGCCGCTTTTCAACCGCACGGAGGCAAGAGATGGACCGGCTCGACGAAATCGAACGGGAAATGCAGGAAATGGAAGACAAGCTGCCCGCGATGCAGACGCTCGAGCTCGTCGTCGGCGATATCTGGGTGGAGGCGATGCGCTTCGCGCTCGATACCGAAGGGGCGGCGACCCGGTGCGGCCGCCGCGCCTGCCGCAGGCGCAGGGTATGCCGGATGCAGCGGCGCCCGGGAAAGCCGCTCACCTGCGGCGGCGGCGAGATTTCCGACGAGACGATAAGGCTCGCCGCAGCCGTCGCGCTGTTCGGCGGGTTGATGGTGATGCAGGTCCTCTACTCCCCGAACGCGGAGCCGGGCGCGCCGTGGCGGCTGCGCGACGACGCCTGACCCGCAACCGGCCGCAAAGGCGGACGTTTTCCGATCCGGCTCGCCGCCATGCCGCCATTTTCATGTCCTGTTCATGTCGCATCGTCGATGGTCGAGGCCGGGCCGGCGGCATCGTGGAGAATCGGAAGGACGGGAATGATCGGCAGGGCAGTTTCTTTGACGATCCTGGCGCTGGGCATGTTTGCCTCGGGCGCGGCGGCGCAGTCGCGCGAGGTCGAGGTCTATTTCGACCGCTACGGGCGCGAGGTCGTGGTCGACATCTATACCGGCGAGATTCTCGACGTGCGCGAGCCGCGCCGGCCCCGCCGCGACCGCGAGTATCTGTTCCCGCGCGAGCGGGAATGGCCGGAGCGCCGACAGCAGGACCGCTACTATCTCGACGATCCCGACGACGTCGCCCGGCTGCGCCGCGAGAAGCGGATGGAGGAGCTGGGCCGCGGCTATCCGCCCTCCGGCGGCCTGCCGCAATATCGCGACTATCGCGCGCTGCCCGATCCGGTCTATCCCGGCGACGACGACTACGGCTACGAGGAGGAGCCGCCCTACGACGACGGCTACGCCCGCGGCGGCCAGTGGCCGGAAACGCCTCCCTATGAAGAGCAACCGCGGTTCGAGCCCGATCCGCGCGTCGAGCGCGCGCCGCTCGGCGAGCCCGACGTCGCCGCCGCGCCGCCCGTCGGGGAGACGCCCGGGACGGTCCCGGGGACCACGACGCCCGGAAGCGTCATCCAGGAGGCGCCGCCGACCCTCGGCCTGCCCGATCCGGCCAACCCGCCGGAAGTCGCGGTCGCCGGCGCATCCGAGGACGTCGCCAGGATTCAGATTCTGCTCGACCGGTTCGGCGTGTCGCCGGGCGTGATCGACGGCCGCATGGGCGACAACGTCAACAAGGCGATCTCGGCCTATCGCGAGATGACCGGCGAGGCGCTGCGCACCTACGACAAGGAATTCATCGAGGCCAAGCTGGCCGAGACCGGCGGCGACGCCTTCACCACCTACGAGATCACGCCGGCCGACGTCGCCGGCCCCTATGTCGCCTCGGTGCCGGAGGACTATTCCGAGAAGGCGCGCATGGAGCGGCTGAGCTACACCTCGGTGCCCGAGATGCTGGCCGAGCGCTTCCACATGGACGAGAAGTATCTTAGGGCGCTCAATCCCGGCGTCTCCTTCGACCGGCCGGGCACGCGAATCAGGGTCGTCAACGCCGGCGCGCCGAAGCAGGGCGACGTCACCCGCATCGTCGCCGACAAGGGCCGCAAGCAGGTGCGGGCCTACGACGCGCGCGGCCGGCTGGTCGTCGCCTATCCGGCCACCATCGGTTCGGCCGCGACGCCGTCGCCGACCGGCAGCCACACCGTCGAGCGCATCGCCCTCGATCCGGAATACACCTACAACCCGAAGATCAACTTCCAGCAGGGCAACAACACCAGGGTGCTGACCATCCCGCCCGGCCCGAACGGGCCGGTCGGCTCGGTGTGGATCGCGCTGTCGAAGCCCACCTACGGCATCCACGGCACGCCGGAGCCGTCCAAGATCGGCAAGACCGAATCGAACGGCTGCATCCGCCTCACCAACTGGGACGCGCAGGAGCTGGCGAAGATGGTGAAGCCGGGAACGGCGGTGGAATTCGTGGAATGAGAGCGAATAGGGAGTAGCGAATAGGGAATAGAGAAGAGGGCTTGCCGGCACTCGAGCGAGGGAATCCCTTTTCTATTCGCTATTCGCTATTCGCTATTCGCTATTCGCTATTCGCTCACCCGCCCAGCTTCGCGCTGGCCATCTTGAGCGCGGGGGCGTTTTCTTCCTTGAGCAGCGTGTCGATGCGCTCGCGTTCGCGGTGGAAGACCTCGAGCTCGTCGCCGGAAAGCGACTTCTCGGTCGGCAGCCGCACCCGCATCGGGTCGACCTTCTTGCCGTTGACCATCAGCTCGTAATGCAGGTGGTTGCCGTTCGACAGGCCGGTCGAGCCGACATAGCCGATGACCTGGCCTTGGCGCACGCGGACGCCTTCGGTGACGCCCTTCGCGATGGCGCTCTGGTGGTTGTAGGAGGATTTGTAGCCGTTGGCGTGGCGGATGACGGTCTGGCGGCCGTAGCCGCCGGACCAGCCGGCCTTCTCGACCACGCCGCTGCCGGCGGCGATGATCGGCGTGCCGCGCGGCGCCGACCAGTCGACGCCGGTGTGCATGCGGCTGTAGCCGAGGATGGGATGGCGCCGCATGCCGAAGCCGGAGGTGAACTTGCCGTTGGGCACGGGGTTGCGCAGCAGGAACTGGCGGGCGCTGCGGCCTTCCTCGTCGAAATAGTCGATGGTGCCGTCCTCCATGCGGAAGCGGTAGAAGGTGCGCGTCGTGCCCCCGAACGTCGCCTGCACGTAGAGCAGCTCCGATTCCTCGGTGGCGTTGTCCTCCTCGTCCGGCTGCGAGAAGAAGACCGCGATCCGGTCGGACGGGTTCAGCCGCGACTGGAAATCGACGTCGGCGGCGAGCAGCCGGACGAGCTGGCGCGTCATGGAGCGCGTCATGCCGTAGGAATAGGCGGCGCGCCAGATGCCGTCATAGACGGTGGGCAGCTCGCCCCGCGCGCGGACCACTGCGGTCGGGTTGGCGTCGAAGGCGGCGAGCACGGCCGGGTTCGGCTCGGGCTCGCTGCCCTTCACATACTGGTCGCGGTCGTCGAGCGCGATGGTCAGGTGGTGGCGCTTGCCCTCGTAGAGGCTGGCGCGCACGATCCGGCTCACCTCGCCGCGCGTCTCGATGCCGAGACGCATCACCGACCCGGCCTTGAGCACCGGCGAGCCGAGCAGCACCCCGAAGGAGCGCGCCATCACCTCCGAATCGGCTTCCGAATATCCGGCCTCGTTCAGCACCTCGGCGATGTCGCGCTCGGTATGGAAGGGCAGGATGTCCTCGGCGTAGTCGGCGATCTCGGCCGATTCGCTCTCGCGCGGCGCGACGGAGACGTTCTCCGGCACGATGCGGATGCCGTAGGAGGCGCCGAGCGTCTGCGTCGCCAGCGTCTCGCCGAAGCGCTGCGGGTCGACATAATGGAGCGCGGCCACCTGGACCGCGCCGTCGGTGAGGATCGCGGCGGTGTTGCGCACCACGGCCTCGACCTCCTCGGCGCTCAGCGTGACGCGCCCGTCGAAATTGGCGGTGTCGATGGGGAAGTCGAGCGTGCGCAGGCTGACCTCGCTCTCGACCTTGGCGCCATAGATGAAGCCGGTGTCGAGCATGCTCTGCGCGGCCGCCGCGCCGTCCTCGGCGAAGACCTCGAGCGGGTCGAAGGGCGGGTAGGACCGGCTCGTGGTGTGGCCGGCGGCCAGCGCCATCTTCACCTGGATGAAGGGCAGGGTGCGCACCACGTCGCGGTCGCCCGCCTTCAGCATGGTGGAGACTTCCATGCGCCGGCGGTCCGTGGCCCGCGCGATGGCGCGCGGCGCGACCAGCCGGCCGGTCTTGACCGTGTCGGCGGCATGCGAGCCCGCGTCGAGCGAGGCCATGTTGAGGATTTCCGGCGGCGTGGCGAGCTGCTCGCGGCCGTCGAGCGCGGCGAACAGCGCCACGCCCATCAGCACGCTCGAGGTAATGCCGGTCAGGAAGGTGCCCGAGAGCCATCGCGCCGAGACCTCGCGCCTGTCGGGCGGGCCAGACTGGCCGCCCGCGACGAGAGGCGGTTCGTTGCCGAGCGCGGCTATGGTCTCTTCGATCGGCTGCATGCGGGCGCCGTCTTCCCCCTCGGCCGCCAGGCCCGTGAATTGTCCAGCGCGACGACAATTGCCTGTCGAAGCGTGCGAAGTCAACGAAGCCGGTCTCCCTCGGCTGCCGCCCGCCCTGAAAAACGCTCCCGCGAGGCCCTATATATAAAGCCGAGGGAGAGCGCATGGCCGGCGACGCAGCGGCGCGACGTCTTCGCTTCGTCCGGCCTATGGACGGAATTGGACGCCTTTGTGGCCTTAGCCGGCTCGTCCCCGTTTTCCGCCGTCCGAAGAAGGGACCGTCGCGGCCGAAAGGCGGCGTTCCGGGGCTTTGCGCGAGGGGAACGGGAGCCGGCGAAAAAAAA
>JALHFU010000218.1:0-4586 GCA_022838525.1 Hyphomicrobiales bacterium | reverse complement strand
GACGACGAGCACCCGCTTGCCCGCAAGCTGCGACGGCGTGCGGTAGTCGCCCGCATGCATCAGCGTGCCGGAGAACTCCCCGGGCAGGTCGGGGATGTTCGGATGGTGCAGCGTGCCGTTGGCGATCAGGACGCCGGCGAAGCGGCGTTCGCGCCGCTCTCCGCCGCACTCCGTCGTCACCCGCCAGCCGTCGCCGTCCGGCTCGACCCTGAGCACGCGCGTCGAGAACTCGTAGTGGCGGTAGAGGTCGAAATGGCGGGCATAGGCGCGGAAGTAGCGGCGCATCTCGTCGTGGCGCGGATAGGCCGCAACCGAGGCCGGCATGGGAAACTCGGCGAATTCGGTCGTCGTCTTCGACGAGATCAGGTGCGCGGTCTCGTACATGGTGCTGTGCGGGTTGTCGATGTCCCACAGCCCGCCGACATCGGCATGCTGCTCGAAGCCGGTAAAGGCGATGCCGTGCCTGTCGAGATTGCGCGCCGCGGCGAGCCCCATCGGGCCGGCGCCGATTACCGCATACATATGCCGCGTCTCCTCCCCGGACACCGTTCGAGCCGTGCACGGGAAGAACCGCCCTCCCCGCCCGGCGGGGATGGTCTGCGGCGTCTCCTCCCGCGGATTCCCGTCTCCCTCGCGAATCCGGAACCGAGCCTAGAGCAGCACGGACCTTCCGTATCGGAACAAATGAGACGTCGAGCCGTCAATTCGAGACTCGGCCTCCCTCTCGCCCGCCGCCGGGAACGCGCTTGGCTGACCATGCGTCACCCTCCGCTGCGACGGCGGGGGCTTGACACCGGATGCCATCCCGGTACGTTTGTCGGACAAGCATACAAAAGTAACGGACAAAATCGGGGAGGAGGATGTCCGACAACGCGCTCAACCGTTTCGAGCCGATCAAGGCTCCGTCGGCCTACGAGATGGTGGCCGAGGCCATCGAGCGCGAGATCACCTCCGGTCGCCTCAAGCCCGGCGACGAGATCGGCACCGAGGCCGAGCTCGTGCGCCAGTTCGGCGTCAACCGCTCGACCGTGCGCGAGGGCATCCGCGTGCTGGAGCAGAGCGGGCTGGTGCGCCGCGAGGCCGCGCGCAAGCTCTTCGTCTGCACCCCGCACTATCGCTATCTCTCCAGCCGCATGAGCCGCGCGCTCATCATCAGCGAAGTCACCTTCCGCGAGCTCTACGAGACCGCGATGGTGCTGGAGCTGGGCGCGATCGAGGGCGCGGTCGCCGCCGCCACCGACGAGGACCTCGCCGCGCTGGAGGACAACCAGCGGCAGGCGGAAGCGGCGGTGGACGACCCGATGCGGCTCGCCGAGGTCGACACCGATTTCCACGCCCTGATCGCGCACGCCTCGCACAACCGCGTGCTGGAGCTGGCGCGCGAGCCGGCCGCACTCCTGTTCTTCCCGACCTCGGAAATGATCTGCCGCAAGGTTTCCGAGGGCGCGCGCCGTATGGTGGACGCCCACAGGGAGCTGATCGATTCCATCCGCGCGCGCGACGTCGAGCGGGCGCGGCTGTGGATGGCGCGGCACGTGACGGACTGGAAGAAGGGCTTCGAGCGCACGGGGCGCAGCATCGACGAGCCCGTCGAGCGCGGGTTCGATCAGGAGATGGTCGCGCGATTGTTCAGATAGCGCGCGCCGGCCGAAGGAGGCGGGCCGGCGCAGCGGAAACGTTCATGGGGAGGACGATGACGAATTCGGTCGGAAACAGCAGCCTGCGGGGCGTCGCGCCATGCCTGCCGCGATGAAGGCGGCGCGGCTCGACGTCGAGGGGCTGTCGCTGTCCTTCGGCGGCCTCAAGGCGATCAACAACGTGTCCTTTTCCGTCGAGCCGGGTTCGATCACCGCGCTGATCGGGCCGAACGGCGCGGGCAAGACCTCGATGTTCAACTGCATCTCCGGCTTCTACAAGCCGCAGCAGGGACGGGTTCTGTTCGACGGCGAGGACGTGACGCACGTGCATCCGCCCGAGCGCGCCAGGCTGGGCTTCGCCCGCACCTTCCAGAACATCGCGCTCTTCCGCGGCATGACCGTGCTCGACAACATCAAGCTCGGCCGCCACGCCCACATGAAGACCAACCTGTTGCAGGCGCTCGCCTATTTCGGGCCGGCGGCGCGCGAGGAGATGGAGCTGCGCGCCGAGGTCGAGCGCGACATCATCGACTTCCTCGAGATCAACCACATCCGCCACATGCCGGTCGCGGCGCTGTCCTACGGCCTGCAGAAGCGGGTCGAGCTCGCCCGCGCGCTCGCCATGCGGCCGCGCATCCTCCTCCTCGACGAGCCGGTCGCCGGCATGAACCGCGAGGAGACCGAGGACATGGCCCGCTTCATCCTCGACGTGAAGGAGGAATGGGGCACCACCATCCTGATGGTCGAGCACGACATGGGCATGGTGATGGACATCTCCGACCACGTCGTGGTGCTCAATTTCGGCCAGGTGATCGCGCGCGGCCTGCCGCACGAGGTGCAGCAGGACCCGCAGGTCGTGGCCGCCTATCTCGGCAGCGGCGACCCGGCCGCGCTGATGAAGCGGCTGGCGGCGGAAGCCGATGCCGGCGAAGCCACGGTGGGGGCGGCATGAGCGACTTTCTCTTCTTCATCGAGGTCTCGCTCGCCGGCCTCGGTTCGGGCGCGCTCCTGGCGCTGACCGCACTCGCCTTCGTCCTGATCTACAAGGCGACCCGCGTCATCAACCTCGCGGTCAGCGAGATCCTGATGATGGGCGGCTATTTCTTCTTCGCCTTCGCGGCAAGCATGAGCCTGTCGGCGTGGCTCGCCATACCGCTCGCCGTCGGCGGCGGCGCCGCGATCGGCGCGATCGTCGAGCGCGGTATCATTCGGCGCATGCTGGGCGAGAACCCGATCTCGGTGTTCATGGTCACGGTCGGCCTCGGCTCGGTGCTGGTCGGCATCGTCGAGCTGGTCTGGGGCACCGACCCGCGCACCCTGCCCGACTTCATGGGCACGGCCCCGATCTTCATCGGCGAGGCCTACGTCTCGCGCAAGATCGCCATCAGCTTCGTGGTGGCGGCGCTGGTCATCGCCGTGTTCCTGCTGCTCTTCCGCTTCTGGCGCGGCGGCGTGGCGCTCAGGGCGACCGCCACCGACCAGGCGGCGGCCTATTCCTGCGGCATCAACGTGCCGGGCGTCTTCTCGCTCGCCTGGACCATCGGCTGCGGCGCGGCTGCCGGCGCGGGCGTGCTTCTGGGCTCGATCGGCGGCATCGCGCCGACCATGGGCGCCTTCGGCCTGTCGGCGCTGGTCGTCGTCATCGTCGGCGGGCTCGACTCGGTCGCGGGCGCGCTGGTGGCGGGCCTCGCCATCGGCCTCGTGGAGGCGTGGGCGGGCACCTATCTCGGCGGCGAATACAAGCTCGTCTTCACCTTCGGCATCCTCATCCTCATGCTGATGATCCGGCCCTACGGCCTGTTCGGCACGAGAGAAATCGAGCGGCTCTGACATGCGCATCGCAACCGCCAACGAAACCTATCTCGCCGACGAGGCGCTGATCCAGACCCGCACGCAATGGGCGTGGATGGGCGTGCTGGTCGTGGCGCTCGTCGCCGCGCCCTTCGCGCTCAACAGCTACTGGCTCTATCTCGCCTGCCTCGTCGCCATCAACGTGGCGAGCGCCACCGGCCTCAACATCCTGACCGGCTATACCGGCCTCGTCAGCCTCGGCCAGGGCGCGTTCATGGCGGTGGGCGCCTACACCGTCGCGTGGCTCGACCGGCATGTCGGCGCGCCCTTCCTCGTCAACCTGCTCGCGGGCGGGGTGATGGCGGCGGCGGTCGGCATCCTCGTCGGCCTGCCCAGCCTGCGCGTCAAGGGCCTCTACCTCGCCATCGCCACCATCGGCGCCTCGATCATCCTGCAGTTCGTGTTCCTGAACTGGACCTCGGTGACGGGCGGCTCGCGCGGCATGAACGTCGCGCCGGCCACCTTCCTCGGCACGCCGCTCACCACCTATTTCCAGCTCTACTGGGTGCTGGTGCCGGTCGCGGCGCTGATGGTGCTGGGCGCGGCGAACCTGTTCCGCACGCGCATCGGGCGCGCCTTCATCGCCATCCGCGACCGCGACATCTCGGCCGAGGTGCTGGGCATCCCGCTCCTGCGCTACAAGCTGCTCTCCTTCGCCATCTCGTCCTTCTACGCGGGCGTGGCCGGCGGCATGTGGGCCTATTTCTTCCGCTCCGTCGGGCCGGAGAGCTTCACCATCGGCGAGTCGATCTTCTACCTCGCGGCGGTCATCGTCGGCGGCATGGGCTCCATCCTCGGCGGCATCATCGGCGCCACCTTCATGACGCTGGTGCCCGAGCTGCTGCGCTTCGCCGTCGAGGCGGTGTCGCCCTACGTCAGCAATGCCGGCACGCTCTTGTCGCCGGTGCGCACCATCGTGTTCGGCGCGCTCATCATCCTGTTCCTGGTGTTCGAGCCCCAGGGTCTCGCCGAGATCGTCCAGAGGGTCCGGCGGTTCTTTCATCTCTGGCCATTCAGGAAGTAACCCGACCAAAATAACCCGGCATATGGAGGAGTTGACATGTTGGGCATGACGAAAAGAACTTTCATGGCGCTCGC
>JALHFU010000217.1:0-4632 GCA_022838525.1 Hyphomicrobiales bacterium | reverse complement strand
CCTCGTCAATGTCGACAACAAGGGCATCGCCGGGATGGAGAAGTATATCGACGACCAGGGCCTGGCCGATCTCCAGGCCACCGGCCTCGCCCTGCCCAAGGACCTCGAGCCGGTGCGGCTGTCGATCGACCTGCGCGTCCAGCACATCCTGCGCGACGAGCTGGTGCAGGCGATGGAGCGCTATCAGGCGATCGGCGCCGGCGCCGTGGTGCTCAACGCCCGTACCGGCGAGGTGCTGGGCATGGCCTCGCTGCCCGACTACGACCCCAACAACCCGTTCAACGCCCACGACAAGGATCGGCTGAACCGCATGTCGGCCGGCACCTACGAGATGGGCTCGACCTTCAAGGGCTTCACGCTCGCCATGGCGCTCGACGCGGGCACGGCGAACCTCAACAGCCGCTTCGACGCGACGCGGCCGATCCAGATCGCCCGCCACACCATCCGCGACTTCCACGGCAAGGGCCGGGTGCTGACCGTGCCGGAGGTGTTCATCTACTCCTCCAACATCGGCACGGCGCGCATGGCCGAGACGGTCAGCGTCGAGCATCACCGCGCCTTCTTCCGCAAGATCGGCCTTCTCGACCGCATGCGCACCGAGCTGCCCGAGGTGGCGCGGCCGACCGAGCCTTCCGAATGGAAGCGCATCCACCAGATCACCATCTCCTTCGGCCACGGCGTCGCGACGACGCCGCTGCAGACCGCGATGTCGGCGGCGGCGATGCTGAACGGGGGCCTGCTGATCCAGCCGACCTTCCTGCCGCGCAGCGTCGAGCAGGCGATGGCAGGCGCCGAGCAGGTCATCAACCGCAGGACGAGCGAGATGATGCGCTACCTCTTCCGGCTGAACGTCGAGAAGGGGTCGGGCCGCCGCGCCGAGGTGCCGGGCTACTTCGTCGGCGGCAAGACCGGCACCGCGGAGAAGGTGGTCAACGGCCGCTACTCCAACGACAAGCGCTTCAACGCGTTCCTTGCCGGCTTCCCGGTCAACGACCCCGAATACATCGTGCTCGTGGTGCTCGACGAGCCCAAGCCGGAGAAGCCGGGCATGAGCGCCACGTCCGGCCTCAACACCGCGCCGGTCGTCGGCAACATCGTGCGCCGTTCGGCGGCCTTGCTTGGCGTCAAGCCCGATTTCGGCCATGAAAGTGGCGCCCTTCTGGTCTCCTCGCAGTGATTCTGAGAGGGGACCCGTCATTCAGACCGCGCACACAGTCGGACGATGGAATTCGATGAAGCTCAGCCAGTTTTCCGGTGTCCTGCCAGTCTCCGCCGCCCTGGAGCAGGTCGAGGTGGCGGGGCTGACCTCGGATTCGCGCAGCGTTGCGCCGGGCTTCCTGTTCGCCGCGCTTCCCGGCACCAGGGCTGACGGCGCCGCCTTCGCGGCGGATGCCGCGCGGCGGGGTGCCGCGGCCGTGATCGCGGCGCGCGGCGCCGTCTCCGCCGGCATCGGCATTCCCGTCATCGAGGTGGACGATCCGCGCCGGGCGCTGGCGCTGGCGGCCGCGCTGTTCCACGGCGCGCAGCCGGACACGATGGTCGCCGTCACCGGCACCAGCGGCAAGACCTCCGTCGCCTCCTTCACACGCCAGATCTGGGAGCGGGCCGGCCTTGCCGCCGCCTCGATCGGCACGACCGGCGTGACCGCGCCGGGCCGGGAGGAATACGGCTCGCTGACCACGCCCGACCCCGTGGCGCTGCACAGGCTTCTGGCCGAGCTTGCCGAGGCCGGCGTCACCCATGCCGCCATGGAGGCGTCGAGCCACGGCCTCGACCAGCGCCGCCTCGACGGCGTCAGGCTCGCCGCCGGCGGCTTCACCAATCTCGGCCGCGACCACATGGACTATCACCCGACGGTCGAGGACTACCACGCCGCCAAGATGCGGCTGTTCACCGAGCTTCTGCCCCGGGGCGCGCCGGCCGTGATCTTCGCCGACGACCCGTGGTCGCAGGCGACCATCGACGTCGCGCAGGGCGCGGGCCTTATCGTGCTCACCGTCGGCCGCAAGGGCGACTTCCTCAGGATCAAGCGCGTCGAGCACGAGCGTCACCGCCAGCGCGCCGAGATCGAGGCGGACGGCGCGATCCACGAGATCGACCTGCCGCTCGCCGGCGATTTCCAGGTCGCCAACGCGCTGGTCGCGGCGGGGCTCGCGATCTCGACAGGACTCGACATCGGCAAGGCGCTCGCCGCGCTGGAGACGCTGAAGGGCGCGTCCGGTCGGCTGGAGCTGGTCGGCGCGACGCGGGACGGCGCGCCGGTCTATGTCGACTACGCACACAAGCCCGACGCGCTGGAGAACGTGCTGACGGCGGTGCGGCCGTTCACCACCGGCCGCGTCGTGGTCGTCTTCGGCTGCGGCGGCGACCGCGACCGCGGGAAAAGGCCGATCATGGGCGAGATCGCCACACGGCTCGCCGACGTCGTCTTCGTCACCGACGACAACCCGCGCTCCGAGGAGCCGGCCGCGATCCGCGCCGCGATCATGGCGGCCGCACCCCGCGCCGTCGAGATCGGCGACCGCAGGCAGGCGATCCGCGAAGCCGTTTCCATGCTCAGGGCCGGCGACACGCTGATCGTCGCCGGCAAGGGACACGAGGAAGGCCAGACCATCGGCGACGTCACGCTGCCGTTCTCCGACCATCACGAGGTGCGCGCCGCGCTCGCGGAGCGCGCGTCATGAGCTTCCTGTGGCGATCCGAGGCGCTTGCCGGCGCCATGAACGGGCGGCCGGTCGGCGTGCTGCCCGAGGGCGTGACCGGCATTTCCATCGACAGCCGCACGCTGAAGCCGGGCGAGGCGTTCTTCGCCATCAAGGGCGAGACGTTCGACGGCCACGACTTCGCCACCGCCGCCATCAAGGCGGGGGCGGGTCTGCTCGTCGTCGCCGAGGGCAAGCTGCCGGCGCTCGGCCGCATCACCGCGCCGATGATCGTGGTGCCCGACGTGCTGGCGGCGCTGGAGGCGGCGGGCATCGCCGCGCGGTCGCGCTCGAGGGCCAGGGTCGTCGCCGTCACCGGTTCGGTCGGCAAGACCACGACCAAGGAGGCGATGCGGCTGGCGCTCGGCGCCTGCGGCACGGTCCATGCCTCCGACAAGTCGTTCAACAACCACTGGGGCGTGCCGCTGACGCTGGCGCGCCTGCCGGAGGACTGCGACTACGCCGTCTTCGAGATCGGCATGAACCGTCCGGGCGAAATCCGCACGCTGTCGCGCTTCGTGCGGCCGCATGTCGCCGTCGTCACGCTGATCGCGCCGGCGCATCTCGGCTATTTCAGGAGCCTGGAGGAGATCGCCCGCGCCAAGGCCGAGATCTTCGAGACCGTCGAGCCGGGCGGCCATGCGCTCATCAACCGCGACGACAGGCAGTGGCAGTTCCTCGAGACCGCGGCGCACGAGGCCGGCATCGAGCATGTGTGGAGCTTCGGCGAGCATGCGCGCGCCACCTTCCGGCTGGCGGCCTGCGACGCGACGGGCGAGGGCTCGCGCATCCGCGTGGCGATGGCGGGGCGCGAGATCGCGGCCACCGTCGGCGCGCCGGGCCGCCACATCGTGCAGAATGCGCTCGCCGTGCTGGGCGCGACCTATCTGGTCGGCGCCGACGTCGAGAAGGCGGCCGCCGCGCTCGCCGGCTTCACGGCCGAGAAGGGGCGCGGTCGGCAGTACCGCCTGGCGCATCCGGCCGGCGGCGAAATCCTGCTGATCGACGAGAGCTACAACGCCAATCCGGTTTCCATGAAGGCCGCGCTCGCCGTTCTCGGCACGACGCCGGTCGCGGAAGGCGGGCGGCGCATCGCCGTGCTGGGCGACATGCTGGAGCTGGGCGAGCATTCGCAGAAGCTGCATGCCGCGCTCGCCGGCCCGCTCGCCGCGGCGAAGGTCGACCGGGTGCTGCTCGGCGGGCCGGAGATGGCGGCGCTCGCGGAGGCGCTGCCGGCCGACATGCCGTGCAAGCACCGCGACAGCGCCGAGGCGCTGAAGCCCGTCCTTCTCGAGACGGTGCAGCCCGGCGACGTGGTGATGGTCAAATCCTCCAACGGCTCGGGCTTCACCCGGCTGACGGAGGCGCTGCTTGCGGAATTCCCGGTCGCGGCCGGGGGGGAGCCGCCGATGGACAAGGTCTGAGAAGGGTCGGGGAAACACCGCAGATGCTGCTCTTGCTCGCTGGACTCGCCGATCAGGTCTCGGCCCTGAACGTGTTCCGCTACATCACCTTCCGCACCGGCGGCGCGCTGATCACCTCGGCGCTCATCGTCTTCCTGTTCGGCCCGGCGATCATCGATTCGCTGCGCATCCGCCAGGGCAAGGGCCAGCCGATCCGCGCCGACGGGCCGCAGACCCATTTCAAGAAGGCCGGCACGCCGACCATGGGCGGCCTGATGATGCTGACCGGCATCGTCGGCTCGGTCGTGCTGTGGGGCAACCTTTCCAGCACCTATGTCTGGGTGGTGATGCTGGTCATGCTCGGCTTCGGCATGATCGGCTTCTACGACGACTACCTGAAGGTGACGAAGCAGTCGCATCTCGGCTTTTCCGGCAAGCTCCGGCTGGTGATCGAGTTCCTGATCGCGGGCATGGCCGCCTTCGCGATCATGCGCGCGGGCAGCGAGCCGTTCTCCTCGTCGCTCGCC
>JALHFU010000216.1:0-6770 GCA_022838525.1 Hyphomicrobiales bacterium | reverse complement strand
GCGGCCGCGCCGTGGGACGTCTTCTCCCTGCACGGGTGCCAGGAATGAGCGCGGCCGGCAGGACCGTGCTCGTCACCGGCGGCTCGCGCGGCATCGGCGCGGCGACCGCCCGCCTCGCCGCGGCGGGCGGCTGGCGCGTCGCCGTCAACTATGTCGCCAATGCCGAGGCGGCCGAACGCCTCGTCGCCGAGATCGCGGCTGCCGGCGGCGATGCCTTCGCCGTCAGGGGCGACGTCGGCGAGGAGCAGGATGTGGTCGCCATGTTCGCGGCCGTCGATGCCCGCTTCGGCCGGCTCGACGCGCTCGTCAACAATGCCGGCATCGTCACCCCGAAATCGTGCGTCGATGGCATGGATGCGGAGCGCATCCTGCGCGTGATGCGCGTCAACGTCGTCGGCTCGCTCCTGTGCGCCCGCGAGGCGGTCAGGCGCATGTCGACGCGGCACGGCGGCAGGGGCGGCGCCATCGTCAACCTGTCCTCCGTCGCCGCGACGCTCGGCGCGCCCGGCGAATATGTCGATTATGCCGCATCGAAGGGCGCCATCGACGCCTTTACCATCGGTCTCGCCCGCGAGGTGGCCGCCGAGGGAATCCGCGTCAACGCCGTGCGTCCCGGCATCGTCGACACGGACATCCACGCCTCCGGCGGCCAGCCCGACCGCGTGGCGGCCCTGCGCGGCACCGTGCCGATGCAAAGGGAGGGAAAGGCCGACGAGATCGCCCGCGCGATCCTGTGGCTTCTGTCGGACGACGCATCCTACACGACGGGTGCGATACTGAACGCAAGCGGCGGCCGCTGAGCCCCGCGCACGAGAGGAAGGGATTTGCCATGAGCTATGACGTCGTCGTGATCGGAGCCGGACCGGGCGGTTATGTCTGCGCCATCAAGGCGGCGCAGCTCGGGTTGAAGACGGCGCTGGTGGAGAAGCGCGACACCTATGGCGGCACCTGCGTCAATGTCGGCTGCATCCCCTCCAAGGCGCTGCTGCACGCGACCGAGATGCTGCTCGAGGCCGAGCATTCCTTCGACGCGCTCGGCATCGAGATCGCGAAGCCGAAGGTGAACCTGAAGAAGCTGATGGCCCACAAGCTCAACACCGTCGAGCAGAACACCAAGGGCCTCGTCTTCCTGATGAAGAAGAACAAGATCGACACCTTCCAGGGCACCGGCCGCGTGCTCGGCCAGGGCAAGGTCTCCGTCACCGGCGACGACGGCGCTGTGCAGGAGATCGAGTCGCGGAACATCGTCATCGCCACCGGCTCGGACGTCGCCGGCATTCCCGGCGTCAATGTCGCGTTCGACGAGAAGGTCATCGTCTCCTCGACCGGCGCGCTGGAGTTCGCCAAGGTGCCGGGCCACCTCGTCGTGGTCGGCGGCGGCGTCATCGGGCTCGAGCTGGGCTCGGTCTGGGCGCGGCTCGGCGCCAGGGTCACGGTGGTCGAATATCTCGACACCATCCTCGGCGGCATGGACGGCGAGGTCGCGAAGCAGTTCCAGCGCATGCTGGCCAAGCAGGGCATGGAGTTCAGGCTCGGCGCCAAGGTCACGGGCGTGGCCAAGGCCGGCAAGGGCGCGACCGTGACCTTCGAGCCGGTGAAAGGCGGCGCGGCCGAGACCATCGAGGCGGATGCGGTTCTGGTCGCCACCGGCCGCAAGCCCTTCACCGAGGGTCTGGGGCTGGACAAGGCCGGCGTGGTGCTCGACGAGCGCGGCCGCGTGCGGATCGACGGCCGTTTCCAGACCTCGATCCCCGGCATCTACGCCATCGGCGACGTGGTCGCCGGCCCGATGCTCGCCCACAAGGCCGAGGAGGAAGGCGTGGCCGTGGCCGAGATCATCGCCGGCAAGGCCGGCCACGTGAACTACGACGTGATTCCGGGCGTGGTCTACACCAGCCCCGAGGTCGCCTCGGTCGGCAAGACCGAGGAGGAGCTGAAGAAGGCGGGCGTCGCCTACAATGCGGGCAAGTTCCCCTTCAGCGCCAACGGACGGGCGCGCGCCATGCTCCAGACCGAGGGCTTCGTCAAGGTTCTGGCCGACAAGACCACCGACCGGGTTCTCGGCGTCCACATCGTCGGCTTCGGCGCCGGCGAGATGATCCACGAGGCGGCCGTTCTGATGGAGTCCACCCGACCATGTCGGAAGCGGTCAAGGAGGCCGCCCTCGCAGCCTTCTCCAAGCCGATCCACATGTGACGCCTTTTTTCTGCGCCTACAGGAGAAGGGCAGGCCGGTGGCCTGCCCTTTTTCTTGATTCTACCGGCCGCTTACTGGTTGCCGGGGGCCGGCATCGTATCGGTCGGCGCCGTGTCCGTCGGCGCGGGCTGCGTCGGCGTCGCCTCCGGAGCCGGGGCCGGCGCGGTTTCCTCGGTCTGGTCGGGGATCACCGCCGTGGTGCCCGGGTCCGTCGTGGTGCCGGAGCTGAACGCGATCACCGCGATGACCAGCAGCACCGCGATCACGCCGGCGGCGATCAAGCCGCCGCGGCCGGAGCCGGCGGGATGGACGTGGCGGTCGGAAAGGGCGGGATCGAGCGCCGGGTCGCTCAGGGTCGGGTCGGTATGGGGAGGCCGCATGTGCGGCCGATCCTCATAGGCCGGATCGACGGGACGGGGATCGGGATTCCTCGGATCTGTCATGGTCGCTCTCCAGGTGGCTGTGAAACTTGCACAGACAACGTCACGGGCCGCGGCAAGGTTCCGCGCCGCACGATCGGGGCTGTTTCCGGCGCGCGCCTGTGCTAGACAGTCTCGACACGTAACGCCTGGATTTCCTCCGATAATCCAAGCGAAAACAATAGCTTGACCTGAAGTAGAGCGAGCCGGGCCGCACATCCATGGCGCAGAAGAAGGCACATGAGGTCGATGGCTGGCTGCGTCGCCCCGACCCGCAGATTCGCCTCGTGCTCATCTACGGGCCGGACAGGGGCCTCGTCGCCGAGCGCGCCAGGGCCTTCGTCGAGCGCGCCGGCCTCGACGCCGACGACCCGTTCTCCTCCGTGCGCCTCGAGGCCCCCGAGCTCGAGGCGTCGCCCGGCCGCCTAACCGACGAGGCCGCCACCGTGCCGATGTTCTCGTCCTCCCGCCTCATCTGGGTGAAGGGTGCCGGCGCGCAGAAGCAGCTTGCCGACGAGGTGAAGGCGCTTACGGCCGATCCGCCGCGCGATTCGGTGATCGTGATCGAGGCCGGCGACCTCAGGAAGGGCGCAGCGCTGCGCAGCGTCGTGGAGGCGGCGGCAACGGCGATGGCGCTGCCCTGCTACGCCGACGAGGGCAAGGCGATCGACGGCATCATCGACGAGATTCTGGCCCGCGAGAGCCTATCGATCGGCATCGAGGCGCGCCAGGCGCTGCGCGCCAATCTCGGCGGCGACCGGCTGGCCAGCCGCAGCGAGATCGAGAAGCTCGCGCTCTACTGCCGCGGCAATGGCGAGATTAGGCTGGAGGACGTCCGCACCATGACCGGCGACGTCTCGGGCATCGGCATCGACGACGCCGTCGATGCCGTGCTCGCCGGCAACGGCCAGGCCTTCGACGCCAGCTTCGGACGCCTCGTCTCGTCGGGCACCAATCCGTTCCTGGTGCTGGCCGCCGCCATCCGCCAGTTCCAGTCGCTGCAGCTCCTGCGCGGCGAGATGGAGGCGACGGGAAAGCCGGCCGCGGCCGTGGTCGCGTCGGCGCGGCCGCCGGTGTTCTTCTCGCGGCGGCGGCTGGTCGAGACCGCGCTTCAGCGCTGGAGCGGCGCGGCGATCGCCCGGGCGCTGGAGCGGCTGCAGGCGACGGTTCTCCTCACCCGCCAGCGCCCCGACCTCGTGGTCGCCACCGCGCGGCAGGCATTGATCGCGCTTCTGGTCGAATCGGCGCGCGCCGGCCGCTAGAGCCGTTTCCGGCAAGCCCGGGTCCTCGTTTGCCGTGCGGAACAGCGACGGGCGGGACCCGGATCGTCTCAACCTTTCCGCGAAATGCAGGGCGACCCGCCCGCCGGGCAGCGTTGTTTGCCAAAACGCAAACTCAAACGAGAATCCGGGCCGTTGCGGCCGCTCGACCCTCCCCGGAGCCCGCCGGGTTAAGCGTTCCTTTAACGCGCGACCCTGACATGGAGCCGCGCATGACGCGCGCAGTCCCGCGGCATGACGCCGGCTATCCCTGAGGTCATCATGCGCATCACCGATGTTTCGATAAACCGGCGTCTCTGGATCGCCGTCGTGCTTCCTCTCGCCGCCATGGGCTATCTGGCGTTCACGCAGATCGCGAGCATGTGGAACGACTATCGGCACATGCAGCAGATCGTGACGATCAGCGACAACATCGCCATCGTCGGCGACATGGTCCATGCGCTTCAGGTCGAGCGCGGGTTGAGCGCGGGCTTCATCAACTCGCGCGGCGCCAACGGCCGGACCGACCTCGACACCGCCCGCCGGGCCGCGGAAGCCAGCCTGCAGCGGTTCTCCGGCTTCGCGTCCGGCGTCCGGGCCCTGTCCGATCCGCAGCTCGGCAGGCAGGTCGAGGATCTCGGCACGGTGCTGGCCTCCCTTCCCGCGACCCGCCAGTCGATCGACGGCCTGACCCTGACCGGCGCGCAGTCCTACGATTTCTACACCGGGCTGATCGGCACCATGACGCGGCTGGCGCAGGACCTGTCGATGAAGGGCGTCGATTCCGGCATCTCCGGCAAGATCATCGCCTACAACCAGCTGATGCAGGCCAAGGAGCTGGCAGGCCAGGAAAGGGCGACCGGCAGCGGCTTCATCAGCGCGCAGACCATCGACGAAACCCGCCTGTCCGGCTTCGCCGAGCTGAGCGGCGCGCAGAAGGCGCTGCTCGCCAACTTCGTCTCCCTGCAGGAGCAGGACAGCCGGGCGACGATCGAGGCCGATCTCGACGTCCCCGCCCTCGGCGAGATCGAGGCCACGCGCCGCCGGATTCTCGCCGGCGGCGCCGGCGCCGACCTCAGCGGCATGGACAACCGCAAGTGGTTCGCGGCCACAACCGAGCGCATCGAGGCCATGAAGCGGCTGGAGAACCGCAGCCTCGAGCAGATCGTCGGCCTCGCCGAGGCCGATGCCGCCAGCGCGCTCGGCAACCTCAAGGCCATCGCCGCGCTCGGCATCGGCGGCGGCATCGTGATGATCGCGCTGTCGAGCTTCATGGCCATGACCATCGTGAAGCCGCTCAACCGTCTCGTCGAGGCGATGCGCGCGCTCGCCGCGGGAAACATGGCCGAGCACGACACCGGCATGACGCGCAAGGACGAGATCGGCGACATGGCGCGCGCCGTCGAGGTGTTCCGCCAGGCCGCGCTCCGCAACGCCGAGCTGGAAGCCGAGGCGGCCGCGACACGGGAGAAGGCGGAGCGCGAGCGCATCGAGACGCAGCGGCGCATCGAGGCCGAGGCCGAGCGGCGCCTGAAGGAAGCGACCGAGACCCTGGCCGACGGCCTGCGGCAGCTAGCCTCCGGCGACCTGCTGTGCGAGATCGAGAAGGAGTTCGCGCCGCAGTTCGAGGCGCTGCGCCACGATTTCAACAGCTCGGTCGGCCAGCTTCGCCAGACGCTGCTGACCGTCGAGCAGACCGTGCGGACGGTGACCGGCGGCGCGGCGGAAATCTCGGCGGCGTCGGACGACCTCGCCCGACGCACGGAGCAGCAGGCCGCCTCGCTCGAGCAGACCGCGGCGGCGCTGGAGGAGATCACCGCCAATGTCGCCGCGACCTCGCAGCGCTCGTCGCAGGCGCGCGAGGTGACGCGCGAGGCCCATGCCCGTGCCGGGGAGTCGGGCGAGGTCGTCCGCGACGCCATCGCCGCGATGGAGAAGATCGAGGAATCGTCGCGGCAGATCAGCCAGATCATCGGCGTCATCGACGAGATCGCCTTCCAGACCAACCTTCTGGCGCTCAATGCGGGCGTGGAGGCGGCCCGCGCCGGCGAGGCCGGCAAGGGCTTCGCCGTGGTCGCGCAGGAGGTGCGCGAGCTTGCCCTGCGCTCCGCCTCGGCGGCGCGCGAGATCAAGGGCCTGATCGGCAATTCGGAGACCGCCGTCACCGAGGGCGTGCGCCTCGTCTCCGACACCGGCCGCGGGCTGGAGGACATCGTCGGGCTGGTCGAGCAGGTCAACGTGCAGGTGGGCGAGATCGCGACGGCGGCGCAGGAGCAGTCCACCGGCATCTCGGAGGTCAACTCGGCCGTCAACCACATGGACCAGGCGACGCAGAAGAACGCGGCGATGGCGAGTTTCCGCTCGAAGCAGATCTCTGGCTCCAGGTACATGTACACCTGACCATCCGCCGGAACCGGCAGGAAAGATAAATACATTACACCGCGGATGAGTCGGCGTGTTTGACACCGACTCATCTGCGGGAGAAGAAAGGATCGTGTTTCCCGGCATGAAGAAGTTAGCTGAATTGATCTCACAGGCAGTAGACGCTCAGATCTGGCAGGACGATGGCGCAGTCAAGCTGTACCTCTATTGCCTTTCCCGCGCGAGCCATAACGTTTTCAAATGGCGTGGGCTTTCCTTGCAGCCTGGAGATATGCCGCTTTCCGGGCGTCATGCCGCAGAGGCACTGATCTGGTCGAGGAACAAGCTGGATCGAAAACTGCAGGCCCTTGTTGTTTCCGGTCTGATCACTGTTCGTAATGTCTCCCACATGGGAACCCTGGTACATATTGTGCACTGGCCGGACACCGCCGACACTGATTCAGACTGGCTCCATGGTGGAGCCACAAACGAGGCCACGACGGCTGAAGGTGGCTCCATGGTGGAGCCACAAACG
>JALHFU010000029.1:0-30883 GCA_022838525.1 Hyphomicrobiales bacterium | reverse complement strand
GCACCAGACCCAGACGCGCGATGTCGGCCGGCGACAGCGCCGTGATGTCCTCGCCCTTGTAGGTGATCCTCCCACGCGTCGGCGGAAGGAACTTGGTCAGAAGGTTGAAGCACGTCGTCTTGCCCGCCCCGTTCGGACCGATCAACGCATGGATCTGGCCCCGCCGAACACGAAGCCCGACACCCTCGACCGCAAAGAAGCCCCGAAACTCCTTCGTCAGATCTTCTGCGGCAAGTATGATGCCGTCGTCCATGCGTTCCTCATACCCTCCAGACGCGTCCGGGCGGACGCGCGATTTCCGGATGAGCCCTCCTCCCGGGAAGCGCTCGGGCCGTTTGCCGGCCATGCGGTTTTGCACCTTTGACGCGAACGTTGCACAAACCGGCCGGCAAAGACAAGGTCGTACAAATACGGTAGAGGGTGCAGAAAGCCGCAGGACGGCCCGGGCCGGCGAGGCCCGGACCGCAGGGAATTCGCTCAGTTGCCCTTGACGAACGGGCAGGCGCTCTGCTCGAGCGGCTGGGCGGCATCCTCCGGCGCGATGGTGCGCAGCACGTTGTAGTAGTCCCACGGGCCGCTCGATTCGGCCGGGGTCTTGACCTCGACGAGGTACATCTCCTTCACCAGCCGGCCGTCGGCGCGCACGGTGCCGCCTGGGGCGAAGAAGTCGTCGACCGGCAGCTCCTTCATCTTCTCCGCGACGGCCGGGCCGTCGTCGGTGCCGGCCGCCTCGATGGCGCGCAGGTAGTGCAGCACGGACGAGTAGGTGCCGGCCTGCACCATGCCGGGCATGCGGCCGGTGCGCTCCTCGAAACGCTTCGACCATTCGCGGCTGGCGTCGTCGCGGTCCCAGTAGAAGGCGGTGGTGGCGAGGAGGCCCTGCGCCACGTCGAGGCCGAGCGCGTGCACGTCGCTGATGACGATGACCAGGCCGGCGAGGTTCTGCCCGCCCTGGGTGATGCCGAACTCGCCCGCCTGCTTGATGGCGTTGATGGTGTCGGTGCCGGCATTGGCGAGGCCGACGATCTGGGCGCCGGAGGCCTGGGCCTGCAGCAGGTACGAGGAGAAGTCGGGCGAGCCGAGCGGGTGGTTGACGCTGCCGGCGATCTTGCCGCCGCCGGCCTCGACCACGCGCGTCAGCTCCGCCGCCATCTGGTGGCCGAAGGCGTAGTCCGCCGTCAGCAGGAACCAGGAATCCTTGCCCTGCTCGAGGATCGACTTCGCCGTTCCGACCGACTGCGAATAGGTGTCGAACACCCAGTGGAAGCCGGTCGGCGAGCAGTCCTCGTTGGTCAGGCGCGTGGTGGCCGGGCCGGTCATCAGCGTGATCTTGCCCTGCTCCTTGCCGATGGTGTTGACCGCGATCGCCACCGCGGAGTTGGTCAGGTCGGCGACGGCGTCGACGCCATCGACGTCGAACCAGCGCCGCGCCAGCGCGGAAGCCACGTCCGCCTTGTTCTGATGGTCGGCGGAGATGATCTCCACCTTGATGCCCTTGCCCTCGGCGTCGAAATCCTCGACCGCCATGCGCGCGGCCTCGGCCGAGGTCAGGCCGCCGAAATCGGCATAGGTGCCGGTCTGGTCGTTCAAGACGCCGATGCGAACCACGCCGTCGCTGAGCTGTTGGGCCGAAGCAAAAGAAGTGGAGGCCAAAAGGGCCGCCAGAATGCCGAAACGCTTCATGATCTTCCTCCCTATCGTTCACCTTGCCGGTGGACGCGAAAGACTACATCAAATCATGGCCGCGATATCGACATCATTCTGCGCACAACGGCTGTGCCTCGATGCGCCCGCGCCTCCTGGCCACATATCGCGACGCAACAAAATTTGTACCCCCGCGACGCCAACATGGGAACCGAACGCCGCTCAATCGGTTTAAGGCTATTGCGCTTACGCGCGGCCGCAAGGCCTGCGCGCCCGGTTCCATTCGCCCGCTGAGATACGAACAGAATGAACATCCATATCGGTCCGAAGCTTCGGTCTGATCCCACCCCAGCGCCTCATGATAGCGAGGCTCCCATCCGCTCCAGCCTATCCTCCCACGACGACCTGCGCCTGCTCGGCGCCCGGCTCGCGGGAGGCTCGCGCATCCATCTCGAAGGGCTGCAGCCGTTCGAGCCGCGCGAGCGCACCAAGGAGAATGCCGAGCGCATCCGCGCCGTGGTGCACACCCTCGACCGGGCGCAGCAGGCCGGGGAGAGCGTGACGCCGGCGGCCAACTGGCTGCTCGACAACTCGCACGTCGTCGAGGAAGCGATCGTCGGCATCCACCGCGACCTGCCGCCGCAGTTCTATCGCCAGCTGCCGCTGATGCCGGACCTCGGCGTGCCGCGGGTGCTCGTCATCGCGTGGGCCTATGTCGCGCATACCGACAGCGCGGTGTCCGAAGACGGCTTCCACGCCATCGTCGAGGGCTTCCAGGAGGAGCAGAAGCTGCGCATCGGCGAGCTGTGGGCGCTGCCGTCGATCCTGCGCTTCGTGCTGGTCGAGAACCTGCGCCGGCTCGCCGTGCGCGTCGCGCGCGCCCGCACCATGCGGCTCGCCGCCAACGAAACCGCGGACCGGCTGGCCACGGCGCCCGCCGGCGCCGAGGCCGAGATTCTCGCCGCCCATGCCGGCCACGCGCGCGACCGCACCTTCGCGACGCAGCTGCTGCACCGCCTGCGCGACGGCTCCCAGACCTCGCACGCCGCGCTCGCCTGGCTGGAGGCGGCGCTGGAGGCGGCCGGCACCAATGCCGAGGAGATCACCGCCTACGAGCACGCCAACCTTTCGGCCGTATGGTTCGAGGAGGTGAGCGGCATCGACCGCATCCTGCGCGAGCGGACGGACTTCGCCGCGCTCGACTTTCCCTCGCGCGACGCCTACCGCCGCGCGATCGAGGAGCTGGCCAAGCGCTCCGGCCGGCAGGAGCACGAGGTGGCCCTTCTCGCCGTCGAGATGGCCGGGACGGCCGATGACGGTGCTGCGGCGGAGGCCGGGCGGCTGGTCGACGTCGGCTGCGTCCTCGTCGGGCCGCGCCGGCGGGAGCTGGAGCGCGCCATCGGCTACAGGCCGAGCTTCGGCGAGCGGCTCCACCGCGCCGTGCGCAAGAGCGGCTGGCTCGGCGTGGTGGTGCCCGTCGTCCTCCTTGCCGCCCTGTTCGTCACGGCGATCGTCTATGCGCTGGCCGCGACCGGCCTCGATGCGGGCGCCATCGCCCTGCTCGCCGTGCTGTTCGTCGCGCCGGCGCTGGAGGCCGCCGTCGGCCTCTACAACACGCTGGTCTCGGCGCTGGTGAAGCCGACGCGGCTGATCGGCTACGAGTACCGCGACGGCGTGCCGGCAGAGGGCCGCACCTTCGTCGTGGTGCCGACGCTGATCGGCAGCCGCGACGACATCGAGGACGCGGTGCGCAACCTCGAGGTCCACTATCTCGCCAACATGTCGGGCGAGCTGCATTTCGCCATCCTGTCGGACTGGCCGGACAGCGAAACCGAGGAAAGCCGGGCCGACCGCGACCTTCTCGCCCATGCGCGCAAGGAGATCGCCGCGCTCAACGCCCGCTATCCGAAGGAGGGCCACGCCCGCTTCTTCCTGCTGCACCGCCGCCGCCTCTACAACGAGGCCGAGGGCTGCTGGATGGGCTGGGAGCGCAAGCGCGGCAAGCTGCACGAGCTGAACGCGCTCCTGCGCGGCGACCGCGACACCACCTTCCTGCCGCCCTCCGATCCGCTGCCGCAGGACGTCGAATACGTGCTCACCCTCGACGCCGACACGCGCACCATGCGCGACGCGGCGGCGCGGCTGGTCGGCAAGCTCGCCCATCCGCTCAACCGGCCGGCGACCGACCCCAAGACCGGACGGCTGACCGCCGGCTACGGCATCCTGCAGCCCCGCGTCACGCCGTCGCTGACCACCGGCGACGAGGCGTCGTTCTTCCAGCGCGTGTTCTCGGCCAATCGCGGCATCGACCCCTACGTCTTCGCCGTGTCCGACGTGTATCAGGACCTGTTCGGCGAAGGCACCTTCACCGGCAAGGGCCTCTACCACATCGACGCGATGGAGGCGGCGCTCAAGGGCCGCATCCCCGAGAACACCGTGCTCAGCCACGACCTGCTCGAAGGCAGCTATGCGCACGCCGCCTTGGTCAGCGACGTCGAGCTGATCGAGGACTATCCGACGCGCTATCTCGTCGACGCCTCGCGCCATCACCGCTGGGCGCGCGGCGACTGGCAGCTCCTGCCGTGGATCTTCAATCCGGCCTCCGGCATCTCCGGCCTGTCGCGCTGGAAGATGATCGACAACCTGCGCCGCTCGCTGACGCCGATCCTGTGGGTCGCGGCCTCGGTCGCCGGCTGGACGCTGCTGCCGTTCAGCTATGCGGCGCAGTGGCAGGCGCTGCTGATCCTCTCCCTGTTCCTGTCGCTGACCTTCAGCCTGATGGAATCCTTCGTGCCGCGCGACGGGCGCTCGACGCTCTCCAGCCACTTCGCCGCCTTCGGGCGCGACGCCGCCTTCGCGACCGCCCAGGTCGTGGCCAAGGTGGTGCTGATGGCGCATCAGGCGTGGTCGATGGGCGACGCGATCGCGCGCACGCTCTACCGCCTCGCCGTCAGCCGCCGCCGCATGCTCGAATGGCGCACCGCCTCCGCGGCGGCCCGCGCCGGCGATCGCGACCTTGCCGGCCACTGGCGCGCCATGCGCGGCGTGCTGCCGGTCGCGCTGGCCGGGCTCGCCATTCCGCTCGCCGCGGGCTCGACCGGCAGCGTCGTCGCCCTGATCTTCGCGCTCCTGTGGGCGACGTCGCCAGCCTTCGCCTGGTTCATCAGCCTGTCGGCGGAGACGGAGGACCGCATCGAGGTGTCGCCGGAGGACGCGACCGCGCTCCGGCACGTCGCGCGGCGCACCTGGCTCTATTTCGAGACCTTCGTGACGGCGGAGCACAACATGCTGCCGCCCGACAACTACCAGGAAGCGCCCGAGCCCGTGGTGGCGGGCCGCACCTCGCCGACCAATATCGGCGTCTACCTGCTCTCCGCCGTCTCGGCGCGCGATTTCGGCTGGATCAGCCTCGCCGAGACCATCGACCGGCTGGAAAAGACGCTGACCACCATGGAGAAGATGGAGCGCTACCGCGGCCATCTCTTCAACTGGTACGACACGCGGACGCTGAAGCCGCTGCATCCGCTCTACATCTCCTCGGTCGACAGCGGCAATCTCGCCGGCCACCTCGTCGCGGTCGCGGCCGCCTGTGACGAATGGGCGAGCGCGCCCGCCGCCTATCTCCAGGGCGATTTCGAGGGCATCCTCGACCCCACCGCCATCCTCGCCGAGACGCTCGACGCGCTGCCCGACGACCGGCGGCCGCTCAGGCCGCTGCGGCGGCGGCTCGCCGAGCGCATCGAGGGCATCCGCCGCGCGGTCGCCACCATCCGCGGCGAGCCGGAGACGGCCTCGATCCGCGCCTTCAACCTCACCGTGCTCGCCGCCGACATCCGCAAGCTGGCCAAGGCGCTGGACGACGAGATCCGCACCCCCGCCAGCGGCGACCTGATGCTGTGGGCGGAGCGGCTGGAGAAGGCCTGCGAGGCGCATCTCACCGATGCGCATATGGAGGAGAACGGCGTCGGCCGCCTGCGCGGCCGGCTCGTCAGCCTGCGCGACCGGGCGCGCAAGTTCGCCTTCGAGATGGATTTCGCCTTCCTGATGCGGCAGGACCGCAAGCTGCTCTCCATCGGCTACCGCGCCGAGGAGCACCAGCTCGACGAGGCCTGCTACGACCTCCTCGCCTCCGAGGCGCGGCTGACCAGCCTGTTCGCCATCGCCAAGGGCGATCTGCCGACCGAGCACTGGTTCAAGCTCGGCCGTCCCGTCACCGCCATCGGCTTCTCCGGCGCGCTGATGTCGTGGTCGGGCTCGATGTTCGAATATCTGATGCCGCCGCTGGTGATGAAGGAGCCGCGCGGCGGCATCCTCGACCACACCAGCCATCTCGTGATCCGGCGGCAGATGGCCTATGCCCGCATGAAGGGCGTGCCGTGGGGCATCTCGGAAGCGGCCTACAACGCCCGCGACCGCGAGATGACCTACCAGTATACCAATTTCGGCGTGCCGGGGCTGGGGCTGAAGCGCGGGCTGGGGCAGGACACGGTGATCGCGCCCTATGCCAGCCTGCTCGCGGCGCAGTTCCGCCCGGCCGATGCCGTCGCCAACCTCGAAAGGCTGAAAGCGCTGGGCGCGCTCGGCCGCTATGGCTTCCACGATGCCGTCGACTTCACGCCCGCCCGCCTGCCGCTGGGCAAGACCAACGCCGTGGTGCGCAACTTCATGGCGCATCATCACGGCATGTCGATCGTCGCCGCGGCCAATGCGGTGTTCGAGGGCCGCATGCGCGAGCGCTTCCATTCCGACCCGGTGATCGTCGCGGCCGAGCTGCTGCTTCAGGAGAAGGCGCCGCGCACCGTGCCGACCATGCCGATCCGCGTCGACGCGGGCGAGCGCATCAAGCCGGCCTTCGCCGACGACCGGCCGGATTCGCGGCTGATCCAGGACCCGCTGACGGCGCCGCACGCCATCAACGTCATGTCCAACGGCTACTACAACGTCATGGTGACGGCGACGGGCGCGGGCTACAGCCGCGCCGGCGAGATCGCGGTGACACGGTGGAGCGGCGACCCGACGGAGGAGCGCAGCGGCACCTTCCTCTTCGTCACCGACACGGACACCGGCGAGTGGTGGTCGGCGACGGCCGAGCCCAAGCGCGCGCCCGGCGAGATCGGACACGCCTTCTTCTGCGACGACAAGGCGACCTTCACCAAGACGGTCGGCACGCTTCACACCGAGGTCGAGTGCATCGTGCTGTCGGAGGGCAACGGCGAGGCGCGCCGCATCACGCTGTGGAACGAGAGCGAGCGCGACCGCTACGTCGAGGTGACGTCCTTCGCCGAGGTGGCGCTCGCCTTCGACGCGGCGGACCAGTCGCATCCCGCCTTCTCGAAGATGTTCGTGAAGACCGAGATCGACGGCGGCGGCGCGATGCTCTTCGCCGAGCGGCGCCGGCGCGCCGACGGCGAGCCGGCCATCGCGCTCGCCCATTTCGTCACCTCCGGCACGGGCGTGGCGCGCGAGATCGAGGCCGAGACCGACAGGCGCGCCTTCATCGGCCGCGGCCGCTCGCTCGCCGACGCCGCTGCCTTCGACAGGCATGCGCGGCTGTCCGGCGCGGCCGGCTTCACCCTCGATCCGGTGATGGCGCTGCGCGCCAAGGTGCGCGTGCCGGCGCGCAAGAAGGTGTCGCTGACCTTCTGGACCGTGGTCGCCGCCAACCGCGCCGACGTCGAGGCCGAGGCCCGCCGCTTCACCCAGCCCGAGAGCTACCAGCGACAGGCCATGCTTGCCTGGACGCGCTCGCAGGTGCAGACGCGCCACGTCGGCTTGAGCCTTGCCGAGGCGGCCGGCGTGCAGAAGCTCGCGCGGCATCTGATCTTCCCCGATCCGGCGCTGCGCGCGCCGGACGAGACCATCGCCGCCGGTCTCGGCCGCCAGTCGGCGCTGTGGCCGACCTCGATCTCGGGCGATTTCCCGATCTTCGCCGTGCGCATCGGCGACGTCGCCGACCTCGAGATCGTGGCCTCGGCGCTCAGGATGCAGGAATATCTGCGCGCCCGCGGGCTGGTCTTCGACCTCGTCGTCGTCAACGAGCAGCTTCGCCGTGCGCCGCGACCTGATGGACGACACGACCTACCGCACGCTGATCGCGGCGGCGCGGATCGTCCTTCACACCCGCAACGGTCCGATCCTCGACCAGATCGAGCGCGCCGAGGCGACCGCGACCACGCGCGACGCAACCCTTCTGCCGGTTCCGACGGAGCCGGGCGACCATCGCCACCACCGGCAGCCGGACGGCAGCGGCCTTCTCTTCTGGAACGGCTTCGGCGGCTTCAGCGAGGACGGCAGCGAATATGTCGTGCGGCTTTCGGGCGACCGGGTGACGCCGCAGCCGTGGATCAACGTCATCGCCAATGCCGAGTTCGGCTTCCACACCTCGTCGGAAGGCGCCTCCTTCACCTGGAGCCGCAACAGCCGCGACTACCAGCTCACGCCGTGGTCGAACGACCCGGTCGTCAACCGGCCGGGCGAAGGCATCTATCTGCACGACCTCGACACGGGCGAGGCGTTCTCGCCGCTGGCCGCCATGCTGCGCGACCCGGCGGCGCGCTACGAGGCGCGGCACGGGCGCGGCGTGTCCTCCTTCACGGCGAGGCGCGGCGTGCTGACCGCGACGCTGACGCAGACCGTCGATCCGGCCGACCCGGTGAAGGTGGAAGAGCTGCGGATCGAGAACCGCGGCGAGCGGACGGTGCGGCTGCGCGCCTACGCCTATGCCGAATGGGTGCTCGGCAACAGCCGCAGCCGCACCATCGCCACCATCGTGCCGGGGCGCGACGAGGCGAGCGGGGCGCTCCTCGCCTCCAACCCCTACCATCTCGATTTCGGCGACCGCACCGCCTTCCTCGCCTGCGACGGGGCGAAGCAGGGCTTCACCTGCGACCGGGCCGAGTTCCTCGGGGCCGGCGGCTCCACCGCCATGCCGGCGGCCGCCCTCAAGGGTGCACCGCTCTCCGGCCGGCTGGAAGCCGGGCGCGACCCGTGCGCCGCCCTTTCCTGCGATGTCGAGATCGCGCCGGGCGGCACGGCCGTGCTGCATGTCGTGCTCGGCGACGCGGCCTCGCCGCAGGAGGCGGCGATGCTGGCGCGCAAGCATCTCGCGGCCGACTTCCCCGCCCGGCTCGCGGCCAATCGCGCGGCATGGGAGGAATTTTCCGGCGCGCTTCAGGTCGCCACGCCGGACCCGGCCTTCGACGCCATGGTCAATGTCTGGCTGCCCTATCAGGCGCTCGCCTGCCGCATCCGCGCCCGCGCCGCCTTCTATCAGGCGAGCGGCGCCTTCGGCTTCCGCGACCAGCTGCAGGACACGCTGGCGCTGATCGGCCACGACGCCTCGCTCGCCCGCGCCCAGATCCTCAACGCCGCCGGCCGCCAGTTCCCGGAAGGCGACGTGCAGCACTGGTGGCTGCCGAGGAGCGGCGCCGGCGTGCGCACCATGATCTCGGACGACGTGGTCTGGCTCGGCTATGCCGCGCACCACTACGTGAAGACCACCGGCGACCGCTCGATCCTCGACGAGGAGGTGCATTTCATCCACGGAGAAGCGCTGAAGGAGGGCGAGCACGACGCCTTCTTCACGCCGGAGACGGCGCACGAGGCGGCCAGCCTCTACGAGCACTGCGCCCGCGCGCTCGACCTCGCCGTCCGCCGCACCGGCGACAACGGCCTGCCGCTCATCCTCGGCGGCGACTGGAACGACGGCATGAACCGCGTCGGCGAGAAGGGCCACGGCACCAGCGTCTGGCTCGGCTGGTTCCTCGCCAGGACGCTGCGCGACTTCGCCGCCATCGCCGCGGAGCGCGGCGACGAGACGCGGGCGTCCGCATGGCGCGCCCATGCCGGGCGGCTGAAGGAAGCGCTCGAGACCGCAGGATGGGACGGGGAATGGTATCGGCGCGGCACCTATGACGACGGCACGCCGCTCGGCTCCGCCCAGTCGGACGAATGCCGCATCGATTCCATCGCCCAGTCGTGGGCGGTGCTCTCCGGCGTCGGCGACCCCGCGCGTGCCGATGCCGCGGTCACGAAGGCCGTCGAGATGCTGGTCGACGAGGAGGCGGGCATCGTGCGCCTGTTCACGCCGCCCTTCGAGCACGGCATAAAGGAGCCGGGCTACATCAAGAGCTACCCGCCCGGCGTGCGCGAGAACGGCGGCCAGTATACCCATGCCGCGACATGGCTGATCGCCGCGCTCGCCGAGCTCGGGCGCGCCGACGACGCCTGGCGGCTGTTCTCGCTCGTCAACCCGGCGAGCCACGCGCTCTCCGAGGAGGAGGCGCTGCGCTACCGCGTCGAGCCTTATGTCGTGGCGGCCGACGTCTACGGCGCCGAGGAGAAGGCCGGGCGCGGCGGCTGGACATGGTACACCGGCTCGGCCGGCTGGCTCTATCGCGTCGCCGTGGAGTCTATCCTCGGCATCGTGCGCGAGGGCGGCAGCCTCAGGCTGAAGCCGGCGCTCCCCTCGGCCTGGAACGGCTTCTCGGCGCGGCTGCGCATCGGCGCGGCCGCCTACCGCGTCGAGGTGCGGCGCGGCCGGGCGGAAGGCATCACGGTGGACGGAAAGCCCGGCAAAAGCGGCCGGGTGCAGCTGCACAAAGACGGCGACCACGAGATCGTCGTAACCGTCCGCTGACATAGCGCCCAGGCGCGGCAGCGATGGCGGGACACACCCTGTCCCGCCCCGCCGCATTTGCGCCATGCTCTCGCCGTTTTTTCTTTTATTTCAGCCTGTTACATGATCACGAATGGTAACGGGCTGTCGCCTTTCTTGTTGCTTTCCGGGCAACCCAACAGCGCTTTCCTCATTGATGGCGGAGGCCTGCGCACATAACGTCCTGCGTTGTGCGATGCAGCAGGCACAATGAGGAAGCCGGTTGTCACTGTTTCAGATCTACTGGAGAGCGTTGGGGTACCTCGCGGCCGAAAGGCAGCGCGTGGTCGTCATCTGCGCCGCGAACGTCGCGCTTGCCGTGGCGATGATCGCGGAGCCGATCCTGTTCGGCCGCATCATCGAATCCATCGCCGAGGAGAAGGGCGTGGCCGCCGAGGTCGCCGCCTGGGCGGGCCTCGGAGCCTTCAACATCGTCGCCTTCGTGCTCGTGGCGCGCGGCGCCGACCGGCTGGCGCACCGCCGCCGGGCCGAGGTCCTGACTGAGTCCTTCGAGAAGGTCGTGGCCATGCCGCTCGCCTGGCACCACCGCCACGGCACCTCGCAATCCCTCCACACGCTGCTCAGAGCCATGGAGACGCTGTTCTCGCTGTGGCTCGAATTCATGCGCCAGCACCTGTCGACGGCGGTCGCGCTGATGCTGCTCGCGCCGACGGCGCTGACGCTCGACTGGCGCATGGCGGCGGTGCTGCTCGCGCTCGGCGCGTCCTATGTCGCCATCAGCCGCGCGGTGATGGCGCGGACCAAGGACGGGCAGGCGCAGGTCGAGCGGCACTATCACCGTGTCTTCGCCCATGTCAGCGATTCGATCTCCAACGTCTCCGTGCTGCAGAGCTACGGCAGGCTGGCGCGCGAGGCGGAATCGCTGCGCCGCTACACGGCCGACCTGATCGACGCGCAGTTCCCGGTGCTCAACTGGTGGGCGCTGGCGAGCGCGCTGCACCGGCTGTCCGCCACCATCTCGATGATGGTGGTGCTGGCGATCGGCGCGGTGCTGGTCGAGCGCGGGCACCTGCGCATCGGCGACATCGTCGCCTTCGCCGGCTTCGCCACGCTCCTGATCGGCCGCCTCGACCAGCTCACCGGCTTCGTCAACCAGGTGTTCGAGGCCCGCGCCAAGCTCGAGCCGTTCTATGCGCTCGAGGACGCGACCGTCGAGCGCGCCGAACGGCCGGGGGCGCGGCCCGTCGGCCGGCTGCGCGGCGAGGTGGCGTTCGAGAACGTCTCCTTCCGCTTCCCGGATTCGGGCGCCGGCGTCAGCGACGTCTCCTTCCGGGTCGAGGCCGGCCAGACCGTCGCCATCGTCGGCCCGACGGGCGCGGGCAAGACCACCCTCGTCAACCTGCTCCAGCGCGTGTTCGACCCCGACAGCGGCACCATCCGCATCGACGGCATCGATACCACGACCATCACCCGCACGTCGCTGAGGGCGCAGATCGCCACGGTGTTCCAGGATTCGGGGCTCCTCAACCGCACCATCGAGGAGAACATCCGCCTCGGCCGCGAGGACGCCAGCTACGACGAGGTGCACGAGGCGGCGCAGGCCGCAGCGGCGCAGGACTTCATCCTGTCGAAGAGCCAGGGCTACGACACCGTCGCCGGCGAGCGCGGCGGCCAGCTTTCGGGCGGCGAGCGCCAGCGCATCGCCATTGCCCGCGCCGTGCTCAAGGACGCGCCCATCCTCGTCCTCGACGAGGCGACAAGCGCACTCGACGTCGAGACGGAGGCCAAGGTGAAGGAGGCGATCGACCGCCTGCGCGCCGGCCGCACCACCTTCGTCATCGCCCACCGGCTCTCGACCGTGTGCGACGCCGACCTGGTGATCTTCATGGACAAGGGCCGCATCGTCGAGATGGGCGGCTACCACGAGCTGGCGCAGCGCGATCAGGGCCGCTTCGCCGCGCTGCTGCGGGCCGGCGGCCTGCTCGCCGGCGCGGACCGGCTGCACAGCGTGCCCATGGATATCGTGGAAGAACGGCCGACCGAGGCGGCCTGAAAAGGACACGGCCGGCCCGCGAGGGACCGGCCGTGAGGAACGATCCCGTCCCCTATTAGGCTTCGTCGGCCGATGCGGCGTTGAGGAGGCCGTAGCGCTCCTCGCCGATCTTCTCGAGAAGATCGAGCTGCGTTTCGAGGAAGTCGATGTGACCTTCCTCGTCCTTCAGCAACTCGTCGAACAGAGCCATGGTGACATAGTCCCCCAGCTCGTCGCACAGCTCGCGCGACTTCTTGTAGGAGGTGCGGGCGTCGTATTCGCCGGCGAGGTCGGCCTCCAGCACTTCCTTGACGTTCTGGCCGATCCGCAGCGGCCCCACCTTCTGGAGGTTGGGGTGGCCTTCAAGGAAGATGATACGCTCGACGAGCTTGTCGGCGTGGTGCATTTCCTCGATGGATTCGGCGCGTTCCTTCCTGGCGAGCTTCGCGTATCCCCAGTCGTCGAGCAGGCGATAGTGCAACCAGTACTGGTTGACCGCCCCCAGCTCGAGGAACAAGGCTTCGTTAAGCCGCTCGATGATCCGTTCGTCGCCCTTCATGGCTCAAGCTCCCGTACTGGCCGCGCAACCCACGCACGCGGTCCAGAAATGGTACGATCTCGGCTTCCATCCCGCCGAGACGGCGATGGTAGTCTTCGGTTACCCGAATGATCGTTTCCACCACATTTGGGAAGCAGCCGCAACAGCGGCCGCGCTTCTTGAGCGTGTGATAAACTTTCGCAGGCACGATGAGCTGCCACGGATCGGCGTCGAGAAGATCGCGGATCGCGTCCTCGATCTCCTTCTGGGTGATCACGTTGCAGTGACAGACCAGCATGTACCTACTCGCTGAGCCGCCCGCAGGGGCCGGCCGGGCTAGTGCCGCCTATTCGTAGGCGGCGAGAACGGTTGAAATCTTGACTGCGCCCGCCGAAGCCTGCGCCTCGTGCCGCGCGCCGGTGGCCGGCAGGAGGAAGATCGCGCCGGTCAGGAGCGTCGTGGCCACGAGCGGCGAGGCGGACGCGAGCCTGCGCCTCGCCATCGAGGCGAGGCCCTGCCGCGAACGCGCCGCGGGAGCGGCCGTGGGTGAAGAGTGCATTTTTCGCCTCCAATCGAACGGGTTCAAGGCCCAGACATCAAAGGGTGCGCCACCGCGCGTGCCCATAAAGCCCGGTCGCCGCCGCGGAGTCAATGGAAACCTGACAAGAACACTCATAATAGATTTGGAACGATTCCAAACTGGCGCGTCCATGGCCCGGAACGGCCGGGCCGGAAGGCGTTTCCGTGACAGGCCGCCACAAAAAGTGACGCTATGTCGCGGGCAAAAATCTGTTGATTCCGGATACTTGCCTCACCCCGGCCACCTTGGGCGGCTTTCAACCATCACCCGTGAATAACAATGCCGTCAGTCGAGGGGAACCGAAACGGCCCCCCGGAATTTCGATCTTCATGACAGTGCAGATGCCATCCGCGCGCGACACGCGCATCGACGTCCTGAGAGCGCTGGCGCTCATCACGATCTTCATCAACCACATTCCGCAGAATCCATTGGAGCAGCTCACGTCGAAGAATTTCGGCTTCTCCGATGCGGCGGAGGCATTCGTGCTGATCTCGGGCGTGTCGGCGGCGCTCGCCTACGGCAGCCGGTTCCTGTCGGGGGCGGGGCTGGCGACGTCGCTGAAGATGTGGCGGCGCGCCGGCGTGCTCTATCTCGCGCAGCTCGGCACGACGATGACGACGCTCGCCATCTTCGCCTTCTTCTCGCTCCACTTCGCCGTGCCGGAGCTGATGACGCAGATCAACATCCGCCCGGTGATGGACGACACCGCCGCCGCGCTCGTCGGCATCGTCACGCTCGGCCACCAGCTCGGCTACAACAACATCCTGTCGATGTACGCCGTGGTGCTCCTCGCCCTGCCCGTGTCGCTGCTGATCGCCCGCGCCTTCGGCATCGGCGCGATGGTGGCGGCCTCGGGCGCGCTGTGGCTCGCGGCGGGCATCTTCCGCATCGGCCCGCCCAACTTCCCCAATGACGGCGTGTGGTTCCTCAACCCGCTGTCGTGGCAGTTCCTGTTCGTGATCGGCGTCGCCGCGGCGCTCCACGTCAAGCGCGGCGGCCGCCTGCCGCAGAGCCCGGCTCTGGCGCTGGCCGCGGCCGGCTACCTGCTGTTGTCGTGGGCGTGGGTGAAGATCCCGCTGTGGGGCATCGACACCTCCTTCGGCCTGCCGGCGGTGCTGACCGGCTTCGACAAGACCTATCTGTCGGCGCCGCGGCTGCTGCACGTGCTCGCCGCCGCCTATCTGATCGCCGTGCTGCCGCACGTGTCGAACGTGTTCCGCCTGCCCGAAAGCAACCCGCTCGCCGTGATGGGCCGGCACGGCCTCTCCGTCTTCGTGCTGGGCACCATCCTCGCCATGGCCGCGCAGGCGTGGCGCATGGTCCACATCCCGTCGCCCGCGAGCGACATCACCATCGTCGCCATCGGGATCGGGGCGCAGTTCGCGCTCGCCTTCTACATCGAATGGTACCGCAGGACCGTCAACGGCTGGCGGGGCGTCGCGACTTCGGGCATACCGGCACGCCATGACGACCGCCCTTCCATCCCTGCCCGTCAGCGAGGCGCTGCCGCACCTTCTTCGAGCGTTGTCTGACGGCAGCAGCGCCGTCCTGGTCGCGCCGCCCGGCGCCGGCAAGACGACGCTGGTGCCGCTCGCCCTCCTCGACGCGCCGTGGCGGGGCGACGGCCGCATCCTGCTTCTGGAGCCGCGCCGGCTCGCCGCCCGCGCCGCCGCGCGGCGCATGGCCTCGCTGCTCGGGGAGGAGCCCGGCCGCACCGTCGGCTACGCCATGCGCATGGAAAGCCGCGTCTCGGCGGCGACGAAAATCCTCGTCGTCACCGAGGGCGTGCTCGCCCGCATGATCCTCGACGATCCCGAGCTTTCCGGCATTGCGGCGGTGCTGTTCGACGAGTTTCACGAGCGCTCGCTCGACGGCGATTTCGGGCTGGCGCTGGCGCTCGACGTGCAGGGGGCGCTGCGGCCCGACCTGCGCCTCCTCGTCATGTCGGCGACGCTCGACGGCGCGCGCGTGGCGCGCCTTCTCGGCAACGCGCCGGTGGTCGAAAGCGAAGGCCGCTCCTTTCCGGTCGAGCTGCGCCATCGCGAGCGGCCGGCCGATCTGCGCATCGAGGAGGCGATGGCCGCCGCCTGCCGGCAGGTCCTGGCCGAGGAGACGGGCAGCGTGCTCGCCTTCCTGCCCGGGCAGGGCGAGATCGAGCGCACGGCCGCGCTGCTTTCCGGCAGCCTGCCGGCCGATGTCGACGTCACGCCGCTCTATGGCGGGCTCGACGGCCGGGCGCAGGACGCGGCGATCCGCCCGGCGCCGCCGGGGCGGCGCAAGCTGGTGCTCGCCACCGCCATCGCCGAGACCTCGATCACCATCGACGGGGTGCGCGTCGTCGTCGATTCGGGGCTCGCGCGCCTGCCGCGCTACGAGCCGGCGACCGGCCTGACGCGGCTCGAGACCGTGCGCGTCTCCCGCGCCTCGGCCGACCAGCGCGCCGGCCGCGCCGGCCGCACGGAGCCGGGCGTGGCGGTGCGGCTGTGGCGGGCGGAGCAGACGACGGCGCTGCCGGCCTTCACGCCGCCCGAGATCGCCGAGGCGGACCTCACCGGCCTCGTCCTCGACTGCGCCGCCTTCGGGGTCTCCGATCCGGCGGCGCTGTCCTTCCTCGATCCGCCGCCCGCCCCGGCGCTCAACGAGGCGAAGGCGCTGCTGCAAAGCCTCGGCGCCATCGACGGCGAGGGCCTGCTGACGCCGTCGGGGCAGGCGATGCGCAGGCTCGCTCTGCCGGTGCGGCTCGCCCACATGGTGGTCGAGGCCGGCGACAGCGCGAAGGCGGCGGAGCTCGCCGTGCTCCTGACCGAACGCGGGCTCGGCGGCACCTCGGTCGATCTCGACCGCCGGCTGTCGCGCTTCCGCGACGAGCGCGGCCCGCGCGCGCAGGCGGCGCGCGGCATGGCGCAGCGGCTGGCGCGCGAGGCGGGCCGCAGGGCCCATGCGGACGCCTCGACCGGCGCGCTGCTCCTCCTCGCCTATCCCGACCGGGTGGCGAAGGCGCGCGGCGAGCATGGCCGCTTCGTGCTGGCGAACGGGCGCGGCGCCGTGCTCGACGCGGCCGATCCGCTCGCCGGCGAGGACTTCCTCGTCGTCGCCGACCTTCAGGGCAAGGCGCAGAACGCCCGCATCGCCGCGGCCGCCGCCGTCGGCGAGGACGAGGTGCGCGCGCTTCTTTCCGACCGGCTCGAAACGAGGACGCAGACCGTCTTCGACGCCGAGAAGCGTTCGGTGCGGGTGCGCGAGACCGTCGGCCTCGGCGCGATCCGGCTGTCCGAGCGGCAGCTGCCCGCGCCGAAGGGCGAGGAGGCCGACCGCGCCGTCATCGCCGCGCTGCGCGCGCACGGCCTGTCGCTCCTCGACTGGGGCAAGGGCGCGCTCACGCTGCGCCGCCGCCTCGCCTGGCTGCACAAGGGCCTCGGCGCGCCATGGCCCGACGTCGGCGACGCGGCCCTTCTCGAACGGCTGGACGACTGGCTCCTGCCCTTCCTGCCGGGCGAGGCGTCGCTGGCACGCATCGGCGCGAGCGCGCTCCATGACGGGCTGATGTCGCTGGTGCCGCACGACCTGCAACGCAAGGTTGATGCGCTCGCCCCCACCCACTATGCCGCGCCGTCCGGCAGCTCGGTGCCGATCCGCTACGAGGAGGACCAGCCGGTGCTTTCGATCCGCGTGCAGGAGCTCTACGGCCTCGACCGCCACCCTGCCATCGCCGGCGGCACGGTGCCGCTGACGCTGGAGCTGCTCTCGCCGGCGCAGCGGCCGATCCAGACCACCCGCGACCTGCCCGGCTTCTGGCGCGGCTCGTGGGCCGACGTGCGCGCCGACATGCGCGGCCGCTACCCCAAGCACGTCTGGCCGGAGGACCCGCTGCAGGCGGCCGCGACCAGCCGCGCCAAGCCGAGAAGCTGAAGCCCTCAGAGGCCGCTCAGGATCGTGTTCAGGAACGAGGCGAGATCGTCGGTGACGTAGTCGACGTCGTCCTCGTTGTTGGCGTCCTGCTCCCAGATCTCGGAGAAGGTCGGCTCGAAATTGTTCGGCACGATCAGCACCGTGGTCATGCCGAGCTGCTTCGGCACCTCGAGATTGCGCGCCAGATCCTCGAACATCACCGCATGCGCCGCATCGACCCGGTGCAGGCCGACGAACTTGTCGTAGGTCTGGCGGGCGGGCTTCGGCGTCAGGTCGGCGGCGACGATGTCGAAGATGTCGTCGAAATGGTCGAGGATGCCGAGCTGGCGCGCCGTGCGCTCGGCATGGCGGCGGTCGCCGTTGGTGAAGATGAACTTGCGCCCCGGCAGCGCCCGGATCGCCGCGCCCAGCGCCGGATCGGGCGCGACCCAGGAATAGTCGATGTCGTGCACCTTGTTGAGGAAGTCGTCGGGGTCGATGCCGTGGCGCACGATCAGCCCGTTCATCGTGGTGCCGTACTCGCGATAGAGCTCCTTCTGGAGCTTGCGCGCCTCCTCGCGCGGCAGCTGGAGCAGCTCCGAGACATAGGCTGTCATCCGCACGTCGATCTGCGAGAACAGGTTCGTCTTGTGCGGATAGAGCGTGTTGTCGAGGTCGAACACCCAGTCGGTGACATGGGCGAAGCGGAAGGGATCGGGGCTGCGGGTCATGGCCCCTGCCTAAACCATCTCACTGCCGGAATGAAGCGGGGGCGAGGCGCCGTTTCCCTCAAATGCCCGCTAACCGGGAAAGCGAAGATTCACTTTCGTGTGCCATCTAGCCGACGCAACGGAAGGATGGTCCATGACGCAGGTTTTCGCCAAGGCAGCTCTTGCCGCCATCGTCTCTGCCGCAACGTCGCTTCTCCTGGTGCTGGCCATCGTGCCGGCGCTCGGCGGCGTCGTCGAGGGCAACGCCCTGGTGATGAGCATCCTGTGTCCGCTGGTCATCGCCTTCCCGGCCAGCGCCTACACCTTCTGGCAGAAGAAGAGGCTCGCCGACGCCATGGCCGAGCTGACCGCGGCCCATGCCGAGCTCGCCCGGGCGCATGCCGAGCTGGCCGAGGCCCACGAGCAGCTTTCGGAGAAGGCGCGCCACGACGACATGACCGGCCTGCTCAACCGCGAATCGTTCTTCGATGCCCTCAAGGGCAGCCGCAGGCGCACCGATACGGGCGTGCTGCTCATCATCGACGCCGACCACTTCAAGCACATCAACGACACGCACGGCCACGCTCAGGGCGACGTGGCGCTGCTGATGATCGCCGAGGCGATCCGCGCCGGCGTGCGCAGCGGCGACATCGTCGGCCGCATCGGTGGCGAGGAGTTCGCGGCCTTCCTCGCCGGGGCCGGCGAGGACGAGGCGCTGCTCGTCGCGGAGCGCATCCGCCTCGGCGTCGAGGGGCTGCGCTTCTCGCCCGGCGACGGCAAGTACCTGCCGCTCTCGGTCAGCATCGGCGCGGCGCGCCTGCGGCCGCACCTGTCGTGGTCGCAGATGATGCGGGAGGCCGACAGCCGCCTCTACGAAGCCAAGGCGCGCGGCCGCAACCGGGTGGTGTTCGAGGACGCCGAGGAGCAGGCCGCGGCCTGACCGGCATCCCGCCGGGCCCACGGCGCGGAGCAGGCCGAACCCCGCCCTCCTTCGCAGGAAGACGAAGACCGGCCGTCCCGGTTCGGCCGTCCCAATCCGGATGACATCGCGGCAGGCGCGGGGTGCTGCGGCCCCGCCTCGCCCGCTGGCCGCCTATTTCTGGCGCGCCTTGCGGGCGGCGTAGCGCGCGTCGCGCTTGGCCTTGCGCGCCGCCTCGTCGGCCAGCACGCGGGCGACCAGATCCTGCTCGGCCTGCTGCTTCGCCTCGGCCTCCGCGCGGGCGGCGGCGTCGGCCGCTGCCTCACGCTCGGCGCGCTCGCGCGCTTCCTGCTCGGCCTTCAGGCGCTTTTCTTCCCGCCGCTCGGCCTCGCGCTGCGCCCGCGCCTCGGCGGCCGCCTTGCGCTCGGCCGCACGCGCCTGCACCGCCGGATCGTCGGCCGCCGGCCGCGCCTTGAACTTCTCCAGCAGCGCCTTCTTCGCCTCGTTCGCAGCCTTCCTGCGCTCCGCGAAGTTCCTTTCCTTGTAGATGGCCACTCTTCGCCTTCTCCGTCATCCGGTCGTCGTTTCGCGGTCTTAATGATCGCTCGGACGCGGCAATTCAAGACGGAAAAAGCCGTCTGTGGCACAAATGCAGGCAGAAGGCAGCGGTTCCGGCGCGCCTCAGCGCACCGCGCCGACCAGCATGTTCTGGTCCTCGATCAGCGTCACCCAGCGGCCGGTGTGCTCGCTCGACTGCCGCTTGAGATAGCGGTAGCCGGTCTCGTACCAGGGCAGGATCTCGTCGCGCAGGTTGTCGAGGATCAGGTCGCCGCGGTCGGTGCGCAGCGTCAGCACCGCATGGCCCTCGCCGTCGGGCTTGCGCACGACGGTGATGAGCAGGTTCGCCAGCGATATCCCCGAATCGGAGAGCTGGCGGCGCTTCTCCAGCACGTAGTCCTCGCAGTCGCCGACGCCCTGATCGGGATAGGCCCAGACCTCGTCGCGGCCGTAGATGTCGAAATCGCTCATCGGCCGCACCGCCTTGTTGACGGCGAGGTTGATGGCGGAGACCAGCGCGCTCACGGTGTCGGTCAGCGTCAGCGGGCCGCGGTCGCGCAGGCGGAGCGAGCATTCGTCCTGATTGGCGATGCAGAAATCGTAGTGGCCGATCGGCTGGGAGGTGATGCCGCCCGTCACCATCGCGCCGGGGCCGGCCGCCCGCGTCGCCGTGCCGGTCATCGCCGCGAAGAACAGTGCGGCAACCGCAAGCGACCGCAGCCGCCACCCGCCATAAGTGGCCTTCATCCGCCCAACCCCGATTTCACCGATTCTTTAGGTCGTTAAAGAAACGTTAAGGGGCGGCCGCGCCGCAAGTCAATTGACGGAAGCGTGAGTTCGGCGACGTAAGCCGGCAATAAGCAGCGCGCTGTGGCAGGATGCACACACTTGTGCGCCGCCGCCGCCGGCTGCGATCAGCCGTTGGTGCTGACGAGGCGCGGCCGTGCGGCCGGTTTCGCCTTGCTGCCGTGCATCTTCATGAACTCGACGATGCGCGGCACGATGTCGGCGCGGAAGCGCGAGCCGTTGAAGACGCCGTAGTGGCCGACGCGCGGCTGGAGGTGGTGGCCGCGCATGGAATCGGGGATGTTGACGCACAGATCGTGCGAGGCCTGGGTCTGGCCGACGCCGGAGATGTCGTCGTTCTCGCCCTCGACGGTCAGCAGCGCCACGGTGCGCACGGCCGACGGATCGACCAGTTCGCCGCGATGCTTCATCTGCCCCTTGGGCAGATCGTGGCGCACGAACACGGTCTCCACGGTCTGGAGGTAGAACTCCGCCGTCAGGTCCATCACCGCGAGGTACTCGTCGTAGAATTCGCGGTGCTTCTCGGCCGAATCGCCGTCGTCCTTCACGAGGTGCATGAAGAAGTCCTTGTGGGCGATCAGATGGCGGTCGAGGTTCATGCTCATGAAGCCCGAGAGCTGCAGGAAGCCCGGATAGACGTCGCGCAGGAAGCCGGGATTGGGAAACGGCACCTGCATGATGACGTTGTCGCGGAACCACTCGATGCCCTTCTTCTCGGCGAGAAGATTGACGGCGGTCGGGTTGCGGCGGGTGTCGATGGGGCCGCCCATCAGCGTCATTGAGGCCGGCGAGAACCGGTCGCCGCGCGACTCCATCAGCGACACGGCCGACAGCACCGGCACCGAGGGCTGGCACACGGCCATGACGTGGGTGTCGGGGCCGAGATGGTGCAGCATCTCGATGATGTAATCGACATAGTCGTCGAGATCGAAGCGGCCGTCCGACAGCGGCACCATGCGCGCATCGGCCCAGTCGGTAATGTAGACCTCGGCGTGCTGCATCATCGCCTCGACCGTGCCGCGCAGCAGCGTCGCATAGTGGCCGGACATCGGCGCGACGACCAGGAGCTTCGGATCGGGGCGGCGCGAGCGCGGCAGGTCGCGCTGGAAGTGGATCAGGTCGCAGAACGGCTTCGACCACACGACCTTCTCGGCGACCTCGACCGCCTCGCCGTCGACCTCCACGGTCGAGAAGCCGAAATCCGGCTTGCCGTAGCGGCGCGTGGTGCGCTCGAACACCTCGGCAGCGGCCGCCAGCGACCGGCCGATCGGGGTCGCGGACAGGGGATTGAGCGGGTTCCGGTAGAGCAGCCTCGTGGCGTCGGCGACGGCGCGAAGGGGCTGCAAGGCGGCATGGTTCAGTTCGTAGATATGATAGTACATCCCGTGTCCCCGATGCGGCCGCCGGCGACGCAGACGGGTCGGCCGAACGAAGGAAATGCTACGCTGCAAAAGCTAACAGTCTTTTGCTGCCATGCAATAGCCGACAAACGTAATAAAATTAGCTTGCGTTCCCGTCCGGGATGCGACGGACCATCAAAAGGCGGTCTTTCATATCAATGCCTTGCGGCACTTCCCGCAGGAAGGCATCGCGCAGCGCCGGCGGAGCGTCGCCGGGCGCAAGCTCGCAAAAGCCGAGACGCTCGTAGAACGGCCGGTTGAAAGGCACGAATCGGAACGTGCTCAGGCTGACGCCTTCCAGTCCCGCGTCCCGCGCGGCCTCGACCACCGCACCGACCAGCGCCGCACCCACGCCGCGGCGGCCATGGGCGGGATCGACGGAGAGCTCGTGAAGATGGAGAAAGCCGGCGAGCGGACCGGCCACGGCGCAGCCGACCGGCGCGTCGCCTTCGCTGTCGGCAGCCGTCCACACGCGGTTGCCGGCGAAGAGGCGGCGCAGGGCGCCGACGTCGGCAAGCGGATTGTCGGCAAGCGCGGGATAGCCGTGATCGCGGAAGAGCGCGGCCGCGCGGTTCTCGACCCCGAGGAGAGCCGCATCGTCCTCCTCGCGGCGGGCGCGGATGCGGTAGCCGGGCGGCACCGCGGCGCGGCTGCTTGCTGCCGGCGGCGGCGTCAGCCTTCGAACCCCTCGACGATCACCATCTCGGCGTCGGCGACGGTGAGGCGGATCGCCTTGGCGGCCTGGTAGTCCGGCGAGTGATAGCAGTCGAGCGCCGCCTGCATCGAGGGAAACTCGATCACCACGTTGCGGGCGCGGTCGCGCCCTTCCAGCGCGTGATAGGCGCCGCCGCGGGCGAGGAACCGCGCGCCGTACTTCTCGAAGGCGGGCTTGGCGGTGGCGACGTAGTCCTTGTAGCGCCCGGGATCGTTCACGTTGACATGGGCGATCCAATAGGCCTTCGGCATGCTTTCCTCCCTCTTCGTTGTCTCGAAACCGCCGCTCAGGCGGCCGCCATCTCGGCGAGAATGGCCGCGGCGGCAGCCCGCCTGTCGGGCGCGGCGATGATCGGCCGGGCGACGACGAGGTGGCTCGCGCCGGCTGCGAGCGCATCGGCCGGCGTCATCACCCGCTTCTGGTCGCCATGCGCCGCGCCGGCCGGCCGGATGCCCGGCGTGACGACCGCCATGTCCGGTCCGACGATGGCGCGGACGGCGGAGGCTTCCGCCGCCGAGCAGACGATGCCGCCCATGCCGGCCTCGCGCGCCTGCCGCGCCCGGCGCGCCACCAGCGCGGCCGGGGTGTCGGCATAGCCCGCCTCGCGCAGGTCGGCCTCGTCCATCGAGGTCAGGACCGTGACGCCGAGCAAGGTGAGGTCCGAACCGCGCGCGGCGGCGACGGCCGCCCGCATCGCCTTGGGATAGGCATGGAGCGTGAGCATCGAGACGCCGGTCCTGACCACGCTTTCGACGCCCTCGGCGACCGTGTTGTCGATGTCGAGCAGCTTCATGTCGAGGAAGACGCGCTTGCCGTCGGCGACGAGATCGCGGGCGAGCTCGAGGCCGCCGGCGAAGACCAGCCGGTAGCCGATCTTGTAGAAGGAGGCGAGCCCGTCGAGATCGCGCACCGCCCTCTCGGCCTCGACGACCGAGGGCAGGTCGAGCCCGACGATCAGGCGGTCGGCGAGGCGGTCCGGGGCGGCGGCCATCTCAGCGCACCCTGCCCGAAAGCAGCCAGGCGCGCTCGATCAGCGCGGCGCAGACCTCGCTCATCGTCTTGCGCAGGCGCTCGGCGACGAAGGCGCCGTCCTCGTCGAACGCCTCGCCGGCATTGGGCACGGAAAGCTGCGGCGCGATCACGTCCATCTGGATGTGCGCCAGGACCTGGCGCAGATGCGAGGCGGAGCGGATGCCGGCGAAGTGGCCGTTGGACGACGAGCACAGCGCCACGATCCTTCCCGGCAGCGGCCGCAGCGGCTTGCCTGCGTCCTCGCGCACGCGGCTGATCCAGTCGATGGCGTTTTTCAGGAGTGGCGGGATCGAGCCGTTGTATTCCGGCGTCGCGATCAGGATGCCGTCATGGGCGACGAAGAGGCGCGCCAGCTTGTAGGCGTTTTCCGGAATGCCGTGCTCGGCCTCCAGATCCTGGTCCATGATCGGCAGCGGATAGTCGGCGAGCGAGATGCGCGTGACCTCCGCGCCCTGCAACGCCAGTTCCTTCTGGGCGGCGTCCGCCGTCTTGCCGCTGTAGGCGCCGGTGCGGATCGACCCGGCGAAGACGAGGATCTTCGGCGTCATCGCGGCCTGGAGCTCCCGTTGAAATCGGCTCTCCGTATAGCCGATGCGGCAGGCATGTCAAAAGGCGGGCATGTCAAAAGGCGGGCCGCGCCGCCGCGCTCAGGCCGCGTTGGCCCGGCGGTAGATCCACAGCCGGCTCGGCGGGATGTTGCGCAGGATGAAGTCGAAATGCTCGACCGTGTAGTTGCCGCGCCCGGGCGGCACGGGCGAGACCGGGCCGTAGGTGATCTGGACGATCGGCCGGCCGACGGGGATGCGGTCGAGAAGGTCCTCGACATAGGCGACGCGCTTCGGCACCGGGAAGTTGAGCAGCGGGACGCCGGAGACGACCGAATCGAACACCGTATCGCGCTTGTCGCCGAGTGTGGCGTCGAGGTCGAAGGCGTCGCCCTGGATGAAGTTGACGCCGGGATAGTCGCGGCGCAGGTGGCGCACGAAATCCTCGGAATATTCGATCGACCACAGGTTCTCGGGTTTGACGCCCGCCTCGAGGATCGCCTTGGTGATGACGCCGGTGCCGGGGCCGAGCTCGAGCACGGGCAGGCCGGACGAGGGATCGACCACCGAGGCCATCTTGCGCGCGGTGACGCTGCTCGTCGGAACGATCGAGCCCACGGCGCGCGGCTTGTCCATCCAGCCCTTGAAGAACCGCAGTTCCTCGTCGAAGCGTCGCGCAAGCGACTGGCGAAGCTTGTGATGGGCCATGGGATGTCGTCTCCCGAACAGGAAAGGTCGCATTCCCCAAAGTAAGGGGTGACGGCCCCGATGCAAGGCCCGCGCCGCCAAAATGCGTTGGACGACGGCCGCCCGCCACACTTTTTTGCCGCAGGCTATTCGCCGAACGAGTCGAAGAAGTCCTTCATGCGGGCGAAGAAGCCGCTCGACTGCGGGTTGTTCTCCTTGGAGGAGATCTTCTCGAACTCCTCCAAGAGCTCGCGCTGGCGGCGCGTCAGGTTCTGCGGCGTCTCGATCGCCACCTGGATGTAGAGATCGCCGACCGAAGGCTGGCGCAGCACCGGCATGCCCTTGCCGCGCAGGCGGAACTGCTTGCCGTTCTGGGTGCCCTCGGGAACCTTGACCCGCGTCTGCGAGCCGTCGAGCGTCGTCACCTCGAAGGAGCCGCCGAGCGCGGCCGTCGTCATCGAGATCGGCACCTTGCAGAACAGGTCGGCGCCGTCGCGCTGGAACAGCTCGTGCGGCTTGAGCGACAGGAAGATGTAGAGGTCGCCCGCCGGGCCGCCGCGATAGCCGGCCTCGCCCTCGCCGGCCAGCCGGATGCGGGTGCCGTCCTCGATGCCGGCCGGGATGTTGACCGAGAGCGACCGCTCCTCGGTGACGCGGCCCTGGCCCGAGCACTTGGCGCACGGGTCCTGAATGATCTGGCCGCGGCCCTGGCACTGCGGGCAGGTGCGCTCGATGGAGAAGAAGCCCTGCGCGGCGCGCACCCGGCCGCTGCCGGAGCACATCTGGCAGGTGACGGGCTGGGTGCCGGGCTTGGCGCCGGTGCCGGAGCACTCGTCGCAGGCAATCGAGGCCGGCACGTGGATCTGCGCCGTCTTGCCGGTGAAGGCTTCCTCGAGCGTGATCTCCATGTTGTAGCGCAGGTCGGCCCCGCGCTCGCGCCCGCCCGAGCGGCGCTGCCGGCCCATCATCTCGCCGAAGATGTCCTCGAAGATGTCGGCGAAGCCGCCGGCGGCAAAGCCGTGGGCGCCGCCGGGCGCACCGTTCTCGAAGGCGGCGTGGCCGAAGCGGTCGTAGGCGGCGCGCTTCTGCGGATCCTTGAGGCACTCATAGGCCTCGTTGATCTCCTTGAACTTGTGCTCGCAGGCCTCGTCGCCGGGGTTGCGGTCGGGATGGAACTGCATGGCGAGCTTGCGGAACGCGCTCTTGAGTTCCTTCTCGTCCGCTCCCCTTCCGACGCCGAGCGTCTCGTAGAAATCAGGCTTGGACATCGCGGGTCTTGGCGGTTTCCATGGCAAGGGGTCGCAGGGGCGGAGTCACGGCTTCTCCCGGTTGATGCGGAGACGTCCCGGAATCGCGTGCCGCCCCGATTCTCCATCGTCGCCATAGTTAGGCATTCGCGGGCGGCGTTACCATAGAGGCGGCGAAATTGCCAACACTCGGCCCGCATGGCGGCGGCGCTTCGTCTCCTCCCGATGCGCGACGCGCCGCAGAAGAAGCCTCCTGCGGCGCGCCGTCGTTTCAACCGGGTCGTTTCAACCGGGCATGAAGAGCCGGTCAGGCCGACTTCTTCTTGTCGCCGTCGTCGTCGATCTCCTCGAAGTCGGCATCGACCACGTCGTCGCCCGAGCCGCTGGCATCGGCCTTGGCGTCGGTCTGCGCCGCCTCGGCCTGGCTCGCCTCGTACATGGCCTGGCCGAGCTTCATCGAGGCCTCGGCGAGCGCGTTCGATTTCGCCTTGATCTCCTCGACGTCGTCGCCCTTGGCGGCGGTCCTCAACGCGGCGAGCGCGTCCTCGATCGCCTTGCGGTCATCCTCGGAGACCTTGTCGCCGTAGTCCTTCAGCGACTTCTCCGCGGAATGGGCGAGCGCCTCGGCCTGGTTGCGGGCCTCGACCAGCTCGCGCCGCTTCTTGTCCTCGGCCGCATGCGATTCGGCGTCCTTGACCATCTTCTCGATGTCGGCGTCCGAGAGGCCGCCCGAGGCCTGGATGCGAATCTGGTGCTCCTTGCCGGTGCCCTTGTCCTTGGCCGAGACGTTGACGATGCCGTTGGCGTCGATGTCGAAGGTGACCTCGATCTGCGGCACGCCGCGCGGTGCCGGCGGGATGCCGACGAGATCGAACTGGCCGAGCAGCTTGTTGTCGGCCGCCATCTCGCGCTCGCCCTGGAAGACCCGGATCGTCACCGCCGACTGCGAATCCTCGGCGGTCGAGAAGACCTGGCTCTTCTTGGTCGGGATCGTGGTGTTGCGCTCGATCAGGCGCGTGAACACGCCGCCCAGCGTCTCGATGCCCAGCGACAGCGGGGTCACGTCGAGCAGCAGCACGTCCTTGACGTCGCCCTGCAGCACGCCGGCCTGGATCGCCGCGCCCATGGCCACGACCTCGTCCGGGTTGACGCCCTTGTGCGGCTCCTTGCCGAAGAACTGCTTCACCGTCTCCTGGATCTTGGGCATGCGGGTCATGCCGCCGACCAGCACCACCTCGTCGATCTCGCCGGCCTTGAGGCCCGCATCCTTGAGCGCGGCCTTGCACGGGTCGATCGTCCGCTGCACGAGGTCCTCGACGAGGCTCTCGAACTTGGCGCGGGTCAGCTTCATCGTCAGGTGCTTCGGCCCGGTGGCGTCGGCGGTGATGAAGGGCAGGTTGATCTCGGTCTGCGACGCGGACGACAGCTCGATCTTGGCCTTCTCGGCCGCCTCCTTCAGGCGCTGGAGGGCGAGCTTGTCGTTCTTGAGGTCGATGCCCTGCTCCTTCTTGAACTCGGCCGCCAGATACTCGACGAGCCGCATGTCGAAGTCCTCGCCGCCGAGGAAGGTGTCGCCATTGGTCGACTTCACCTCGAACACGCCGTCGCCGATCTCCAGCACCGAGATGTCGAAGGTGCCGCCGCCGAGGTCGTAGACCGCGATGGTCTTGCCTTCCTTCTTGTCGAGGCCGTAGGCGAGCGCGGCCGCGGTCGGCTCGTTGATGATGCGCAGCACCTCAAGGCCGGCGATCTTGCCGGCGTCCTTGGTGGCCTGGCGCTGGGCGTCGTTGAAGTAGGCCGGGACGGTGATGACCGCCTTCTCGACCTTTTCACCAAGGTAGGCTTCCGCCGTCTCCTTCATCTTCTGCAGGATCATGGCCGAGATCTGGCTGGGCGACTGCTTCTTGCCGCCGGCCTCAACCCAGGCGTCGCCATTGTCGCCCTTGACGATCTTGTACGGCACGAGACCCTTGTCCTTGTCGGTGACGGGGTCGTCGTAGCGCCGCCCGATCAGGCGCTTGATGGCGAAAAGGGTGTTCTCGGGGTTGGTCACCGCCTGGCGCTTGGCCGGCTGGCCGACGAGGCGCTCGCCGTCGTCGGTGAAGGCGACCATGGAGGGCGTGGTGCGCGCGCCTTCAGCATTCTCGATGACCTTGGCGTCCTTGCCGTCCATGACGGCGACGCAGGAATTGGTCGTACCGAGGTCGATACCGATCACTTTGGCCATGTTCATTCTCTCCTTCTGGCAGGCCGTCTAGGACCCAATAAGGCGTTCCGGGCGACGGCCCCTCACTTCTCTGACTGGCCGCATAGCCGGCCGCGCGGGCCGGTTGGCAGCTTCGGCGCGTATATAAGAAGCACGGTTTTGCCGTGCAAGCCGGATGGCGCGGCGATTCGGTGGAAAGGCGCGGGGGATGGGACATTTCGCCGGCTGTGCGCACGCCCGCGCCGGTGCTATGGCCCGGCCGACCCCACCCAACCGGAGCTTCATCCGATGCAGCGCTTCCTCATCCTCGCCGCCGGGCTTCTCGGCGCGGCGGGCGTCGCCCTCCTCGCCATGGCCGCCCATCTCGGCGGCGACAATCTCCACACGGCGGCCGCCTTCCTGCTCGCCCATGCGCCGGCGCTGCTCGCCCTCGGCCTTGCCGGCGGCAACGGGCGCAGCCTCGGCATCGCCGCCGCACTCCTCGTCGCCGGCGTGGCGCTGTTCGCCGGCGACCTCGTGCTGCGCGACGTCTTCGGCCAGCGGCTGTTCCCGATGGCCGCGCCCACCGGCGGCACGCTGACCATCGCCGGCTGGCTCGCCGTCGCGGTGTCGGCGCTGTTGCAGCGGAAGTGACGGAGGCGGGGCGCTACGGCTTCTCGACGCGCGCGACCTGATAGGTGTGCTGGCTCCCCGCCGCACCGACCGAGACGTATTCGCCGGTGACGAAGCGCTCCTCGCCGAAGCGGAAGCCGATCTCGTCGTCGCTGTCGCCCTCGGCATAGTCGAAATACCACTGGCCCCCGGGTTTGCGGCGCAGGCGGCCGATGCGGTCGTCCTCGCCGGCCTTGAAATGGCGCACGCGGCAGTGCTCCTGATGCGTCTTCCACTCCGCCGCGTCGAGATGGCCGCCCTCGTCGAGCGGAACGAGCAGATCGTATCCCTCCTCCCTGTCGCCGGTCGGGCGCCCCTTCTCGCGGGCGAGAAGCAGCCGCACGTGGCGGAACTTCGGGGTGAGGTCTTTCAGTTGGGTCATCGGAGTCTCCCTGGGGATCGCGTCCATATAGCGATAGCGGAGGCGTTCGCACCATCCTTGATAAAGATCAATGTTCTTTCCCCCTCGCCCTGTATGCTTCATCATAAGCATTGGCTTTTCCACCCAGCCCCGAACATCGAGGAGTTCGCGATGACAAGCCGGACCGTGCCTACCCCGCATTTTCCGACGGCCTTCGCGGCCTGGCCCGACGAGCGCGCCTACGAGGGCGCGCAGAAGCTGTTCTCGCTGGCGGCGCGCGGCCAGGCCGAGATGCTGAAGGCCGCGCTGCGCTGGCAGGTCGAGAGCCTGTCCTTCCTTGCCCGCCGCGGCGAGGAGACCGTCAAGCTGCTCGACGACCTCGTCGACGACGACGAGTTCGCGGATGCGTTCGACATCGTCTCCACCTACATGCAGAATGCCGCGATGGACTGGGTGGCGGAGGCGGGCAGGCTCGCCGCGGCGGGGCCGAAGATGGCCTCGGAGACGGTCGAGATCCTGCGCGAGCAGGCGGACGCCCTGGCCGAGGACATGGCCGCCAGCACCGTCGCGGCCTGAACGCAGAGCCGGAGGAAAGACATGGCGAGAATCCGCGCGGCGGCCGCGCTGCTGTTCGTGTTCGCCCTGCCGGCGGCCGCGCAGGAGAACGACCCCGTCATCGCCTACGGCAAGGCTCTGGTCGAGGCCAACTGCGCCGCCTGCCACGGCATCGGCGCCACCGACGAGAGCCATCATCCCGACGCGCCGCCCTTCCGCGTCCTGTGGGAGCGCTATCCCATCGACGCGCTGGAGGAGTCCTTCGTCGAGGGCATCGCCGTCGGCCACCCGGACATGCCGCAGTTCACGGCGACGCCGCAGCAGATCGCCGCCATTCTCGACTACATCGCCAGCCTTCAACCCTGAAGGCACCACAAACCGCGACAGCAGGAGAACCCCGTGAAGATCGAGGCCTTCCTTCCCCTTGTCACCTATACCGACCCCAACGCCGACGCCATCGCCGCCAATGCCGTGGCCGTCGCGGCGCTGCTCGGCGCCGACCTCAACGTGCTGGCGGTCAACGTCACCATCCCGCAGGTCTCGAACGCCCTGTCGCGCTTCCTGCTCGACGTGCCGGACATGATCCGTCAGGCCGAGACGACGAGCCGCAGGCATGCCGAGCGCCTCGTGGAGGCGGTCGAGGCCGCGGCCAAGACGGCGGGCGTCGCCGTCACCGCGGAGACGATCGCCGACACGCCGCCGCTTCTGGGCGCGACCGCGGCGCTGCGGGCGCGCTACCACGACCTGTCCCTCGTCGGCCTCGAGGCGGAGAACCCGACCTCGCGCAGCACGGCCGAATCCGTGGTGTTCGGCTCCGGCCGCCCGGTGGTGCTCTTGCCGGAGACCGTCGATGCCGGCGCCTTCGACCATGTCGCCGTCGCCTGGGACGGCAGCCGCGTCGCCGCCCGCGCCGTGGCGGATGCGCGGCCGTTCCTCGCCCGCGCCAGGCGCGTCAGCGTGCTGACGGTGGTGGACGAGAAGCCGCTGGCGATCGAGGACGGCGAGCGGCTCGCCGCCGGCCTGCGCCGCAGCGGCGTCGAGGCCGAGTCCGTGGCGCTGCGCGGCAAGGGCGCGGCCGTGGCGAGGACGCTTCAGGACGGCGCCATGGAACGCGGAGGCGGCCTGCTCGTTATGGGCGGCTACGGCCATTCGCGGGTGCGCGACTTCGTCATGGGCGGCGCGACGGAAGGC
>JALHFU010000215.1:0-4657 GCA_022838525.1 Hyphomicrobiales bacterium | reverse complement strand
CAGATCCTTCATGCCCTCGGATTCCGTGCCCTGAAGAGCGATAATGGCGAGACGGTTCTTCGCGACCTTGACGGTGCCGCCCGCAGCGCGCATCTTCGACCGAAGGTCGTTCATGTTCGCGACGGTGAGCCCGGCATAGTGGGCCACGACGACCGAACCCGTGCTCTTGAACACGTCGTTCAGGCTCGTGACGAATTCGCGCTTTTCCGCTCTTTCCACTGCCTATCTCCAGTTGACGACCGTTCATGGCGAACGGCCATCGGTTGCCTTTTGCCGCGCGGGACGTATCCTTGGGACCGCCCGAACGACGCTCGAGGATCCTGTCCCCTTCCGCCACGCTCTTGGGATCGTCATCCCGCGGGCGCGCTGACAAAAGGCCAACACGGTTCGAACTTCCAGCCGGATGCGAAAGCATCCCGTTGTCGGTTCTTACCCGTCTCATGCAGACCCTTGCGGATTAAGGCCGGAGTTTCCCGGACCGCCTGCAATCTCGGACAGGATTTGCCGGAAGCCTTTCGGCCTCCGGCATCCGGACCCCGCGGACGGGGCCCGGAATTCTTGGCACGGCCTTACGCGGCCGTGACGCTGGCGAGGTCGAGCTTGAGGCCCGGCCCCATGGTGGACGAGATCGCCACCTTCTTGACGTAGTTGCCCTTGGCGCCCGAGGGCTTCGCCTTGATGACGGCATCGGCGAACGCCTTGACGTTCTCCTCCAGCGCCTTGGCGTCGAACGACACCTTGCCGACGCCGGCATGGACGATACCCGCCTTCTCGACGCGGAACTCGACGGCGCCGCCCTTCGACGCCTTGACGGCGGCGGCGACGTCGGCGGTCACGGTGCCGACCTTCGGGTTCGGCATCAGGCCGCGCGGGCCCAGCACCTTGCCGAGACGGCCGACGAGCGGCATCAGGTCCGGCGTGGCGATGCAGCGGTCGAAGGCGATCTCGCCCTTCTGGACGATGTCGACCAGGTCCTCCGCGCCGACGATGTCGGCGCCGGCGGCCTTGGCTTCCTCGGCCTTGTCGCCGCGGGCGAACACGGCCACGCGCACGGAACGGCCGGTGCCGTTCGGCAGGTTGACGACGCCGCGGACCATCTGGTCGGCGTGGCGCGGATCGACGCCGAGGTTCATCGCGACCTCGATGGTCTCGTCGAACTTGGCGGTGGCACGGTCCTTCAGGAGCTTGATGGCCTCGGCCAGCTCGTACTGCTTGTTCGGGTCAATGCCCTCGCGCGACTTGGCGACGCGCTTCGCGATCTTCTTGGCCATCGTCTCAGTCCACCACTTCCAGGCCCATCGAACGGGCGGAGCCTTCAACCATGCGCATGGCGGCCTCGACGTCGTTGGCGTTCAGGTCCTTCATCTTCGCTTCGGCGATCTCGCGCACCTTGGCGCGGCCGATCGTGCCGGCCTTGGCCTTGCCCGGCTCCTTGGAGCCCGACTTGAGGTTGGCGGCCTTCTTCAGGAAGTAGGTCACCGGCGGCGTCTTCATGACGAAGGTGAACGACTTGTCCTGATAGTAGGTGATGACGACCGGCGTGGGCTGGCCCTTCTCCACTTCCTGCGTGGCGGCGTTGAACGCCTTGCAGAACTCCATGATGTTGATGCCGCGCTGACCAAGCGCAGGGCCGATCGGGGGCGACGGCGTCGCCGAGCCCGCGGGCACCTGAAGCTTGAGCTGGCCTGCAATCTTCTTAGCCATTTACTCGTCTGCCTCGTGTCTTGCCGGCATCCCTTTCCCGGGAACGGGCCGGCGGTTGCAGTCGGTGGTGCGGAGCGCTGCGGCCGGCTTGAGCCGCCCTCTCCTTCCACCATTCCCGCGGATATACGGCCGCAGCCGTTCCCGCGTTCTCCTTCCGGAGCCCGAAGGCGCGGAAGGAAACCCTTGTCAGCCCTTCTCGACCTGACCGAATTCCAGATCGACCGGCACGGCGCGGCCGAAGATCGACACCTCGACCTTGAGCCGCGAGCGCTCCTCGTCGACTTCCTGCACGGTGCCGTTGAAGGACGCGAACGGCCCGTCGGCAACGCGCACCGCCTCGCCGATCTCGAAGGTGACGGACGGCTTCGGGCGCTCCACGCCCTCCTGAACCTGCATCAGGATGCGCTGTGCCTCGGCCTCGCTGATCGGCACCGGCTTGGCCGTCGTGCGGTCCTCGCCGAGAAAGCCGGTCACGCGCGGCGTGTTCTTGACGAGGCTGATGACCGGATCGGTCAGATTGGCCTTGAGCAGCACGTAGCCAGGAAAGAACTTGCGCTCGGCGTCGACCTTCTTGCCGCGACGGACCTCGACCACCTTCTCGGTCGGAACCACGATCTGCTCGATCTGGTCGGAAAGACCCTTCTGCCTGGCCTTGTTCTCGATATCCTCGGCGACCTTCTTCTCGAAATTCGAGTAGGCGTGGACGATGTACCACCGCGCAGTCATAATCAGAATTCCCCGTAATCGCGGCGTTAGCGGCCGATGCCCAGAATCAGCTCGACGGCGAACGCGATAATCTGATCGGAGGCAAAGAAGAAGATCGCAGCCAGGAACGCGAAGGCCATGACCATCATCGTCGAGATCATCGTCTCGCGCCGCGAGGGCCACGTGACCTTGGCCGTCTCGGAGCGCACCTGCTGGAGAAAGACGAAGGGATTGGTGGTCTTGGACGCCATCTGCCGCTCTTCTGTGCTGCCCCGTGTCGCCCGGGGCCTGAAAACTGTGGCGAAACAGACACCTGGCGGCATCTGCCCGCACCGACGCGCGAATCACAACATGCTTCGACAGTGATCTGCGGCCATGCAATTCAGGCGCGTAAAGCCGAATCCGGGCTCCACGCGCCTCGCGTCTGGGGTCCTTACATAGAGGCGATCGCGGCCGGATGCAAGAGCCTTGATCGAAGGAAGGGAAATGGCGTGGCCCGCGTCCCGCTCCGCCCGCTGCCGAAAACCGGCCGGACCGGATTTCGCCGCCCGGCGGGAAGCGGCCTGTCAGGCGATGCTGGCAGGGGCAGAGGGGCTCGAACCCCCGACCTGCGGTTTTGGAGACCGCCGCTCTACCAACTGAGCTATACCCCTGCGCCGTCGGCGCGACGCCTTCCTATTTCTTCTTGGCGCGCGGTGCAAGTGCACATTCGCGGTTGGCGCCGGTTCCGGGCGCGTTTTCGAAGACGCATCGCCGCTCCGGCGGAGTGCCGCAGATCTTCGCCAGTTCGCGAAATCCGACGCACCGCCCGTCGGGGCCGCGATAGCCCGGGCCGCCGCGGCATCCGCAGCCGCGGCAGGGCGGCCGCTCGGGGCACTGGGCCGTCGCGGCCGGAGCGGTCCCCGCCTGCGACAGGCCCGCCGCCGGCCACGAAACCGCAAGAACGACCGCCGCAAAGACGGCCGCGGATATCTTCCCCCGCCGCGCACCCATGCCCCATCATGGCCGAACGGCGCGCAAATGCAAAACGGGCGGCCGAAGCCGCCCGTTCGCAAGAGAAGAAATTCTCTTTTTATTCCGTGATGCTCGCGACGATGCCGGAGCCGACGGTTCGGCCGCCTTCGCGGATGGCGAAGCGCAGCTTCTCCTCCATGGCGATCGGCACGATCAGCTCGACGTCGACGGCCAGGTTGTCGCCCGGCATCACCATCTCGGTGCCTTCCGGCAGCTTGACCACACCGGTCACGTCGGTGGTGCGGAAGTAGAACTGCGGACGGTAGTTGGTGAAGAACGGCGTGTGACGGCCGCCCTCGTCCTTGGTCAGGATGTAGACCTCGGCCTTGAACTTGGTGTGCGGCTTGACCGAGCCGGGCTTGGCCAGAACCTGGCCGCGCTCGACGCCGTCGCGGTCGACGCCGCGCAGCAGCGCACCGATGTTGTCGCCCGCCTGGCCCTGGTCGAGCAGCTTGCGGAACATCTCCACGCCCGTCACCGTCGTCTTGGTCGTCGGACGGATGCCGACGATCTCGACCTCCTCGCCGACCTTGACGATGCCGCGCTCCACGCGCCCCGTCACCACCGTGCCGCGGCCCGAGATCGAGAACACGTCCTCGATCGGCATCAGGAACGGCTGGTCGATCGGACGCTCCGGCGTCGGGATGTAGCGGTCGACCTCGGCCATCAGCTTGCGGACCGCGTCCTCGCCGATCTCCTTGTTGGTGCCCTCAAGCGCCGCAACCGCCGAGCCCGCCACGATCGGCGTGTCGTCGCCCGGGAACTCGTAGGCCGACAGAAGCTCGCGGACCTCGAGCTCGACCAGCTCCAGAAGCTCGGCATCGTCGACCAGATCGACCTTGTTCAGGAACACCACGATCGACGGCACGCCGACCTGGCGCGCCAGAAGGATGTGCTCGCGCGTCTGCGGCATCGGGCCGTCGGCCGCCGACACCACCAGGATGGCGCCGTCCATCTGCGCCGCACCGGTGATCATGTTCTTGACGTAGTCGGCATGGCCCGGGCAGTCGACATGCGCATAATGCCGGTTCTCGGTCTCGTACTCGACATGCGACGTCGAGATCGTGATGCCGCGCGCCTTCTCCTCAGGCGCGTTGTCGATCTGGTCGTACGCCTTGAAATCGCCGAAGAACTTCGTGATCGCTGCCGTCAAAGACGTCTTGCCATGGTCAACGTGACCAATCGTGCCGATGTTGACATGCGGCTTCGTACGCTCAAATTTACCCTTGGCCAT
>JALHFU010000214.1:0-5404 GCA_022838525.1 Hyphomicrobiales bacterium | reverse complement strand
CGAGCACGCCGTAGAGCAGCATCTCCGTCGGGCGCTGGTCGAGCTCGGGGATGGAGTTGATGCCGACGATGCGGCCGTCGCGCACGATGGCCTCGAACGGGCCGTAGTGGCTGGCGTGGAAGACGCGGTCGAGCGAGAAGGAATTCGGATCGAGCCCGGAAGCGATGGCGGTGCTGCCGAGCAGCCACTTCGCTCCCAGAGCTGCGGTGCCGCCTTGCAGGAAGTGGCGGCGATTCATATTGACGAATGTCATGGCGGGCCTCCGATCTTGGGTGCATCCGGAAGCTAGGTTTCGGGGCGCCCGAAGCGGTTGATCGGAAGCAAGGCCCCCTGTGAAACGATGTAAAGAGATGTAAAGAAAGCTCATGCCCGCCCACATTCTCATCGTCGAGGACGACCGCACCACGCGCATGCGGCTGGGGGCCTATCTGCGCACGCTCGGCTACCGCGTGACCGAGGTCGAGGATGCGGAGACGATGCAGGAGGTGATCGACGCCGACCCGCCCGAGCTGCTGCTTCTCGACATCAATCTCGAAGGCAAGGACGGGCTGACCATCACCCGTGAGCAGCGCGCGGTGTCGCGGGTCGGCATCATCCTGCTGACCGCGCGCAGCGACCAGGTCGACCGCATCGTCGGGCTGGAGATGGGCGCGGACGACTACGTCACCAAGCCGTTCGACAAGCGCGAGCTGGCGGCGCGCATCAAGGGCCTGCTCGCCCGCCGGTCGAGATATTCGGCCCGTGGCGGCTCGACCGCATCCGCCATCGCCTCGTCTCGGCGGCGCGCGTCGAGCCGCTGAGCAAGTTCGAGTTCAACCTCGTCGACATCCTGACGCGCTATCCGGGCCAGACGCTGAGCCGCGCGCGGCTGAACAAGCTGATCGGCCGCGGCGACCTGCGCCACGGCGACCGCACCATCGACGTGCTGATCGGCCGCCTGCGCAGGAAGATCGAGGCGGACCCGGAAAATCCGGAATGGATACTGACACGGCAGGGCGAAGGCTACTGCTTCGCCGACGCCGGATCGAGGTGAAGCCCCGCGCGGGCGGCGGCAGCGCACAGCGTCGCGGCCGCCTGCGCAGCGGCCGGTCCGAGCGCTTCGAGCGCCGTGCCGTCGTCCTCCTCGATGCGGCGGAGGAGGTCGCACAGCCCGTCGAGCGCGAAATTGGCCGACGCGCCCTTGAGGCGGTGGGCGACCTTGCGCCGCTCCTCGGCCGTGCCGGCGCTCAGGATGGCCTCGACGGCGGCCGGGAGGTCCTGAAGGTAGCTGCCGACGATGACGCTCACCGTCTCGGCGCCGAGGTCGGCGACGTCCTCCACGATGCGTAATTCGGGGCCGTCTGCGGCGTCGTCGGCAGTCGGTGGCGCCTGCTCGGAAAGGAGCGCGGCCAGCGCCCGCGGCGACAGCGGCTTCATCAGCACATGGTCGACGCCGAGCTCGGCGCGGGTCCCGGCGTCGTCAGTCACCAGATCGGCGGTCAGGACGGCGACGCGCGCGCCCTTGCGCTCGATCTGCGCGGCGAGCCGCGCGCCCTGGATGTCGGGAAGGTGGAGGTCGAGCAGGATGAGGTCGAACTCTCCCCGGACCGCCGCGACCAGCGCTTCCGCTCCGGTCGCAGCCTCCACGACCGTGGCGCCGAACCGTTCGAGGTAGCTGCGCGCCACCAGCCGGTTGACGGCGTGGTCGTCGACGACGAGCACGCGCCGGCCCTCCGCGATCCGGGCGGCGGGCAGCGCGTCGTCGGGCGCCGTCGCCGCCGGGTCTCCCTCGGGCAGCGACAGGGTCAGGGTGAAGCGGCTTCCGACGCCCGGCTCGCTCTCGACCGTCAAGCCGCCGCCCATCGCATCGGTCAGCTGCCTCGCGACGGCGAGACCGAGGCCCGTGCCCTCGATCCCCTTGCGGCGGGCGTCGCCGGTGCGGCCGTAGACGTCGAAGGCGTGCTGCGTCTCCTCGCGCGTCATGCCGACGCCGGTGTCGCTGACCGCGAAGCTGACCACGTGCCCGCCTTCCGGCGCGGGGCCGTGATCGATCTGGAGCACCACCAGTCCCTGCTCGGTATATTTGACCGCATTCGAGATCAGGTTGCCGAGGACCTGCCTGATGCGAAGCGCGTCGCCCACCAGCGTCGCCGGCAGGGTGTCGGCGATGCGGACGTCCGCGGCCAGGCCCTTCTCTTCAGCGAGCGTGCGCAGATGGTCGCCGAGCTGGGCGGCGAGCCGCCGCGGGTCGAAGGCGACGCTGCTTTCGTTGCGGATGCCTTCCTCGCCGCTCGCAAAGGCGAGGATGTCGCTGGTCAGCTCCTTGAGGTCGTCGGCCGAGGCGAGCGCGGCCTGCAGCCTCTGCCGCCTTGCCGGGCGCTCCTCGTCGGCGGCCAGCAGGCGGAGCATGCCGATGACGCCGTTCAGCGGCGTGCGGATCTCGTGGCTCATGCGGGCGAGGAAATGGGTCTTGGCGCGGTTCGCCTCCTCCGCCTCGGTGCGGGCCGCGTCCGAGACGTGCATCTCCTGCACCACGTCCGCGGTGCGCGCCCTCACTGCCTCCTCGAGGCTGCGGCGCAGGTTCGCCGCTTCCAGCGAGCGCCGGCGCAGCACGTTCAGCGCCTTCTCCAGCCTGCCGATCTCGTCGGGGCCGGTGATCGCCAACGGCTCGCCGAACCTGCCCTGCGCCACCTGCACGATGCGGCTCGCCACCGCGCCGAGCCGGCCGACGATGCGCCGGCGCGCATAGAGCCAGATGAAGGTGCCGGCGAGAACCGCGAAGGCGGTCGCCAGCGCTAGCGCGGTGCCGAGCGCGAAGGAAAGGCGCGAGACGGAGGATATCCGCTCCAGCGTCGCCGCGCGCGACTTGTCGCGCAGCCGCTGCGCCTCGGAGGTGAGGGCGTCGAGCTCGTCGTCCAGCGCCGCCGACACGGCGGCGAGCTCGGCCTCGATCTCGATCAGCCGGCGGCGCAACGGCAGCAGCCCCTCGCCGTCGAGCGCCGCCGCATAGGCGTCGAGCTCGACGGCGGCGAGCCGGCCGGCCGCGGGCGAGGGGAGGAAGGGCAGGCGCGCCGCCGCCCGGTCGAGGCCGGCGCGGCTGTCGGAGCCCAGCAGATCGAGCTCGTCCTGCGTTTGCGCGGCGGCCGCCTGCCGCAGGCTTCGCCCGAGCTCGGCGACGGTCTCGGAAAGCTCGCCGATCCGCTCATAGGCGAAGAAGTCGCGGTCGGCGAGGCGGTCGAGGCCGGCCCGCGTCGCGGCGTCCGGGGCGGTGTAGAGTTCGGAGATGCCGGCGGTGATCCGCAGCCGCGCCAGATCGTTCTGCGCCGCGACGATGGCCGCCAGACGCAGCGTCGCGGCCTCCGTGCGTTCCGCCTCCGCGCGAAGCGCGGCCCGGATCGAATGGGCGTCGAGGGCGTTCGCCCGCATCCTCGCGGCATGGCCGCGCGACCGCGCCGCCTCCTCCTGCGCCCCGCTTTCGGGGAAGCGCAGCCGCAGCTCGCCGACGCCCGCCTCGATGCCGTCGATGAAGCCCGTCAGCTGGCCGGCGGCGGATTCGATCTGCTCCTCATTGTCGGCCGCGCGCAGCCGGTCGGCCGCACCCCACGCCAGCTCCGCGTCGGCCCCCACCCGCTCGGCGAGCTGGACCGCCGGCATGGCGTCGCCCAAAAGCTCGCGGTGCGTGTTGATAAGGTGGCGATTCACCCCCATAGAGGTGAGGCCCACCACGAGCGTGAGGGCGGAGAGAGCAGTGAAGACGAACTGCAGTTGCGTGTCGAAGCGCCGTGGACGCATGGCTGAGCTTTACCTGCGGGCGGGAATGCGCGCAATTCTGTACGCTGCGACGTTCGGTCTGTCGTGTTTGGCAAGCGTTCCCGCCGGCGCGCAGGAGCGGAGCTTCTGCGTTCTGGTTCCCCATTTCAAGGACGAGTACTGGCTCAGCGTCGCCTACGGCATCGAGCAGGCGTCGCGGCAGCACGATGTGGCGCCGCGCTTCTTCGAGGCGGGCGGCTACCGCGCCCGCGAGCAGCAGCTTCGCCAGCTCGAGACCTGCGAGCGCTTGGGCGTCGAGGCGATCCTGATCGGCGCCGTCACCTCCGATCATCCCGACCTGCTGGCGGCGATCGAACGCGCGGCCCGCGCCGTGCCGGTGATCGCCCTCGTCAACGAGCTGCATTCCGACGCGCTCAGCGCCCGTGTTGGCGTCGACTGGCGCGACATGGGCCTCGAGCTCGGCCGGTTCCTGACGGAGCTGCATCCGCAGGGAACGCCGCCGCAGACCGCGGTGCTGCTTTCGGGCCCCGAGGAATCCGGGTGGGTCGCGCCGGTCGAATTGGGGCTGAAAGCCGGCCTTGCCGACGCGGCCATTCAGATAGCGGCGGTCTTCCGGGCGGATACCGGCCAGAGCGAGCAGCTCGACGCCCTCGAACGCGCGCTCAGGGCCTATCCCGCCCCGGACTACATAATCGGCCCGGCGCCGGCGATCGAGGCGGCGATGGGGCTGATCGACGCCGGCAGCGCGGCGAAAGCCCCGAAGCTCGTGGCGACCTATGTCAGCCACAGCGTCCGGCGGGGGCTGGTGAACGGCCGCGTGCTCGTCGCGCCGAACGACGATCCGCAGGCGCAGGGGACGATGGCCGTCGAGGTGATGCTGCGGGTGCTGTCCGGCGAGAAGATCGGCGGGCTCGCCGGCCCGGACATACGGCTCGTCACGCGCGACACGTCGCTGGAGGGGGTGAGACTCTCTCCGGCCGACTATTTTCCCTATATAGAATAGTCCTGCGAGCGGCAGGCCGGCTACCGGTAGCCGAGCTGGCCGCGGATGCGGCTCGCGACCTCCTGGAGGCGTTCCAGGTGGACGGGCTTGCCGTTCTTGACCAGCTGCGGGGTGAGGCCGGCGATCGAGACCGCGCATACCGGCTTGCCGTCGCGGTCGAGCACCGGCACGGCCAGCGCGGTCAGGCCCAGCGCGACGTCGTCGACCGCGCATTCCCAGCCGCGCTCGCGGATGAGGGCGAGGCGCTTGCGCAGCTCCTTCTTCGAGGTGATGGATTTCTCGCTCAGCTGCTCCATCGGCTCGGAGAGCAGGCGCTCGATCTCCTCTTCCGGCTGGTAGGCCAGAAGCAGCTTCGGCGCGCCGCCGCAGTTGAGCGGCAGGGTGCCGCCGACCTGCCACCAGTGGACCTCGAGGCCGCGCATGTCGTGGACGCGGTCGAGGCAGACGGCGGCGCCGTCCTTGAAGATCGACAGGAAGGCCGTGACGCTGAGCTCGCTGGCGAGCTCCAGCAGGGCAGGCTGGGCGATCGCCCGCAAATCCTGCGTGTCGCCGACATTCGACGCGAGATCGCGGATCGCCCGTCCGAGGCGGTAGTGATGGGTCAGCGCCTTAATCCGTTTTGTTAATTCGGTTTCCATCATTCACCTCGTT
>JALHFU010000213.1:0-6313 GCA_022838525.1 Hyphomicrobiales bacterium | reverse complement strand
GCGTTCGCGAACTGCACGGCCATGAGCGTCGCAAGGAAACGAGGGAGGAGCCGATGTTCCGGTGGGGCATCCTGTCGACGGCGAAGATCGCGCGCGAGCACCTGATTCCGGCGATCCAGGAATCCGGCAACGGCACGGTCCATGCCGTCGCCAGCCGCGACCCCGACCGGGCAAGGGCGCTCGCCGGCCGCGTCGGCGCGCCGCTCGCCTTCGGCTCCTGCGACGCGCTGCTGGCCTCGCCGGAGATCGACGGCGTCTACATCCCGCTGCCGACCTCGCAGCATGTCGAATGGGCGGTCCGCGCCGCCGATGCCGGCAAGCACGTGCTGGTGGAGAAGCCGCTCGCGCTCCACGCCCGCGACATCGCGCCGGTGATCGCCGCGCGCGACCGCAACAAGGTGCTGGTCGCGGAAGGCTTCATGGTCGTCCACCATCCGCAATGGCAGAAGGTGCGCGACCTGATCGCGGCGGGCGCGGTCGGCCGGCTGCGCCACGTGCAGGGGGCGTTCTCCTATTTCAACGTCGATCCCGCCAACATGCGCAACATCCCGGAGCTCGGCGGCGGCGCGCTGCCCGACATCGGCGTCTACCCCACCGTGACGGCGCGCTTCGCCACGGGGCGCGAGCCGCTTAGGGTGCAGGCGAGCGTCGAGCGCGATCCCGTCTTCGGCACCGACATCTACGCCACGGTCCGCGCCGTCTTCGACGGCTTCGACCTCACCTTCTACGTCTCGACGCAGATGGCGCTCAGGCAGTCGATGGTGTTCCACGGCGACAGGGGCTTCATCGAGGTCGCCGCCCCCTTCAATGCCGGGCTCTACGGCGACCATGTCGTGACGCTGCACGATCGGGCGCATGCGGAGGCCACCGTCTTCCGCTTCCCCAATGCGCGGCAGTATACGCTCCAGGTCGAGGCCTTCGTGCGGGCGGCCGGGGGCGACGCCTCGGCGCGCGTGTTCACGCTGGAGGAATCCGTCCTCAACCAGAAGGTCATCGACGCCGTCTTCCGCGCCGGCGAAACGGGCGGCTGGGAGACGGTCTGAGCGCCCCGCGACGACGACGCCACTGGCATTGCCGCCGCCGCTGGCGCATTCTGGAGAAAACTGCGGGAGGAGGCAGGCATGGCGGAGGCCGTCAAGGACGCGGTCCGGGACGAGGGACGCTACGACTACATCGTCGTCGGGGCGGGCACGGCGGGCTGCGTGCTCGCCAACCGGCTGACGCAGGACCCCGCGACCCGCGTGCTCCTGATCGAGGCCGGCGGCTCGGACAACTACCACTGGGTGCACATCCCGGTCGGCTATCTCTACTGCATCGGCAACCCGCGCACCGACTGGATGATGAAGACGGCCGAGGAGCCGGGGCTCAACGGCCGCTCGCTGGTCTATCCGCGCGGCAAGGTGCTGGGCGGCTGCACCTCGGTCAACGGCATGATCTACATGCGCGGCCAGGCCGCCGACTACGACGGCTGGCGGCAGATGGGCAACACCGGCTGGGGCTGGAACGACGTCCTGCCCTACTTCCTCAAGTCCGAGGACCACCACGGCGGCAGGACGACGCTGCACGGCGCCGGCGGCGAGTGGAAGGTGGCGAAGCAGCGCCTCAAATGGGACATCCTGCTCGCCGTGCAGGAGGGCGCCAGGGAATTCGGCATCATGCCGCGCGCCGACTTCAACGACGGCGACAACGAGGGCTCGGGCTTCTTCGAGGTCAACCAGAAGGGCGGCATCCGCTGGAACACCGCCAAGGGCTTCCTCAGGCCCGCGCTGAAGCGGCCGAACCTGAGGCTCGTCACCCGTGCGCTGACCGAAAGCCTGGTCCTGGAGGGAAGGCGCGTCGTCGGCGTGCGCTACCGGCTGGGCGGCCGGCTGCACGAGGCGCGCGCCGACGCCGAGGTGCTTCTGGCCGCCGGCGCCATCAACTCGCCGAAGCTGATGGAGCTCTCCGGCATCGGCCGGCCGGACGTGCTGCAAGGCCTCGGCATCGAGGTTCTGCACGAGAGCGCGGGCGTCGGCGAGAACTTGCAGGACCATCTCCAGATCCGCACCGTCTACAAGGTGACGGGCGCGAAGACGCTCAACACCATGTTCCACAGCCCGTTCGGCAAGGCCGGCATCGCGCTGCAATATGCGCTGATGCAGAAGGGGCCGATGTCGATGGCGCCGTCGCAGTTCGGCATGTTCACCAGGTCCGACCCGGCCAAGGCGACGCCCGACCTCGAATACCACGTGCAGCCGCTGTCGACCGACCGGCTCGGCGACCCGCTGCACGTCTTCCCGGCGATCACGGTCTCCGTGTGCAACCTGCGCCCCGACAGCGTCGGCGCGACCCACGCGACGACGCGCGATCCCGAGGTGCAGCCGCAGATCAGGCTCAACTATCTCTCGGCCGAGAGCGACCGCGACGTGGCGGTGAAGGCGGTGCGGCAGGCGCGGCAGATCATGACCGCGAGGGCGCTTCAGCCCTACCGGCCGGAGGAGATCCTGCCCGGCCCCGGGCACGACAGCGAGGACGCGCTGGTGCGCAAGGTCGGCGACATCGCCACCACGATCTTCCACCCGGTCGGCACCTGCCGCATGGGCGTGGACGACAAGGCCGTGGTCGATCCCGAGCTGCGCGTGAAAGGCCTCTCCGGCCTGCGCGTGATCGACGCCTCGATCATGCCGAAGATCGTCTCCGGCAACACCGCCTCTCCGGTCATCATGATCGCCGAGAAGGCGGCGGATATGATCGTCAAGGGGCGGTAGCGGCCGTCAGGCCGACTCTGCCGCCCGCAGGACGGGCCGTGCCTTGCGGTCGAGCTCGGCCAGAAGCTCCTTTCGGCGCTCCTCCGCCTCGGCGACGTGCCGCTCCTTGACGTGTCCGTAGCCACGGATGCGCTCGGGCAGGGACAGAAGCGCCGCGAAGATGTCGCGGTTCCCGGCCGTCAGCTCGCGCAGCATGCGCTCGGCCAGCGCCTCGTAGTCGGCGATCAGCCGGCGCTCCAGCCGCCGGTCGGCGCTGCGGCCGAACGGGTCGAACGGCGTGCCGCGCAGGGCCTTGAACTTCGCCAGCACCCGGAAGGCGGTGAACATCCACGGGCCGAACTCGCGCTTCCCGGCCACGCCCGTCGCCGGGTCCGGCCTCGACAGGATCGGCGGCGCGAGATGGACGGTGAGCCGCTGCGGCGTCTCGAAGGTCGCGGCAAGGCGCTCGCGGAAGGCCGGGAGGGAATAGAGCCGCGCCACCTCGTACTCGTCCTTGTAGGCGAGAAGCCTGGCGTAGCTGGCGGCGACGGCGCGGGCGAGCTCGTCATGGCCGGGCGCGACGCGCGCCTCGGCCTCGGCCACGCGCCGGACCAGTTTCTCGTAGCGGGCGGCGTAGCGCGCGTTCTGGTAGGCGGTCAGATGCGCCCTGCGGTGGGCGACGATCTCCTCCAGCATCTCGGGCAGTCTCGCGGCCGGCCGCGCGGCGGGCGTGGCGACGGCAAGCACGCGCTCCGGCGCATGGGCGGTGACGCGGCCCCAGCCGAAGGCCTCGAGATTGGCCGCGACCGAGACGCCGTTCAGCCGGATCGCCCGTTCGAGCGCGTCGCGCCCGAACGGCAGCAGCCCCTTCTGGCAGGCATAACCGAGCAGGAACGGGTTGGTGAAGATCGCATCGCCCATCAGCGCCTCGGCCAGCCGGCCGGCGGCGACGAAGTCGGCCGCGTCCCGCCCGACGGCGCGGCGCACCGTGTCGATCAGCGGCCGCGCGTCCTGCGGCTGGTCGGGCATGATCGCGAACGAGGCGAGCGGCGTCACATGGTCGTTGACCACGGCGCGGGTGCGGCCTTCGCGATAGAGCGCGAGCGCCTCCTGCCCGGCGGCCACCACCATGTCGCAGCCGATCACCAGATCGGCCGAGGCGGCGGGGATGCGGGTGCCGTGCAGCGCGTCGGGCGTGGCGGCGACGCGCACATGGCTGGTCACGGCGCCGTTCTTCTGGGCGAGGCCGGTCTGGTCGAGCACCGAGACGCCCATCCGCGACAGGTGCGCCGCCATGCCGAGCAGCGCGCCGATGGTGACGACGCCGGTGCCGCCGATGCCGGTGACGAGGATGTTGTAGTCGCTTCCTACCGCTGCCGCCGGTTCAGGCAGATCGCGCAAGGCCCCGGCGAGCGCGTCGGCGCCGGCCGCGCGGGCGGCAGCCGGCTTCCTCGGCTCGGCCCCGTGCACGGTGACGAAGGACGGACAAAAGCCTTCCACGCAGGAGAAGTCCTTGTTGCAGGACGACTGGTCGATCTCGCGCTTGCGGCCGAAGGCGGTCTCCAGCGGCTTGATGGCAACGCAGTTCGACACCACGCCGCAATCGCCGCAGCCTTCGCACACCGCCTCGTTGATGAAGACGCGGCGCGGCGGGCTGGGGAAGGTGCCGCGCTTGCGGCGGCGGCGCTTCTCGGCGGCGCAGGTCTGGTCGTAAAGCAGCACGGTGACGCCCCCGACCACGCGCAGCTCGCGCTGGACGGCGTCGAGCTCGCCGCGGTCGCGGATCGTCACGCCCTCCGCCCATGGCGTGCCGGGCGGGTAGCGCCCCGGCTCGTCGCTGACCACGACGACCTGGCTGACGCCCTCGGCCACGACCTGCCGCGTGATGCCCCACGGCGTCTGCGGCTTGTCGGGCGCCTGGCCGCCGGTCATCGGAGGTTCTGGAAGACGTGCCCGTCCTTCGAGAACGGCGCCTGGCCGATCCACTGCGCGCCCTCGCCGCCCATCTGGGTGAAGGTTTCCGTCCGCCGGTTGGGCATCAGCAGTGCCATCGTATGGCAGCCGATGCCGGCGAAGGCGCGGCTTCCGTCCGGCACGCGCGTCGAGGTGTTGTGCGGGCAGCCGGCGCAGAACCACGGCTGGCGCGGCGCGGCCGGCGTGGTCGCGGGCAGCGCGCTGCCGGAGAGCGCTGCCTCCAGCCGCGCCACGATCTCGCGATCCTCGGCGCGGCGGGAAAGGCGGGCGAGCAGGATGCTGGCGACCTCGCGCACGGAAAGTTCGCCATCGGCGGCGACCAGCGGCGCGCCAAGCTCGTCCGTCTTGCCGACGAGGCGCGGCCGCGCGTCGCCGTCATAGAGGATGCGGGCGAGCTGCTCCTCGATCAGGCCGCGCTTTTCCTCGATCACCAGCAGCTCTTCCTGCCCCGTCGCGAAGGCGCGGGCGCCTTCCGGCTCCAGCGGCCAGACCACGGCCGGCTTGTAGACGGAAATGCCGAGCGCGGCGCGCGTCGTCTCGTCCAGCCCGAGCTGGTCGAAGGCGCCCATCAGGTCGGCCCACGACTTGCCGGAGGCGACTATGCCGAGGCGGCGGCGCGGAACGTCGTGCGTGACCCTGTCGAAGCCGTTCGCCCGCAGGAAGGCCTGCACCGCCGGCAGGCGCACCCGCACCAGCCGCCGCTCCTGGTCGAGCGCCCAGTCGGGCTGGCGGATGTGGACGCCTTCCGGCGGGAGGGCGAAATCCTCCGGCGTGCGGAAGACGGCGCGGGCCGGGTCGACCTCGATCGAGGCCGAGCCCTCGACGATATCGGTGATGCACTTCATGCCGACCCACACGCCGGCGTAGCGCGACAGCGCGAAGGCGGCGAGGCCGTAATCGACATATTCCTGGATCGACGCCGGGTTGAAGACGGGAATGGAAGCCGCGATCAGCGCCGGCTCGCTCTGGTGCGCGACCGTCGAGGACTTGGCCATCGGGTCGTCGCCGGCGAGCACCAGCACGCCGCCATGCGGCGCGGTGCCGGCGAGGTTGCCGTGCTTGAACACGTCGCCGGTGCGGTCGACGCCCGGCCCCTTGCCGTACCAGATGGAGAAGACGCCGTCATAGTCGGAGCGGCCGTTGAGCCCCACCTGCTGGGTGCCCCAGATGGCGGTGGCGGCGAGGTCCTCGTTCAGGCCGGGGTGGAATTTTATCTGCGCCTTCTCGAGATGCCTGCGCGCATTCCACAGCGCCACGCAGCAGTTCGTGGGCTTCCGCGATGGAGGGCGAATCGTCGGGCAGGTCCGGCGCATCATGCCCGGGCACGGTGACGATGCGGGTCGCGGTGATGTCGCAGCCCACAGTGAGGGCAACCCGGGTGGCAAGCTGCATGAGGCGCGGCATGGTTGCGGGATTGGCGATGCCCACCAGGAGAGACCCTTCGAAATGACCCGGCTCCATATCCATCAGCCTCCTGTCGCTGCCTTGGTGCGGAATGTGGCTGATCGGCCTTGCCAGCACAGATGCAATGACGGCCCTATACCGCGCAGTTGCGACGCCCGTCTCCCGTGAGCACCATGTTGTCCCGGTGGATAATTCTTTTTGGAAAGAAC
>JALHFU010000028.1:0-24206 GCA_022838525.1 Hyphomicrobiales bacterium | reverse complement strand
ATGGACTTCCAGCCCTGGTTCGTCGGCGCGCGGTGCGCGCCGCGCGTCAGCGCGCTGGTCTATGAAGGCGCGGCGACCGCCGTCGCCAGCCCGCGGGCGCTCGCCGCCATAGCGGAGGCGGACATCATCGTGCTCGCGCCGAGCAACCCGCTGCTGTCGATCGACCCGATCCTCGCCGTCCCGGGCATGCGCACGGCGGTGGAAGGTGCGGCAGCGCCCGTGGTCGCGGTGTCGCCGCTGATCGGCGGCAAGGCGGTCAAGGGACCGCTCGCCCGGATGATCGAGGATCTCGGCCTCGAGCGCGGCGCAAGCGGCGTGGCCGCCCGCTACGACGGGCTGATCGACGGCTTCGCCATCCACCGTGAGGACGAGGCCGACATCGCGGCGGTGCGCGCCTCGGGCGTGGCTGTGCTCGCCACCGACATCCTGATGCCGGAGCCCGAGGCGGCCGAGCGACTGGCGCGCGAGGTTCTGGCCTTCGCGGCGCGGACGGTTCGGGCCGCGGGGCGCATCTCATGACGCTCGCCGTCGCCATTCTGATGAAGGACCCGGCCGAGGCCAAGACGCGGCTGCGCCCGGTTCTGGGCAGCGATGCGCGCGAGAGTCTGGCGCTGCTGATGTTCGAGAACACGCTCGCCCACTTCACGCGCCCCGCAAGGACTGCCGACGGGCCGTGGCGGGTCGGCGTGGTGACGCCGTCGCCGCGCATCGCCGCCATCGCGCGCGCCAGTGGCGCCGAGGCGATAGACGAGGCGGCCGGCGGCGACATCAACGCCGCCGCCGCGAAGGCCGCATCCTGGGCGCGGGGCAGCGGGGCCTCGTCGCTCCTGATCATCCATGCCGACATCCCGACGCTGGCCGACGAGGAGGTCGCAGCGCTGCTCGCGGCCGGCCGCGCGCACGCGGTGGCGATCGCCGGCTCGCTCGACGGCGGCACCAACGCGCTTCTCGTGACGCCGCCGGAGGCGATCGGCTTCCGCTTCGGACCGGGCTCGGCCGCCGCCCACGAGGCCGCCGCCCGCGAGGCCGGGCTGACGGTCGCGCGGCTCGACCTGCCGTTCCTGTCGCGCGACATGGACACGCCGGACGATCTGCGCGCGCGGCCTGATCTTCTGATCCGCGGTGCAGTTGCGGCCGACCTTCACGCCTTCGCCATCCCCGGCATTCCCGAGGTCATGGCCGGCGACGATCTCGGCGCGCTGATCGGTGACGCATTGGCATGCGCCGGCCGGGCGCTCCAGGGCGGCGACATCGTGGTCGTCGCCCAGAAGGTGGTGTCCAAGGCCGAGGACCGCATGCGGCCCCTCGACGATTTCGTGCCCTCGCCGCAGGCGCTGGAGATCGCCGCCCGCATCGGCAAGGACCCGCGCAAGGTCGAGGCGATCCTGTCGGAATCGGAGACGGTGCTGCGCGCCGTGCCCGCCGGCTCCGACGGCCTCCTCATCACCCGCCATCGCAACGGCTGGATCTGCGCCAATGCCGGCATCGACGAATCCAATCTCGGCCGGGGCAAGGAGGGCATGCTGCTGCTTCTGCCCGAGGACGCCGACCGCAGCGCCCGCCGCATTCGCGACACGCTCGAACGCAGAAGCCGATGCCACCCCATCGGCGTCGTCGTCACCGACACTTTCGGCCGGCCGTGGCGGCAGGGCCTCGTCAACATCGCCATCGGCCTCGCCGGCGTCCCCGCCATCGTCGACTGGACTGGCCGCACGGACGCTTCGGGCCGGACCCTCAAGGCAACCATGCCGGCCCTCGCCGACGAACTCGCCGCGGCCGCAGGCATCCTCATGCAAAAGGACGCACAGACGCCAGCCGTCGTCATCCGGGGGCTGAGGTGGAATGACCATCCGGAAACGTCGGCCAAAGACATCCTAAGGCTCAGATCGCAGGAGTTGTTTCTATGAAGATCGCCATACTCGGAGGAACAGGCCCGCAAGGGCAGGGGCTCGCGCTCCGCTTCGCGCGTGCCGGCGTTGGCGTGGTCCTGGGCTCACGGGATGGCGCGCGTGCCGCCGAAATCGCGGCGACGCTGAATGCGAAGCTGTCCGGGGCGGGCGCGGGCGGTCATGCCGTCATCGAGGGCAGGGACAATCCCGCTGCCGTCGAAGCCGCCGAACGGATCGTCATGCTGGCGGTTCCCTATGCCGCGCACGACGAGACGCTGGAAGCCGTCCGTTCGCGGCTTTCGGGACGGATTCTTGTCGATATCGTGGTTCCGTTGGCGCAAGGGAATCCCCGCGCCTATGCCCCGCCGGCAGACGGCTCGGCGACGGAAGCCGCCCAGCGCCTGCTTGGGGGCGACATTCCGGTGGTCGGTGCGCTCCACAACGTCTCGGCTCACGTTCTCGGCAACCTCGATCACGCGATCAACTGCGACATTCTTGTTTGCGGCGACGATCCCGCTGCGAAAGAAGAAGTCCAGTCGTTGATCGAGAGGCTGGGCGTGAGGAGCTACGATGCGGGGCCGGCTTCCAGCGCGCGCAGCGTCGAGGCGATCACGCCGATCCTGATCCGCCTCAACATCTCCAAGAAGGTGCCGTTCAGCCATGCCGGCATCCGCATCTGGCCACCGGACCATTGAGCGCCCGCGGATAGGAGGGACAGGCTGGTCGGCCTTTACGGCGCGAGTGCGCCGCCGGCCTTTCCTCTCAGGATTCCCTTCTCGACGCAGCGGGCGATCTCTTCCTGGACGATCTCGATGAGCATCCGCGTTGCCTTGGTGACCGGGCGGTGGAGCGCGGTTGCCAGCACCAGCCGTGCCCGGACATCCGCGATATCGAGCCGTCTGGCGATCAGGCGGCCCTCCTGGACCTCCCGGTATACGCCGCCGAACGGGAGGATGGTCTGGGCGCCGCTCAGTTCGACCAGCTGCTTGAGCGCCGGAACCGAATCGATCTCGAGTTTCGGCTCGATCCTGCTTCCCGTGTGCTGGAACATCGCGTCGATGACCCGGCGCAGGCCGTGCCCGGTGCCGGGAAGCACGAGCGCGTCGAGGCGGATGTCATCGAGGGATGCCGGCTGGTCGGCAATGCCTTTACCCGGCCGGTCGATCAGATACAGATTCTCGTCCAGTGCCGTCTGGACGTGCATGCTCCTCGATCGGCGTGCGTCGTAAAGTATGCCGAGGTCGATGGACCCTTGCTCGATCCATTCGAGCAAGGTGCCGCTGAAGGCCTCGACAACGTGCAGATGCACGTCCGGGCAGCATTGACGAAACCGTATGGCGAGCGGTGCCACGATCGTGCTGCCGATGGATGGCGGGATGCCGAAGCGGACCGTCCCGCTCGGCATGGTCGATTCCTCGAGGATTTCCTGCCGGACTTGGTCGAATTCGGTCAGCATGGGATCGAGCGTCTCGTACAGGCGCTCGCCAGCCCGGGTAAGGGCGATCCCCCTGCCGTTGCGATAGAAGAGCGTGCACTTCAGGTCTTCTTCCAGCGCCTGGATTTGCCGTGTCAGCGTCGGCTGAGCGATCCCGAGCTTGGACGATGCGCGGGAGATGCTCCCGGATTCGACGACGGCGACGAAATAGCGAAGCTTGCGTAGTTCCATCGGCCGCTCGATTCCGCGCTATTGATGCAATCCTCCGAGAACGGGTTAGCAGAGGTATTGGCGCATTTATCCTGATGCCGCATGCAGGAAGACTGATTGTACGGCTTCAACCAGACCATTCTGCTTGAGTCCATACCTGACAGATTGCATGCTGAACATAATCAAGGCTAACGTGAAACGCCACGGTGCGGCGAATGGCGAGCCGACTTGGCTGGCGTCTTGGCCACCCGGTCTGCCAGATTCTGCAAATGGACACCCGGTGCTCGGCGCACGTCGGCGAGCAGGATGATGGCCTTTCCACTATATTTGGCATAAGCGGTGTGTTGAGTGTCGCCGACATCCTCGTCAAAATGGGTGCTCGCTACGATTTAAGAATAGTGAATAAATGACTGAAATAAATAAAAAATTTGCCATCGCGCCAATGATGGACTGGACCGACCGGTATTGCCGGTTCTTCCATCGGCGGCTGACGCGGCGGGCGTTGCTTTATACCGAGATGGTGGTGGCGGATGCGGCGATCCATGGGGATCGCGTGCGGCTGCTCGGGTTTCACCCGGACGAGCACCCGGTCGCGCTGCAGCTCGGCGGGTCCGATCCGGCGAAGCTCGCGGAGGCGGCGCGGATCGGCGAAGGGTTCGGCTATGACGAGATCAACCTCAATGTCGGCTGCCCCTCGGACCGCGTCCAGTCCGGCACGTTCGGCGCCTGCCTGATGAAGACGCCCGACCTCGTCGCCGACTGCGTGGCCGCGATGAAGGCGGCGGTGTCGGTGCCCGTGACGGTGAAATGCCGCATCGGCGTCGACGAGCAGGACCCGGAGGAAGCGCTCGACCGCATCGCCGATGCGGTGTTCGCTGCCGGCGCGGATGCGCTGTGGGTCCATGCGCGCAAGGCGTGGCTCGAGGGGCTGTCGCCCAAGGAGAACCGCGATATTCCGCCGCTCGACTACGGCCGCGTCTATCGCCTCAAGCGCCGCCTGCCGGAGCGCTTCGTCGGCATCAATGGCGGCGTGCGCACGCTCGACGAGGCCGAGGCGCATCTGGCCGAAGGCGTCGACGGCGTCATGCTCGGGCGGGCGGCCTATCACGAGCCCGGCCTGCTCGCCGACGTCGACGCCCGCATCTACGGCGAGCCGGGACGCGCGCCCGACTGGCAGGGCGTCATTCAGGAGATGATGGACTACGCCGCCGGCCACATCGCGGCGGGCGGCAGGCTCGCCCATGTCACCCGCCACATGACCGGGCTGTTCCACGGCCTTCCGGGCGCGCGGCGCTGGCGGCAGGCGCTCTCGACCGAGGCGGTGAAGCCGGGTGCGGACCCGCAGGTGCTGCGCGATGCGCTCGCCCATGTGCGGCTGGGCGAACAGGCAGAGGCGGCCTGACCCGATTTACTTCCGGCGCCGGGGCGTCTACGCAGCGTCAGTCGCATCGAGGGACCCTTTCATGGCCGGAATGGACCTGCCGCTCGGCGAGATCGCCGTCTTCGCGCTTGCCGTCGCCCTGTCCGGCGTGGTGTCGGGCCTGATGGCGGGCGTGTTCGGCATCGGCGGCGGCGCGGTGCTGGTGCCCGTCTTCTACCAGGTGTTCGGGCTGCTCGGCGTCGAGGAGGCGGTGCGCATGCACCTGTCGGTCGGCTCGTCGCTCGCCATCATCATCCCGACGTCGCTGCGCTCCTTCACCAGCCACAAGGCGAGAGGCGCGGTGGACATGGAACTGCTGCGCAGCTTCTACGTCCCGATCCCCGTCGGCGTCGTGCTCGCCTCGCTGACGGCGGCCCTGATCTCGAGCGAGGGGCTGCGCATCATCTTCGCCGTCATCACGCTGCTGGTCGCCTTCCGGCTTCTGTTCAACCGCGAGAGCTGGCGCATCGGCACCGAGATCCCCGGCAATCCGGCGCGCGGCGTCATCGGCGTGCTGATCGGCTATTTCTCGACGCTGATGGGCATCGGCGGCGGCGTCATGAACAACACCTTCATGACGCTCTACGGCCGGCCGATGCATCAGGCCGTGGCCACCTCGTCGGGCGTCGGCGTCATGATCGCCATTCCCGGCACGCTCGGCTACATCTGGGCCGGCTGGGGCGCGCCCGGGCTGCCCATCGCCTCGACCGGCTATGTCAACTGGATCGCGGTCGCGCTCATCATCCCGATCGCGCTGATCGTCACGCCCTGGGGCGTGCGGCTGGCGCATGCGCTCTCCCGGCGCCAGCTCGAGATCGCCTTCGGCCTGTTCTGCGTCTTCGTCTCGGCGCGCTTCTTCTGGAGCCTGCTGTAGGCGGGCCTACCGGACGACGAGGACGGGCACGCCGGACGTCGCCAGCACCTCGGCCGTCTGGCTGCCGAGCATGATGCGGTTCATGCCGGTGCGGCCGTGCGACGACATCACGATCAGGCTGCAGCCCTTGTCGCAGGCGGTGTCGACCAGCGCGCCGGCGACGCGCCGCCACGGCACGTGCAGCGTCTCGACCTCGAGACCCAGCGCCTCCGCCTTCTCCCGCACGGGGGCGAGGATGCGCTCGGCGATCTGCGCCTGCGCCTCGTCGAAGGCGGCGGTCTCCTCGTCGCTCGGCGACCACAGGTCGGAGGCGAAGGCGAACTGGCCGCCGAGCGGTTCCGTCACCGTCACTACCGTGACCCTGCTGCCGTGCTTGCAGGCGAGCCTCAGGCCATGGTCGACGCCGGTCTGCGCCACGTCCGACCCGTCGGTCGACAAGAGAATGTGCTCGTACACGCCGTTTCCTCCTTCGGGCTGTTGAGCCAGCGAAACATCGCGGCGGCGGCGGGACAAGCCGCATCTTGTCGCGGGGCGGCGCGGCCTTGCGTGCGTCCGCGCCCGCGGCTAGCCTCGCCGCATATCGGAGGGGAGGGCGGCATGTCGGTCGAGACGCTGCTGTGGGAGGAGGATGCGACCGGCCTTGCGGTCCGGGTGTGCACGGGCGATGTGACGCCGGCCGAGCTGGTCGAGGCGGCGATTTCGCGGCTGGAGGCCGTCAATCCCGAGATCAACGCCGTGGCGGAGAAGCTCTACGATGCGGCGCGCCGCCGTGCCGCCGAGGTCGACCGCAACGCGCCGCTCGCCGGCGTGCCCTTCGCGATCAAGGATCTCGGCATCGCGGTCAGGGGCGTGCCGACGCATGGCGGCAGCCGGGTGCCGCCCGCCGTGCCGGATTTCGATTCCGTCCTTACCGAGCGCTACCGCGCCGCCGGGCTCGTGCCCGTCGCCACCAGCACCACGCCCGAATACGGCCTGCGCCTGATGACGGAATCGGCGCGCTTCGGCGTCACCCGCAGCCCGTGGAACACCGGCCACACCACCGGCGGCTCCTCCGGCGGCGCGTCGGCGCTGGTTTCGGCCGGCGTGGTGCCGGCGGCGCACGCCTCCGACGGCGGCGGCTCGATCCGCGTGCCCGCGGCCTGCACCGGCCTCGTCGGGCTCAAGACCTCGCGCGGGCGGGTGCCGCTGTCGCCGGTCGCGAGCGAATCCTGGTACGGCTTCGTCGTCGAGCATGCCGTCACCCGGACCGTGCGCGACAGCGCGCTGCTGCTCGACCTCACCCACGGCCCGGACCCGCTCGCGCCCTATGCGGCACGGCCGCCCCGCGAGAGCTTCGCCGCGGCCGCCGCGCGCGAGCCCGGCAAGCTGAAGATCGGCGTCTATCGCGGCTCGCCGCTCGGCATGGACATCTCGGCCGACACGCTCGCCGCCCTCGATGCGGCGGTGGCGCTGGCGAAGGAAGGCGGCCACGACGTCGAGGAGATCGACCTGCCGATGGTGGACCGCGCCTTCATGGCCGATTTCGCGCGCTGCGTCGCCTCCTCCGTCGCCGGGCTGACGCGGCAGGAGGCCGTGCGCCTCGGCCGCGGCGTCCGCGGCGATCTCGAGCGCGCCACGCGGGTGATCGCCCGCTTCGGCGACGTGCTGACGGCGGGCGAGATCTACCATGCGCTGGAGCGGCTGGGCGCGGCTTCGCGGCAGCTGCTTTCCGCCACCGCCCGGTTCGACGCGGTGCTGATGCCGCTGATCGCGCATCCGCCGCTTCCCTGCGGCGCGATGGACCCGAAAGGCGCGGACGCCTTCGTCGAGAACCTGGTCGACACGCTCAACCTGACGCGCCTGCTGCGGTTCGACAGCTTCTTCGGGCAGCTGCTCGACAAGAGCCTGTGGTTCACCCACTGGCCGGCGATCCAGAACGTCACCGGCCAGCCGGCGATCGCGCTGCCGGTCCACGTCACCGCGGCCGGGCTGCCGCTCGGCGTGCAGGCGGCCGGCCGCCCGGGCGACGAGGAGACGCTGCTGTCGCTCGCCGCGCAGATGGAGAGGATTTCCGGCTGGACGCAGCGCCGCGCGCCGCTGGCGCGGCCGAACTAGGGAGTTGACGGGACGATGCGAATGGCTGCGCGCTTGCCAGCCGGGCCGGCATCGGGTATCAAGCCGGACATGGTTACGCGCAGCGCCTCATCTTCCGCCTCTCGCCCCGCTTTCGCGAGCGAGACCGTGCGCGCGTTTTTCTCCACGCTTCTTCTTCTCGGCCTTAGCGGCGATCGCCGGGCTCGTTGAAGGAGCACCCGGCGGTCGATATGCCGACGCCGGCGCACCTGCTCCTTGCCCGACCAGACCGAAAAAATGATGGAAGCGCGCCCCGCGCCGTGGCATTGACCCCGCGGCGAGCGCCGGAGAGAAGACCATGAACGAACAGACCCGCATCGAAGCCGTGTCCCGCCCCAGGAGCGCCCACCGGGGCATGCCGGACGCGGCCCGCAAGTACCAGCCCTATCCGCTGATCGACCTCAAGGACCGGACCTGGCCGTCGAAGCGCATCGAGAAGGCGCCGATCTGGTGTTCCGTCGACCTGCGCGACGGCAACCAGGCGCTGATCGACCCGATGGGCCACGACCGCAAGGCGCGCATGTTCCAGCTCCTCGTCGACATGGGCTTCAAGGAGATCGAGATCGGCTTTCCCTCCGCCTCGCAGACCGATTTCGACTTCGCGCGCTGGTGCGTCGAGGAAGGCAACGTGCCCGACGACGTCGATCTGCAGGTGCTGGTCCAGTGCCGGCCGGAGCTGATCACCCGCACCTTCGAGGCGCTGGAGGGGGCGAAGACGCCGATCATCCATTTCTACAACTCGACCAGCGAATTGCAGCGCCGCGTCGTCTTCGCCAAGGACGTGGCCGGCATCAAGCAGATCGCCACCGACGCCGCCAAAATGATCATGGACATGGCGGCCAAGGCGGGCGGCGGCTATCGCTTCGAGTATTCGCCGGAGAGCTTCACCGGCACCGAGCTGGAGGTGGCGCTGGAAATCTGCAACGCGGTCACCGAGATCGTGAAGCCGACGCCCGACAACAAGCTCATCATCAACCTGCCCTCGACGGTCGAGATGGCGACGCCCAACATCTATGCCGACCAGATCGAGTGGATGTGCCGCAACCTCGACAACCGCGAAAGCCTGATCGTGTCGCTGCACCCGCACAACGACCGCGGCACCGGCATCGCGGCGACGGAGCTGGGCCTGATGGCCGGCGCCGACCGCGTCGAGGGCACGCTGTTCGGCAACGGCGAGCGCACCGGCAATGTCGACGTCGTGACGCTGGCGCTCAACATGTATACGCAAGGGCTGGACCCCGAGCTCGACTGCTCCGACATCAACCGGATGAAGGACGTCTACGAGTATTCCAACCAGATGAAGATCCCCGAGCGGCACCCCTATGTCGGGGAGCTGGTCTACACGGCGTTCTCGGGCTCGCATCAGGATGCCATCAACAAGGGCATGAAGGCGATCAAGACGGCCAACAAGGCGCTGTGGGAGGTGCCCTACCTGCCGATCGACCCGCAGGACGTCGGCCGCAGCTACGAGGCGATCATCCGCATCAACTCGCAGTCGGGCAAGGGCGGCATCGCCTATGTGCTGCAGGCGGATTACGGCCTCAACCTGCCGCGCAACCTGCAGGTCGAGTTCAGCCAGGACATCCAGCACATCACCGACGCCGAAGGCAAGGAAGTGCCGGCCAAGCGCATCCACGAGCGCTTCCAGGAGGTCTATGTCGAGCAGCCCGGCGCGCGGCTGAAGTTCGTCGATCACCACACCTATCCGGACACCGCGCAGAAGGGCCGGCGCATCGTGGAGGCGGTCATCGTCGACAACGGCAGGGAAGTGACCATCACCGGCACCGGCACCGGCCCGGTGGACGGCTTCGTCGATGCGCTGTCGCGGCATCTCGGCATCGAGCTGTCCGTGCTCGACTATTCCGAGCATTCGCTGCAGCGCGGCTCCAACGCGGCGGCCGTCTCCTACATGGAGGTCGAGCATCCGGGCGGGCGGCTGTTCGGCGTCGGCATCAACACCAACATCGTCGCCGCCTCGCTCGAGGCGGTGGTGTCGGCGGCGAACCGCGTGCTCGACGCCAGGACATGACGGACGGGCTCTACGCCCGCCCGAAGGGGGCGGCTCCGCGCACGATCGTGCTGCTGCACGGGTTCGGCGGCTCCAACATGGACTGGAACGACATCCAGCCTGACCTCGCGCGTGACGGGTTCGCGCTCGCCTACGACCTGCCGGGCCATGGCAGGTCGCTCCACCATCCGGCCGCTGGCTCGGCGTCGGGTATGGCAAAGGCGATCCTCGCCGATCTCGACGGCCGCGGCGTCGGCAAAGCGCATGTCGCAGGCTTCTCGATGGGTGGTGCAGTCGCCGCGCTGATGGCGATGCGCGACCCCGACAAGGTCGCGTCGCTGACGCTCATCGCGCCGGGCGGCTTCGGTCCGGAGATCAGCGGGCGGCGGCTGAGCGCGATTGCCGATGCGCCGGATGCCGCCGCGTTGCGCGCCGGCCTGAACGACATGGGTGCGCCCGGCTTCGAGATGCCGACGAAGAACGTGGCGGTCGCCGCGGCGATGCGCTCCCTGCCGGGCCAGGCGGCGAAGCTTGCCGAGATCGCCGCCAGAATCTCGGCCGACGATCGCCAGGGCGAGATCCCGCGCGACGCGCTGGCCGCGCTCAAAATGCCGACGACGGTGGTCTGGGGCACCGAGGACCCGGTGCTGCCCTATAGCCAGTCGCGGGACCTGCCCGCGCATTTCGCCCTGGTGCGCGTGCCGGGAGCGGGCCACATGCTGCTCGAGGAGGCGCGCAGGACCGTGATCCGGGCGATCCGCCAGACGGTCAGGCGGGCCGGACAGTGCTGATCGCGGGATAAAGGCGTGACGCGCGGCCGGGGTCGTGATTTTGCCCGCTGCCCATGTTAAGAATGGCTTAACCATGAAGCCAGAGGCGGCGATGCGATGAGCGAACCTGTCGAAAACCGGAGCGAGACGGGCGAGGGCCGCCTTGCCGCGACGCTGCGCGAGGTGAAGAACGCGATCGCCGACCGCGACGACGTCGTGGTCGACATCCGCGAGGCGCAGTTCACGCGGCTGGAGATGCTGGCCGACGAGCTGAAGCCGGTCTTCGCCGAGGTGCCGCAGGACGACGACTGGTTCGATCTCGTCATCTCCTCCGGCACGCAGCCGCGGCTGTGGATCGACGCCGTCGCGCACGTCACCATGGCGCGCGACCGCCGCACCTATCGCTTCCTGCGCGACACGCGGCTCGGCCGTGTTGTGCTTGCCGAATCGGCCGACATGAAGCCTGTGGCCGATCAGGTCACCCGCTACATCGCCGAGCGCATGATCGAGCGCCGGCGGGCGATCGAGGGCGAGACCTTCGCGCTGGAGCGGGGAACAACGCCGGCCCCGGAGACACGCACCGAAGGCAAGGCCCCGTCGCTCGCGCGCACCCTGCTGCGCGGGCTGCTGGCGGTGCTGATCGGCGGGCTGGTGGGCGTGGGCGCGGTGCTGCTCATCGCGAGCGGCTGGCTGGCCGGCCTCGGCCTCAGCTTCTAGAACGACTATCCTGCCAACGTCTCGGCCGCGATGTCGTGGACCTCGGGGTTGATGTCGGAGATGCCGCGGCGGGTCAGCCGGATGCGCCATGCGCCGGGCTTCCCGTCGATCTCGAACAGGTTGTATTGGCCCGGGGGCCGCTTGCCCCGCGGCGTCTGGCCGGCGGCGGCGACGCCGACCACCGGCACCTCGCCGTCGCGCCCGCCGATCCTGTAGGTGGTCGGCAGATGGGTGTGCCCGTGCAGGACGAGCTCGGCGCCGTGGCGGTGCATCACCGTCTGGAAGCGGCCGATGCCGAGGAGGCGCTTGTGGGCGGCGGCCGCGCCGCGGACCGGCGGGTGATGGATCATCACCACGCGGCACAGGCCCTTTTCGCGCGCGTCGTCGAGCATGTGGCCGAGCCGCGCGGCCTGCCGCTCGCCGAAGAAGCCGCTCGCCATGAAGGGCACGGTCGCGCGCGCCGAGGATGCCCCGATCAGCGCCACCGGCCCGCGCACCCGCATATAGGGAAACGCCGCCGGCAGCGGCGGCCCGGCGCCGTCTCCCGACATGAAGGCGCCCCACGCCTTGCACGCCTTGGCGAGCGCGCCGCGCACATAGGCGTCGTGGTTGCCCGGCACCACGGACACGTCGTGCGGCGCGCCGAGCGCCTCCAGCCACAGCCGCGACAGCTCGATCTCGCCGTCGAGCGCGAGGTTCATCAGGTCGCCGGTGACGGCGACATGGTCGGGCCGCGCCGCCTTCAGGTGGGCGACGATGCGGTCGATCACGCCCTCGTGCAGGTCGGCGCTGCGGTTGCGCCGCCAGTTGATGTAGCCCGTTATCCGCTTGGAGACGAGATCGCGATAGGCTACCTCGGGCAGGGGGCCGAGATGGACATCGGAAAGATGGGCGAGCCTGAACATGCGGCCTGTTTAAAGCAGGGCGGGCCGGCTTACCAGCAGGCGGGGGTGCGGCGATGAGCGGCGGGGCGATGCCCGCGTCGCCGGCCGGCCGCGCGTGGCTGCGGCTGCGGGTGCGGCTGTTTCACCTGTGGTTCCTCGCGCGGCGGCCGATCACCTTCGGCGTCAGGGGCGTGGTCTACGACGCCGGGCGCAACGCCGTGTTCCTGATCCGCCACACCTACATGCCCGGCTGGCAGCTTCCCGGCGGCGGGGTCGAGGTCGGCGAGACGGCGCTTCAAGCGCTCGCCCGCGAGCTTGCCGAGGAAGGCAACATCGAGATCGTGTCGCCGCCGGTCGTGAAGTCGCTGCATCTCAACCGCCACGCCAGCCGGCGCGACCATGTCGCGGTCTACCTGATCGAGGATTTTCGGCAGGCCGGACCGAAGAAGCCGGACATGGAGATCGCCGAAGCCGGCTTCTTCCCGCTCGACGCGCTGCCCGACGGCATCACCGAGGGCACGCGGCGGCGGCTCGAAGAGATCTTCGGCGGGGCGGAGCCGAGCGGAGAGTGGTAGGCCGGTCAGCCGGCCGCGAAGCGGTTGCGGTCGTGCGGCGCTGAAAAGTCGATGTCCGGACCCTTCGGCACGATCCGCGTCGGGTTTATCGTGACGTGGCTGCCGTAGTAGTGCGCCTTGATGTGGCGCATGTCGACGGTGTCGGCGACGCCCGGCGTCTGGTAGATGTCGCGGACATAGTTCCACAGGTTCGGATAGTCGCGGACCTGGCGCAGGTTGCACTTGAAGTGCCCGTAATAGACCGGGTCGAAGCGCACCAGCGTCGTGAACAGCCGGATGTCGGCCTCGGTCAGCCGGTTGCCGACGAGGAAGCGGCTCTTCGACAGCCGCTCCTCGACCTCGTCGAGCGCGGCAAACAGGGCGTCGAAGGCTTCCTCATAGGCGTCCTGCGCGGTGGCGAAGCCGGCGCGGTAGACGCCGTTGTTGATCGCCGGATAGATGCGGTCGTTGATCGCGTCGATCTCCTGGTGAAAGCCGTGGGGGTAGAGATCGACCGAGGCGTCGCCCCATTCGTCGAAGGCCGCGTTGAGCATGCGGATGATCTCGGACGATTCGTTCGAGACGATCGTGCCCTCGTGCTTGTCCCACAGCACCGGCACGGTCACGCGCCCCGAATAGGCGGGGTCGGCGCGCGTGTAGATCTGGTGGAGATAGTCGCTGCCGAACAGGCTGTCGCCGGTCGCGCCGTCCTCCTTGAGGAAGGTCCACCCGTCGTCGCCCATGAAATGGTGGACGACATCGACGGAAATGACGTCCTCCAGCTTCTTGAGCTTGCGGACGATCAGGGTGCGGTGCGCCCACGGGCAGGCGAGCGAGACGTAGAGGTGGTAGCGGCCGGGCTCGGCCCTGAAGCCGCGCGTGCGGCCTTCGGCCGGCGCGCCGTCCTTCGTCACCCAGTCGCGGAATTGCGAGACGGAACGCTCGAACCGGCCGCCGCTCTTCGCGGTGTCGTACCATTCGTTCTTCCACACGCCGTCGACCAGCAATCCCATGATCTCGCTCCATCGTTGCAGCCATGATCTATGCCCCCTCGGGAGAAAGGAAAACGGCCGAGCGGCTGAACAGTTCGTCACCGGCGTTCACAAATGGCGATTGCAGAGGCGGGCATTTGATGGTAGCGGACATTCCGTCCGGCATGGCCGGCAGGAGGAGAATGCCTTGAGAGCGATCCGGTTCGAGCGACGACGAATGGTCTGAAGCGCGCAGGCTTGCGCGCATGCGGCGTTGCGCCGCCCAGTCCCTTACCGCTTTCGATACCCGGATGACCGACAATGAGCATCGCCGATCTGGCCGCTGACGTGGCCTACGTGCCGGAAACCGCCGCGCACGATCCCGAAATCGAGCACATCAACGCCGAGGCCTTCGGCCCCGGCCGCTACACGCGCGCCGCCTATTCGATCCGCGAGGGCGGGCCGCACCGGCGCGACCTCTCCTTCGTGGCGCTGGCGGGCGGCGCGGTGGTCGGTTCGGTGCGGATGACGCCGATCGCGGCCGGCGAGGGCAGGGCGCTGCTTCTGGGGCCGCTCGCGGTGCGGCCGGCGTTCAAGAATCTCGGCATCGGCCGCAAGCTCGTCGCCATCGCGCTCGATGCGGCGCGCCGGGACGGCTGGGGCCTCTCCATCCTCGTCGGCGACGCGCCCTACTACGCGCCGCTCGGCTTCTCCAAGGTTGTGCCCCACGGCCAGCTCGCCATGCCGCGCCCGGTCGATCCGGCGCGGCTGCTCGCCTGCGAACTCGTGCCCGGCACGCTCGCCGGCTTCGCCGGCCCGGTCGTGCACGCCGATCTGGCGAAGCCGGCGGTGAGGGGAGCGTTGAGGGCGGCGGCGGAGTAGGTGAGAGCGAATAGCGAATAGGGAGTAGCGAATAGGGGTAGCCGTCGTCGGCGTTCTTGGTGCCCTCTACTCGCTACTCGCTACTCGCTCACTTCCCTTCCCGATACCACATCGACCCCAATGCGAAGAGCAGGAGCGCGAGGCCGAAGAAGCCGGCGAAGAGCGGGGTGCGGCTGACCGATTTCAGCACGCTGTCGCCGGTGGTGTTGAGGCCGATCCAGTCGCGGCCGGAAGCCTCGCCGCCGGCGCGCACCGGCACGATGCCGGGCAGCGTCACGCCGGCGCCGTTCCCCAGCCGGCGGATGCTGCCGCCCGAGGCTTCCGCCGCCGGGCGCAGCACCTCGGCGGTCGAGACCGTGTCCTGGAACTCCGGCGCGTTGACCGGCCCGACATGGGCGAGCGCGGTCAGGTCGCCGTTGCCGATCTGGTAGAGGCCGATCTCGTCCGTCTCCAGCGAGCCGGTGAACACGCCGGGCGAGGCCGGCGACAGCGTCACCTCGATGGACTGGCCCGACGGCGTGATGACGGTGGCGCGGCCGGGATCGTCGCTCATGGTCTGGCGGATGATGTCGAGCGTCATGCCGCGGCCGGCGGCGGTCAGGCGCTCCTCCTCCAGCTCCGGCTCCTTCATCAGCCAGTGGGCCATGCGGCGGTAGAGCGCGGCGTGCGGGCCGCCGCCCTCGAAGCCGCGCGCCCACAGCCAGCCCTGATCGGAAAGCAGCATGCCGACGCGGCCCTCGCCCTTGCGGTCGAGCACCAGAAGCGGCTTGTCGTCGGGGCCGTCCATCACCACCGCGCCGGTCGGGTCGCCGATGTCGACCAGCCGGAACCAGCGGCTCCATTGCGGCGGCTCGGCGGCCGAGCCTTCGAGGCCGCGCGTGACGGGGTGGCGCTCGCCGGTCTCGGTCAGGCGCGGATGGAAGCCCCGCTCGACCACCGTGCCGGTCGGCAGGCCGGGCAGGGCCGAGATCAGCGGCGTGCGCGCGATGGACTGGCCGCCGGCATATTCCGGGCCGGCCGCCACCAGCAGCGCGCCGCCCTTTTCGACATATTCGGCGATGTAGTCGTAATAGAGGATCGGCAGCACGTCGCGGTGCTGGTAGCGGTCGAACACGATCAGGTCGAAGTCGTCGATCTTCTCCACGAACAGCTCGCGCGTCGGGAAGGCGATCAGCGACAGCTCGTTGATCGGCGTGCCGTCCTGCTTCTCCGGCGGGCGCAGGATGGTGAAATGGACGAGCTCGACCGCCGTGTCGGATTTCAGAAGGTTGCGCCACGTCCGCTCGCCGGCATGCGGCTCGCCGGAGACGAGGAGCACGCGCAGGTTCTCGCGGATGCCGTCGAGCAGGGCGATGGTGCGGTTGTTGGTGTCGGTCAGCTCGCCGGGGGCGGTCTCGATGGACAGCTCGACGATGTTCTTGCCGGCGTTGGGGATGGTCAGCTCCAGCGGCATCTCCTCGCCGATGACCGCCTCGTGGGTGCCGACCGGCTCGCCGTTGACGAGGACGCGGACCGTGACGGTGCCGCCATCGCCGCTCGTGTCGAGGACGCGATAGGTCAGGTCCACCGGCCGGCCGACGATGCCGAAGCGCGGCGCGCGCTCGAAGCGGATGCGGCGGTCGAACTCGTCTTCCTCGCCGGTGACGAGCACGTGCAGCGGGCCGGAGAGGGACCCCGCCTCGGCGGGCGCGTCGTGGACCTGGCCGTCCGTCACCATCACCGTGCCGCCGATGCGCGAGGGCGGAACGTCGCGCAGCGCCTGCTCGGCGGCCCCGAACAGGCGCGTCTGCGTGCGGTCGTCGGCGGCCTCGGCGCGTCCGCTCTCGACCACGCGCACCTCGAACTGCGGGAAGCGGGCGAGGCGGGTCTGAAGCTCCTCGACGGCGCTGTCGGTCTGGGCGGTGCGCTCGCCGATGTCCTGGCTCTGGCTGCGGTCGACCACCAGCGCGACGACGCTCTTCAGCGGTTCGCGCTCCTCGTCGAGCAGCACGGGGTTCAAGAGCGCGATGGCGAGCGCCGCGAAGGCGGCGAGCCGGATCAGGCCGCCCGGCCGGCGGAAGAACAGCCCCGCCACCACGAGCGCGGCCACCGGCACGAGGACGGCGGCGAGCCACAGGGGAGACAGGAGCGGTTCGAAGGCGAGCGACCAGTTCATGCTACTGCCCCAGCCGTTCGAGCAGGATCGGCACGTGGACCTGGTCGGATTTGTAGTTGCCGGTCAGCACATACATCATGATGTTGACCCCGGCGCGGAAGGCGTAGACGCGCTGCATCGGGTCGGCCGGCACGGTCGGCAGCAGCGGCGCGCCGGAAGCGTCGATCGCCCAGGCGCCGGCGAAGTCGTTGGCGGTGATCATGATCGGCGTGACGCCGTCGCCGGTGCGCACCGGACGATTCTCGACGTTCTCGGCGTCGAGCGAGGCTTCGACCCACAGCGGCCCGCCGGCATAGCGGCCGGGAAACTCGGGCATGATGAAGAAGGTCTTGGTCAGCACGTGGTCGGCCGGCACCGGCTCCAGCGGCGGCACGTTCATGGTGGCGAGCATGTCGCGCAGCCGCCGCGTCGAGGGGCTGGCCGAGCCTTCGAGGCCGGGGGCGTAGCGGTCGCGCGTGTCGAAGAGCACGGTGCCGCCCTCGCGCATATAGGCGTCGACGCGGGCGAGCGCGCCTTCGGACGGCATCGCCGTCTCGGCATCGACCGGCCAGTAGATCAGCGGATAGAAGGCGAGCTCGTCGGCCTCGATGTCGATGCCGGCCGGCTCGCCCGGCTCCAGCGCGGTCTTGTCGGCGAGGAAGCGCGACAGGCCCTGCAGGCCGGCGCGGCTCAAGGAATCGATGGCGCTGTCGCCGGTGCGCACGTAGGCGATGCGGGTCTGGGTGATGGCGGCGATGGCCGCGTCGTCGCTGGTCTCGACGGCGGCTTCGGTCTCCTGCGCCACGGCCGCGCCGCCGGCGAGGAGAAGGGCGATGCCGCCCGCGGCGAGCACGACGGCCGCGCCGCCCGCCGTGCGGACCGAGCGCGGCCTGCGGGCGAAGGCGCCGCCCATCCACAGCACGGCCAGCGTGTCGAGCGCCATCAGGAGAAGGGCTGCGGCGACGAGCGGGCCCTTCAGGTCCACCGCCTCGTCGAAGGCGTAGGTCGCGCGGGTGACGGGCAGGGCGGTCTGCGGCGGCGCCAGCCGGGCGAGGACGGCGTCCGCGCCGAGCAGGTTGTGGGCGACCATGCCTTCCTCGCTGCCGTAGAAGCCGGGCGGGTTCTCAAGGGTCACGGCCGGGTTGGCGCCGGCCGCGAGTGGGCGCGCGTCGGGGCCGGGCGCGGTCAGCGCGCCGTCGGCGCCGATCATGCGATAGGGGGCGAGCGTCCCGCCCATCGGGTTGCCGGCGGCGTCGAGGCGGCCCTGGTTGCTGGAAAGCTGGACCAGCCGGCGCAGCATCTCGACGAAGCTGCCGGAGATCGGCAGGCTCGACCACGTCGCCTCCGGCGCGACATGGAACAGCACCAGCGTGCCGTCGCCGCGCGGCGCGCCCGTCACCAGCGGCGTGCCGTCGGCGAGCGCGGCCCATGTGCGCTCGACGATGTCGGAGGTGGGCTCGGCCAGCACCTGCCGCGACACCGTCACCTCGACCGGCGGCGGCAGGTCGGCGAAGGGGCCGGCGGCGGGAAACTCGGTCACGGGCTGCGGCTCGGTCCACGACAGCGCGCCGCCCAGCGCCCGCTCGCCGAGGCGCAGCCGCACCGGCAGCAGCTCCTCGTCGTTGCCGGCGGCGGCGAGCCGCGAGCCGGCGAAGCGGACGAGCGTGCCGCCGCCGTCCAGCCATTCGATCAGCCGTTCGCGCGCGGTCGGCGGCAGGGTGCCGACATCGGCGAGCACGATCATGGCCGGGTGCTGGTCGAGGATCTGCGGGATGGCTTCGGCGAGGTCGGTGCTCGCCGGCTCGATCAGATCGGAGAACGGCTCGAGCGCGCGGCGGATGTAGTAGAGCGGCGACAGGAGCGGCTGCGCCTCGCCGGCGCCGGTCTCGGCCTGCGAGATCAGCCCGATGCGCCGCCGCCGCGCATTCTCGTCGAGGAGGCGGTTGGCCGCGGCGTGCCGCTGGCCGTCGATGGCGATGGAGGAAAAGTCGTTGCGCAGCTCGAACGGCACCGCGAAGACGCCTTCCGCGACGGCCTCGCCGACGTCGAACGACAGCCGCGTCTCGGCGATGCGCCTGCCGCGGTCGTCGAAGGCGGCGGCGACGGCCTGCCGCGGCCCGGTGTCGGTTTCGGGCCGGATCGCGGTGAAGGAGAAGGCGTCGGCAAGGTTGCGGCCGTCGCTGATGCCGATCATGGCGAGGCTGCCGGGCTCGACCCAGACGAGGCCGGCGGTATCGCCGGAAAGGAGCGTCGCGAACGCCTCCTCGTCGCCGTCCGCGGCCAGCCCGTCGGCCAGCACCGCGACGGTCGCGCCGGGGACCGTCTGCAGCGCATCGGCGACGCGGGCGAAGATCGCGGGCCGGTCCACGGGCACCGGGCGCAGGGCGGCGGCGGCGAGGCGGCGCTGGGCTTCCGCGGCGTCGAACGGCCCGATCTCGGCATTGGCTCTCTCGGCCGTGAAGGCGAGGAGGACGGGCTTGTCGGCGGCGTCGGCGATCAGCCGTTCGGCGGTCGCGACGCGCACGTCCCAGTCGGGCGCGCTCGCCCAGCCGTTGTCGACCACGACGGCGAGCGCGCCGCCCTCGACGGGCGTGGCCTCGCGCGGGTTCAGGACCGGCTCCGCCAGCGCGAAGATGACCAGCGCGGCCATCGCCAGCCGCAGCAGGGTCAGCCACCACGGGCTCTTGCGCGGGGTTTCCTCCTTGCGGACGATGCGGGCGAGGATGCGCAGCGGCGGGAAGATCTCGCTCTGCGGCTTCGGCGGGGTCAGCCTGAGCAGCCACCAGATGACCGGCAGCGCCGCGAGGCCGAGCAGCATGGCCGGAAAGCCGAAGGAGAGGGGCAGGAAGCTCATCGGCCGCCACCGCTGCCGGCGTTGACGGTCATGGCCATGTGGACCTTGACCAGCGTGTCGGAGGCGAGCCGGTCGGTGCGGCTGACCGTGTAGCTCCAGCCGAGCCGGCCGCACCATGCGGCGAGCTGGTCGCGGCGGGCGGCGTAGAGCCTGCGATAGTCCTCCGACAGCGTCTCGGCGCGGCCGGCGGTCAGCTTCTCGCCGCTCTCGGGGTCGTGGAACTCGGTGCGGCCGGAATAGGGGAAGGTCTCCTCGGCAGGGTCTGAAACCTCGATCAGATGGGCGCGCACGCCGCGCTCGGCGAGCGGGTCGAGCCAGGCGATCGTCTCCTCGACCGGGTCGAGGAAGTCGCTGGCGAGCACGACGTCGCTGTAGCGCGAGACCGGCGCGAGGTTCGGCCGCGCGGTAAAGCGCTCGGCGTGATGGAGCCGGGCGGCCAGCCGCTCCGCGCCGTTGCGGGAGCTGAACGGGTCGGTGAGGCCCGGCCAGGCGATGCGCTCGCCGCTGCGCGACAGAAGCTCGGCCAATGCCAGGATCAGCACCAGAGCGCGCGATTCCTTGGAGACGTTGCCGAGCTGCGACTTGTAGAGCATGGACGGCGAGGGGTCGGCCCACAGCCACACCGTATGGGCGGCCTCCCATTCCTGGTCGCGGACATAGATATGGTCGTCGCGGGCCGAGCGCCGCCAGTCGATGCGGGCCATGGTCTCGCCTTCGACATAGGGACGGAACTGCCAGAAATTCTCGCCGACGCCGCGGCGGCGGCGGCCGTGCCAGCCGGCGATCACCGTGTTGGTGATGCGCCTCGCCTCGACCAGCAGGTCGGGCACCAGCGAGGCGCGCAGCCGCGCCCGCGCAATGGCATTGCGCGGGGCAACGGGGGACGTCGCCTCGCCGACGCGCGCCATCATTCGGCCGCTTTCACGAGCCGGGCGATGACGTCGCGCACGCTCACGCCCTCGGCGCGCGCCGCGAAGGTCAGCGCCATGCGGTGCTGGAGCACGGGCTCGGCGAGCGCGCGCACGTCGTCCACCGACGGCGCGAGCCGGCCGTCGTAGAGCGCGCGGGCGCGGGCGCACAGCATCAGCGCCTGGCTGGCGCGCGGGCCGGGACCCCAGGAGATGTGGCGCTCGGCCTCGGAGCCGCCCTGTCCGGGGCGCGCGGAGCGCACCAGCGACAGGATCGCCTCGACCACGCTTTCGGGCACCGGCATGCGGCGGATCAGTTGCTGGATCTCCTTCAGCCGGTCGGCCGAAAGCATGTTCTGCGGCTTCGCCTCCTCGATGCCGGTGGTCTCGATGAGGATGCGCCGCTCGGCCTCGAGCTCGGGATAGAGCACGTCGACCTGCATCAGGAAGCGGTCGAGCTGCGCCTCGGGCAGCGGGTAGGTGCCTTCCTGCTCCAGCGGGTTCTGGGTGGCGAGCACGTGGAAGGGCGAGGGCAGGTCGTGGCGGTGGCCGGCGATGGTGACGTGGTATTCCTGCATGGACTGCAGGAGCGCCGACTGGGTGCGCGGGCTCGCGCGGTTGATCTCGTCGGCCATCAGAAGCTGGGCGAAGATCGGCCCGCGGATGAAGCGGAAGGAGCGCCTGCCGGTCGCGTCCTGCTCCATCACCTCGGAGCCGATGATGTCGGAGGGCATCAGGTCGGGCGTGAACTGGATGCGACGGCCGTCGAGGCCGAGCACGATGCCCAGCGTCTCGACCAGCTTGGTCTTGGCGAGGCCCGGCACGCCGACCAGGAGTGCGTGGCCGCCGGAGAGGATGGCGACGAGCGTGCGCTCGACGACGCTTTCCTGGCCGAAGATCACCTTGCCCACGGCGTCGCGTATCCTGGAGATGTCGGCCAGCGCCCGTTCGGCCTCGGCGACCATCTGCGCCTCGTTGATGGCCGGTTCCCTGACGATTGCGCTCATGGCCGTTCCGCTCCTTGTCCGTTGCGACGCGTCGCTTGCGATTCGGGCATCGCTCTTGGCGGTGCGTATGTGTCGAGCTTAAAACACGCTGCGAGGCTGACAAGCCGAACAACAGTGACTATTTCGTGACGATGACCACAAACAACGATCACAGCAGACAGGACGAAAGCGGGCAGAGCATGGCGGCGACGGCGGATGCCGCCGGCCTCGAGGCGCTGATCTCGCGCGCGGCCCGCGCCGGCAAGGGCCTGCCGCCGGTCGAGCGCTGGAATCCGCCGTTCTGCGGCGACCTCGACATGGAGATCCGGCGCGACGGCACCTGGTTCTATCTCGGCACACCCATCGGCCGGCCGGCGCTGGTGCAGCTTTTCTCGACCGTGCTGCGCCGCGACGAGGACGGCAGGACCTATCTCGTCACGCCGGTCGAGAAGGTCGGCATCCGGGTCGAGGACGCGCCCTTCGTCGCGGTCGAGGTCAACGCCTCGCGGCGCGACGGCGAGCAGGTCCTGACCTTCCGCACCAATGTCGGCGACGTGGTCGAGGCCGGGCCCGACAACCCGCTGCGCTTCACCGAGGAAGAGGAGACGGGCGGATTGAAGCCCTATCTTCTGGTGCGCGGCCGGCTGGAGGCGCTCGTCAACCGCGCCGTGACCTACGAGCTCGTCGCGCTCGGCGAGGAGATCGAGGTCGAGGGCCGGCCGACGTTCGCCGTGCGCTCCAACGGAACCGTGTTCCCGATCATGCCGGCGGACCGGCTCGAAACGCTGAGTGCCTGACCATGCTGCGCCTGCCGACCCACCCCTTCACCGCCGAGGATTTCCGCCTGCGGGCGGCCCATGAGAGGGGGCCGTTCCCCGAGGCCGACTATGGCGACCATCGCCTCAACCCCGATCTGCGCGACATGATCGTGCGCGACGGCCTGCGCGACGCGGCGGTCCTGATCCCCGTGGTCGACCGCGGCGACGAGGCGAGCGTGATCCTGACCAAGCGCACGGAGAAGCTGCGCTCGCATTCCGGGCAGATCGCCTTTCCGGGTGGCCGGCTCGACGCCACCGACCCGACGCCGGAATATGCGGCGCTGCGCGAGACCGAGGAGGAGATCGGGCTTGCGCCGCGCTTCGTCGAGGTGGTGGGGCGCATGCCCGACTACGTCACCGGCAGCGGCTTCCGCATCGCGCCGATCCTGTCGGTGGTGCGGCCCGGTTTCCGGCTGACGATCAACCCCGACGAGGTGGACGACGCCTTCGAGGTGCCGCTGTCCTTCCTGATGGACCCGGCCAACCACAATCGCGGCAGCCGCATCTGGGAGGAGAAGGAACGCTACTTCTACACCATGCCGTTCGGCGAGCGGCATATCTGGGGCGTCACCGCCGGCATCATCCGCACGCTCTACGAAAGGCTCTATGCGTGAGCGCGGTTTCGCTCGCCGGCAGGGCCGACTGGCTCGCCAAGGACGACCTGCAGCGCCTGCTGGCAGCGCTGTCGCAAGGCGACGAGGAGGCGCGGCTTGCGGGCGGCGCGGTGCGCAACGCGCTGCTCGGCGAGGCGGTGTCCGACATCGACATCGCGACCACGACCGTGCCGGAGGAGACCGAACGGCGGGCGCAGGCCGCAGGCTTCCGCACCGTGCCGACCGGCAAGGAGCACGGCACCATCACGGTGATCGCCGGCGGCGAGGCCTATGAGGTGACGACGCTGCGCGCCGACGTCGCCACCGACGGCCGCCATGCGAGCGTCGCCTTCGGCAAGGACTGGAAGGCCGACGCCGAGCGGCGCGACTTCACCATCAACGCGCTCTATGCCACGGCCGCGGGCGAGGTGATCGACCTCGTCGGCGGCCTCGCCGACCTCGAAACCCGCACGCTGCGTTTCATCGGCGACGCCGAGGCGCGCATCCGCGAGGATTATCTGCGCATCCTGCGCTTCTTCCGCTTCTTCGCCTGGTACGGCGACGGCCGGCCGGACCCCGAGGGGCTGCGCGCCTGCGCGCGGCTGAAGGACGGGATGGTCCGCCTTTCCGCCGAGCGCGTGTGGGCGGAACTGAAGAAGCTGCTCGCCGCACCCGACCCGTCGCGGGCGCTGTTGTGGATGCGCCAGACCGGCGTGCTGTCGCTCGTGCTGCCGGAAAGCGAGAAATGGGGCATCGACGCGGTCCATGCCCTCGTCGCGGCCGGGCGCGATCTCGGCTGGCAGCCCGACCCGCTGCTCAGGCTCGAGGCGATCGTGCCGGCCGATCCGGCGCGCATGGCGGCGCTCGCGAGCCGTCTTAAATTGTCGAAGGCCGAGGCCGCCCGGCTTGCCGCATGGGCGATGACCGGCCCTATCGCGCCTTCGACCGGCGAGGCGGCGCTGGCGAAGATCGCCTATCGCGGCGACCGGCAGGCCGTGGACGACCGGCTGCGGTTGGGCCTTGCCGCCGCGCGGGCGAAGGCGGGCGAGGACAGCGGCGCGCTCGCCGAGGCGGGCGGCTATCTGCGCCTGCTGCGCTTCCTCGAAGGATGGGAAAAGCCGGTCTTTCCGGTGAAGGGCAGCGACCTTGCCGCGCTGGGCATGGCATCGGGGCCGCGCATGGGCGAG
>JALHFU010000212.1:0-4871 GCA_022838525.1 Hyphomicrobiales bacterium | reverse complement strand
GGCAAGGTCGTCACGCTCCTCGGCTCGAACGGCGCGGGCAAGTCGACCACGCTCAAGGCGATATCGAGCCTCTTGTCGCTGGAGGACGGGGCGGTGACGGCCGGCTCGATCAGCTTCGACGGCAGGCCGGTCGCATCGGACACGCCGCACGGCCTCGTGCGGCGCGGCCTGTTCCACGTCATGGAAGGCCGGCGCATCTTCGAGGACCTGACCGTGGAGGAGAACCTGACGGCCGCGACCTTCGCGCTGTCGGGCCGCGGCGTGAAGCCGACCTCCTTCGACCTCGTCTACGGCTATTTCCCGCGCCTCCATGAGCGCAGGAACGCGCGCGCCGGCTACCTTTCCGGCGGCGAGCAGCAGATGCTGGCCATCGGTCGCGCGCTGATCGCCCAGCCCAAGCTCATCCTGCTCGACGAGCCTTCGCTCGGCCTGTCGCCGATCCTCGTCGAGGAAATCTTCGGCATCATCGCCCGCATCAACCGCGAGACGGGCGTCTCCATGCTCCTGGTCGAGCAGAACGCGGCGGTGGCCTTCGCCGTCGCCCATTACGGCTACATCATGGAGACCGGCAAGATCGTGCTCGACGGCCCGACCGAGCGCCTCGTCAGCGACCAAGACGTGCGCGAGTTCTACCTCGGCATGAGCGGCGGCGAGGGTCACAAGAGCTATCGCGACGTCAAGCACTACAAGCGCCGCAAGCGCTGGCTTTCGTGAGGACAACCATGACAGTCCCCTCCCCCGGGCCTTCCTTTCCCGAGCTGACGCTGCCGCAGATGCTGCGCGAGCACGCCGCGCGGACCCCGCAGCGCACGGCCGTGCGCCAGAAGGATTTCGGCATCTGGAACCCGATCTCGTGGAAGGAGTATTTCGAGCGCGCCGCCAATGTCGGCCACGGCTACCGCACGCTCGGCCTCGGGGCCGGCGGGCACGTCGCGGTGCTGTCGGAGAACCGCATCGAGTGGGTGCTGTCGCAGCTCGGCGCCGGCCTCGTCGGCGCGGTCACCATCGGCGTCTACCCGACCAGCCCGGCCAACGAGGTCGCCTACGTCTTGGAGCACGCCGACGCCGAGATCATCGTCTGCGAGGATCAGGAGCAGGTCGACAAGGTCATCGAGGTGCGAGACCAGCTCCCGATGCTCAGGCGCATCGTCGTGGTCGAGGTCAAGGGCATGCGCAGCTACCCGGCCGACCTCGTCGTCTCCTTCGAGGCGCTGGAGCAGGCGGGTGCGGCGCACCGCGCCCGCAACCCCGGCCTCGTCGACGAGGCGCTGTCGCGCCAGAGCCTCGAGGACACGGCGCTGATGATCTACACCTCCGGCTCCACCGGCAAGCCGAAGGGCGCGATGCTCACCTACGCCAACATCCGCGCCCAGGCCGTCGCCGTGGTCGAGAAGCTCGGCCTCGACCGCAACGCCACCCACCTTTCCTACCTGCCGCTCTGCCACGTCGCGGAGCAGATGACGACGCTGATGGCGCCGGTCTATCTCGGCTCGCAGATCAATTTCGGCGAATCCATCCGCACCGTGCAGGAGGACCTGCGCGAGGTTGCGCCGTCGATGTTCCTCGGCGTGCCGCGCATCTGGGAGAAGCTGCATTCCTCGATCCACATCCGCATGCTGGAGACGGGCGGCCTGCGCCGCCGGCTGTTCGAGTGGGCCTACGAGGCGTGCGAGCCCTTCGCCGAGACGCCGCGCCACAAGCGCTCGCTCGGCCAGAAGCTGCGCTACGGCATTTCGTACCTCCTCGTCTTCCGCGCGCTGCAGAACTATGTCGGCCTGCGCCGCGCCCATGTCGCGATGACCGGAGCGGCGCCGATCTCGCCGCGCATCGTGCGCTTCTTCCGCACCATCGGCGTGCCGCTGGTCGAGGTCTACGGCGCGACCGAGACGAGCGGCGTCGCGCTCGGCCAGAAGCTCGACCGGCTCGACCCCGGCAGCGTCGGCGAGCCCATCGTCAACGTCGAGGCGAGGGTCGGCGCGGACGGCGAGCTCCTGCTGCGCGGGCCGACCGTCTTCAAGGGCTACTACAAGAACGAGGCCGCCACCGACGCCGCGCTGCGCGACGGCTGGCTGCACACCGGTGACGTGGTGGCGGTGGAGGACGGCCAGTACCGCATCGTCGACCGGCTGAAGGACATCATGATCACCGCCGGCGGCAAGAACCTCAGCCCGTCCGAGATCGAGAACACCGTCAAGGGCAGCCCCTACATCAAGGAGTGCATCGTCATCGGCGAGGCGAAGAAATACGTCTCGGCGCTGATCCAGATCGACTACGAGACGGTCGGCAAGTGGGCGGAGGAGAACCGCATCGCCTACACCAACTTCAGGAACCTTGCCGAGAACCCCGCCGTGCGCGACCTTATCGACCGCGAGATCGCCGAGGCCAACAGCCAGCTCGCGCAGGTGTCGCACATCCGTCGCTTCCACCTCCTGACCAAGGAGCTGGACCACGACGACGACGAGGTGACGGCGACGATGAAGGTGCGCCGCGCCAACATCCAGAAGAAATATGCGGCGGAGATCGCCGGTCTCTATTCGGCCGCCTGAACGGGGAGAGAAAGCGTGAGCGAAGTCGTCATCGTCGAGCACGACACGGAAACGGGCATCGCCCGCATCGTGCTCAACCGGCCGGAGGTGCTGAACGCCGTCGACGTCGGCATGGCGCAGGCGCTCGCCGCGGCAATAGAGGACGTGGCCGGCCGCAAGGGCGTGCGCGCCATCGTCATCGCGGCGACCGGGCGCGCCTTCGTGGCCGGCGGCGACATCTCGGCTTTCGGCTCAGACCCCTCCTCCTCCCCCGACGTGGTCAATGCCATCCTCGACGCGATGCACCCGGCGATCCTGCGCCTGCGCGCGCAGGACGCGCCGGTCATCGCCGCCGTCAGGGGGGCCGCGGCCGGGGCCGGCCTGTCGCTGGTGCTCGCTGCCGATCTGGTGGTGGCCGAGGAAGGCACCAAGTTCGTCATCGCCTACGACAAGATCGGCGTGTCGCCCGACTGCGGCGGCACCTGGTTCCTGCCGCGCAAGGTCGGCGCCGCGCTTGCCGCGGAAATGATGATCCTCAGCCGCACGCTCGACGCCGCCGAGGCCAAGGCCGCCGGCATCGTCAACTTCGTCGTGCCGCAGGGCGAGCTCGAAACCGCCGTCGCCGAGCTCGCCGGCAAGGTGGCGCGGGGTGCCACGCGCGCCTTCGGCCATTTCCGCCGGCTGTCGGACGCCGCCCTTTCGACGCCGCTCGCCGACCAGCTCGAAGCCGAGCGCGACGCCTTCATCGCCAGCACCGCCACGGCGGACTTCCGCGACGGCGTCGCCGCCTTCCTCGGCAAGCGCAAGGCGAATTTCCGCGGAGAATGACATGATCCTGACCGAAGAGCAGGCCCTGATCCGCGACACCGCCCGCGCCTTCGCGCAGGACGTGCTCGCGCCCGGCGCGGCCCGGCGCGACCGCGACAAGGCGATCGAGCCGGAAGTGTTCTCCGGCCTCGCCGAGCTCGGCTTCCTCGGCATGACCGTGCCCGAGGCGGACGGCGGCGTCGGCGCGGACTACGTCTCCTACGCGCTGGCGCTGATGGAGATCGCGGCCGGCGATGGCGCGGTCTCGACCATCATGAGCGTGCACAATGCGCCGTTCAACGCCATCCTCCAGCGCTACGGCAGCGACGACCAGAAGGCGCGCGTGCTGCGGCCGGCCGCCGCCGGGGCCTTCATCGGCGCCTTCGCGCTGACCGAGGCCGAGGCGGGGTCCGACGCGGGCTCGCTCAAGGCGACGGCGCGGCGAACGAACAGCGGCTATGTCGTCAACGGCGGCAAGGAGTTCATCACCTCGGGCCGCATCGCCGGCTGGACCATCCTCTTCGCCCGCATGGAGGGGGCCGACAAGGGCGGCATCACCGCCTTCCTGACGCCGACCGACGCCCCCGGCTATGTCGTCGCCAAGGTCGAGGAGAAGCTCGGGCAGCGCGCCTCCGACACCTGCTCGCTGCGTTTCGAGGATCTTCGGATACCGGAGGACAACCGCATCGGCGCGGAGGGCGAAGGCTACCGCATCGCGCTCTCCAGCCTCGAGACCGGCCGCATCGGCATCGCCGCCCAGTCGGTCGGCATGGCGCAGGCCGCCTTCGATCTCGCGCTCGCCTATGCCAGGGACCGCCGCGCCTTCGGCAAGGCGCTGATCGAGCATCAGGCCGTCGCCTTCCGCCTCGCCGAGATGCGGACCCAGATCGAGGCCGCGCGCCAGCTCGTCGTCAACGCGGCGCGGATGAAGGACGCGGGCGTGCCCTGCCTGACGGAAGCGGCCATCGCCAAGCTCTTCGCCTCGGAAGCGGCCGAACGGGTGGTCTCCGCCGCGCTCCAGACCTTCGGCGGCTACGGCTACATCGCCGACATCGGCATCGAGCGCATCTACCGCGACGTGCGCGTGTGCCAGATCTACGAGGGCACGTCCGACATCCAGAAGATCATCATCGCACGCGGGCTCGCCTGACGGCGCGCGATCACTCCCACTCGATTATTAACGATCAGCCTATCATACTGAAAAATAAAGCAGAAATATTTTCTGCCCACCGACATACCGTCAGACTTACCGTCAAAGCAGCCCGCTCTTAAAATCATTGGATTTTTTGGACCGACGGTGAGACCCAACATTTCGCCATCTATCGCTGATGACGGGTCAACGCCTCCTGGCGGGGAAGTGCCGGCAACGTCTCCATCATAATTCTGCGAATCTCAGAAAACGATACGTTGCGAACGATCGACCGGAAGGTGCTGCTAGGCCGGCAGACCCGGTAATCAGCAACAGTTGCATGCTTCGCCTTCCAATTTCAGAGCCTCTGGTGCCCCAAGGCCCATTTGGCTCTCATGCATCTAAGAGAG
>JALHFU010000211.1:0-4934 GCA_022838525.1 Hyphomicrobiales bacterium | reverse complement strand
GCGGCCCCGCGCGGGCCGGTTGCGGCCGCTCAGCGCCAGCCGAGCGCCGGGGCCACGTGCTTCAGGATCGAGCCGATGACATGGGCGTTGTAGTCGACCCCGAGCTGGTTGGGCACGGTCAAGAGCAGCGTGTCGGCCTCGGCGATGGCCTCGTCCTGCGCCAGCTCGCGCACCAGCACGTCGGGCTCGGCGGCATAGTTGCGGCCGAAGATGGCGCGGGTGCCGGCCTCGATGAAGCCGATCTTGTCCTGATCCGGCCGGCCCTGGCCGAAATACATGCGGTCGCGGTCGTCCATCAGGGCGAAGATCGAGCGGCTGATGGAGACGCGCGGCTCGCGGGTATGGCCGGCTTCCTTCCAGGCCTGGCGATAGGCGCGGATCTGCTGCGCCTGCTGGACGTGGAACGGCTCGCCCGTCTCGTCGAACTTGAGCGTCGAGCTCTGCAGGTTCATGCCGAGCTCGGCGGCCCACACCGCGGTGGCGTTGGTGGCCGCACCCCACCAGATGCGTTCGCGCAGCCCTTCCGAATGCGGCTCGACCCGCAGCAGGCCGGGCGGGTTGGGGAACATCGGCTGCGGGTTGGGCTCGGCGAAGCCCTGGCCGCGCAGCACGTCGAGGAAGACCTCGGCATGGTGGCGCGCCATGTCGGCGTCGGTCCTGCCCTCTTCCGGCCGGTAGCCGAAATAGCGCCAGCCGTCGACGACCTGCTCGGGCGAGCCGCGGCTGATGCCGAGCTGCAGCCGGCCGCCGGCGATCAGGTCGGCCGCGCCGGCATCCTCGGCCATGTAGAGCGGGTTCTCGTAGCGCATGTCGATGACGGCGGTGCCGATCTCGATCTTCCTGGTGCGCGCGCCGACGGCGGCGAGCAGCGGGAAGGGCGAGGCGAGCTGGCGCGCGAAGTGATGAACGCGGAAATAGGCGCCGTCGGCACCGAGCTCCTCGGCCGCCACCGCCAGCTCGATGGACTGGAGGAGCGCGTCGGCGGCCGAGCGCGTCTGCGACTGGGGGGAGGGGGTCCAGTGTCCGAAGGACAGGAAGCCGATCTTCTTCATGGGGGTATCCGTTGTTGCGTTGCCCCAAAGGTAGGCGAGAATGCGCGGTTTCGCACCGGGCAAAGGTTGAACAGTCCTTCTCGCCGGCGCTCACGCCAAGACACTCTCCGCAGGCGGGCCTGCCGCCGCGCGTTGCGGACGGTTCAGGGCGCGTCGGGCGCGATGCCGCGATAGCCGCGCCGCCGTTTCGCCCGGGCGAGGCGGTCGAAGGCGGCTTGCGCCGCCGCGTCCCCGGCATGAAGCTCGATCCTTTCCCGGCCCTTCGTTCCGATGCGGCCCCAGCGGCGCACGAGCGCGAGGTCGCCGAACAGCGTCGGCTCGATCGACAGCGCGTAGAAGCGCGCCATGTTGCGGGCGGGGTCGATGCGGCGGAGGAGAAGCGGCGGCCGGTGCATGCGCGAAGCCTGACGGCGGCGGACGAGCGCGTCCAACGCATTCGCTGAATCGGTCGGCGGGGATCGATTCACGGCGCTGATGGATCGGGATGCCGGCGGGCCGCTTGAAACGAGCCTCATATGAGCATACATTCCGTCTCAACTGGACAGGAGACGACGATGATCGCGCTGGCGAACGTTGCCGACATATTGGGGCTTCCCGGCAAGCTCGCGCCCCGCTCGCCGATCGGGCTGGTGGCGCGCATCGAGGACGGGCTGCCGCTCGACGCGGTGGAGCGGGTGGCGCGGCTGGTCGCGCCCGGCGACAGCCAGTTCAAGTACCGCCTGGTGCCGCGCGCCACCTATGAGCGGCGCAAGGCGAGGAAGGTGCTGTCGAGCGAGGAGGGCACGCGCCTCGCCCGGCTGGCGCGGGTGTGGGGCCTTGCGCTCGACGTGTGGGGCAGCGAGGAGGAGGCGCGCGCCTTCCTGTTCCGCCCGCATCCGATGATCGAGGACCGGCGGCCGGTCGACGTCGTCATCCAGAGCGAGTTCGGCGCCGAGATGGTGGTCGATATCCTCGGCGGCCTGCGCTACGGCACGGCCGCGTGACGGCGCAGCGGCTCGACAGGACGCTGACCGCCTTCCGCATCGGCGACCCGGCCGGCGCCTACCCGATCTTCGACGCCACCGGCTCGACCATCGCCCCCGGCCGCTGGAACACGCCCGGCAGCCCGATGATCTACGCCTCGCGGCACTATTCGACCGCGCTCCTGGAAAAGCTGGTGCACGGCAGCGGCCGGCTGCCGCCCAACCAGCATTCCATAGAGATCACCATCCCGCGCGGGGTGAGCTACGAGGTGTTCTCGCCGCCGGCGCTGCCGGGCTGGGACGCGATGCCGGCCACCGTCAGCAAGACGTTCGGCGAGGCCTGGTGCCTGTCGCGGCGCAGCGCCATCCTCATCGTGCCGAGCGTGGTGGCGCGGCCGGAAGACAACATCCTCATCAACCCGGCGCACGACGAATTCCGCCTGATCACCACGAGCCTGCACCAGCCCGTGTTCTGGGACCGCCGGCTGTTCGGCGGGTGACGGGGAGGGGGAGGGGCTTTTCTCCGGGCCGAGACCTAGCGGCGGCATCGACGAGCACCGGTCGCTCTCTTCAAGGATTGCCGGGCCTCCGGCTGTGGAGCGTTCATGCCGTCCACGGGTCGAAGACCTCGATTCCGAAGCCTTCGAAATCCTTCGTGTTGCGCGTTGCCAGGGTGAGGTCATGCGCAATCGCCGTGGCGGCGATCAGGCCGTCCATGGACGACAGACCGCGGCCGCGCCGTTTTGCAAGGCCCATCATGTCGCCCCAGGCCAGCGCGACCGGCTCGTCCACGACGAGAACCCGATGCTCGAACCGCTGCGGCAGGTCCCGGGCGAGCCATTCGCCCAGCGCCTCGCGCCTCCGGCCCTCATCCATAAGGGCGACGCCGCGTCGGATCTCCGCGAGCGACACGACGCTGATGAAGGCGCGGTCCTCGTCGAGCCCGTCCAGCCACTTCAGGACGCCCATGTCCGGGCTCGGCTTCGTCACCTCGGACAGGACGTTGGTGTCGAGCAGGAGCCTCACAGCGGCAGGTCGCGCGGCGCGTCTCGCAGTCGTTCGAGGTCGAGGGCGGCGCCGCGCAGCGGCGACTCCAGCAGGAACTCCGCCAGCGTGCCCTTGCGCGCGGCCTTCCGCTCCCATTCCTCGACCGAGACGACGACGACGCTCGGCCTGCCGTTGCGGGTGATCGTCTGCGGCGCGGATTGCGCGCGCTCGATAACCTCCGAGAGCCGGGCCTTGGCGTGGGCGACCGTCCAGTTGGCATCTTCTTTCGGCGCGGACAGCATCCCAGCCTCCATGACTATTCTGACCATCTTGACCATATAGGAATGCCGACGCAGCCGCAACAAGGCAGGGGAGGGGACTTTGCGCCGCCCTACAGCCCCGCCGCCTTGGTCAGATTGACGCGGAACCTGTCCCTGCGGCGCTGGTATCTGCGCGTCATCTCGGCCGAGGCGTGGCCGAGGTGCTTCTGGACGTGGCGCTCGTCGACCTCGGCCGAGGAGGCGAGGCCGGCGCGCAGCGAATGGCCGGCGAAGAGCTTTCCGCGTTCGCCTTCCGGCAGGTCGCCGCGGACGCCGGCGGCGAGCGCGGCGCGCTTGACGAGGCGGGCGACCTCCTGGTCGTTGAGGCGCCCGGCGCCGACCTTCCTGCCCTGTCCGGTGACGCGGCGGAACAGCGGGCCGTGGCCGATGCGGGCGAGCTCGAGCCACGTCCGCAGGGCGACGACCGGGCAGGTCATGTCGGAGGAGCCGCGGCCGATCTCGACCTCGCGCCAGCCGGTCTTGCCGCGCAGCGTCACCAGCATGCCCTTGTCGGGGAAGATCTCGATCCAGCCGCGGCCGTCCTCGGTCTGGTCGCGGCCGAGGTCGAGGCCGACGATCTCGGAGCGGCGCAGGCCGCCGGCGAAGCCGAGCAGCAGCATGGCGCGGTCGCGCAGGCCGCGCAGGCTTCCGCGGGGAAGCGTCTCCAGCATCGCGATCAGGTCCTCGGGCAGGATCGCCTCCTTCTGGCGCGGCGGCGCGGCGTGGCGGTTGCGGATGCCGGCCATGACCGTGGCGATGTGGCGGTCCCTGCGGTCGAGTCTTTCTCCCCCGCGCTGGGCATAGTTCCACGCCAGCGAGGAGAGCCGCCGCTCGATGGTCGAGACGGAGTTCGGCTTCCTGTCGCCGGCCGCCGCCCCCGAGGCGCAGGCGGTGATGTAGAGCCCGACCACCTGGGGATCGGGCGGCATGAGGGAAAAACCCTGCCGGCGGCACCAGCCGGAAAAATGCTTCCAGTCGGCGGCATAGGCGCGGCGCGTGTTGGCCGAGCTCGCCGCCTCGACATAGGCGCGGGCACGGCCGGCGAGGTCCTCGAGATGGCCGGGCAGGCGGGACCCGGCCTGCGCCGAGGTCGCGGGAAGGGCGGGGGAGGACGCCTCCGCGGCGGGCGGCTGCGGCGCGGCGCTGCGGCCTTGCGACTCCGTTTCGCCGCCGTCGCCGGCAACGGGGGTCTTTCCGCCATTCCTCTTCGCGTCCCCACTGCCTGCGCCGCTGCCGTCGCCGACGGCCGCGGCGCCCCGGGCAGGCGCACTCATCGCCATGACGACCTCGACGATGTCGGGGAGATCGCCGCCGGGGTGATCGTCCGGTGCCGGCTGCTGCCGGCGCGTGCGAGAGGGAGGAAGGTTCGGCATCCGAAGACAGGCCCTGTGGTCGATCCGAGCGTCGGCAGGCACGATCTGCGGCCCTCTGCTCGACGAAAACGGCGATTCTTTCTATAAGGAGAAATATGAACGATAATGCAACATTATCAATCATTATATCGGATCGACAGGCACGGCGCTTTCTGACCTGAAGCCTTGCACGAAGCGCCGTCGTGATTCATGCTCGCGCGCATGATTCTCCGGTCCGAACCACGCTCCCGGCCATCGCCC
>JALHFU010000210.1:4960-5747 GCA_022838525.1 Hyphomicrobiales bacterium | reverse complement strand
CATGCTGTTTCAGTCCCGGCACCGGGCTGGCCTCCTCGTTACGGCTGGGCAAGCCCCCATGCGATTTTAATGCAGGCCCAAGAGGGAAGTTCCGGGCGGGGAAGAAAATTGTCGGCGCCGCCCGCCGGCTGGCGGCGGAACATTTTGCCCGCCGCGCCGTTCGCTTCCGACATCGTTTGACGGGAGCGGAACAGCCATGGCGCATGTCACCTACGAGATCGTCGAGCACGATGGCGGATGGGCCTACAAGGTCGGCGACGTGTTCTCCGAAACCTTCCCGACGCGCGCCGCCGCCGAGGAAGCCGCGGAGCAGGCAGCCCGGGAGCACATGCGCGCGGGCTCCGACGAGACCATCGAATACGAGGACGAGGAAGGCGTCTGGCACGAGGAAGACGTGTCGGGCAAGGACCGGCCGGACGCCGATGTCGAGCGGTAGCGCCGAAGCCGTTCTTCAGGAATTGCGTAAAGACGATCCGGCGGGCGCGGCCTTTCAGGCCTTGCCTCGCTTCCCCTCGCCCCCGGACCGCTTCCGCTGCTCGACGAGCGCAGCCTGCAGTTTCAGCGCAAGCTCGAGAAGCCGTTCCGGCACGGGTTCCTTCTCGATCTCCCGCAGCAGGTGATCGAACTCCCCGGGCGCGGTTTCAGGCACGCGGGCGCTACGGTCGTCTGTGCAGTCTTCGTCATGCATCGAGTGCGCCTCGACAATTCGGTCCCTTCCTTGCCGGTATCAACGCCCTTGGCATATTTTGCAAGGCTGCGATCGTACTTTCACGACCATTTCAGGCCG
>JALHFU010000210.1:0-4934 GCA_022838525.1 Hyphomicrobiales bacterium | reverse complement strand
TGCTGCGGCGGGCTGTCGTTCTCGTCGGGGTTGGGCAGCGGCGCCTCGTCGGGAAGCCCGGGACGATCCGGCTCGCGTACCGGCTTCGGCGGAAAGGGCTCGGGCTCGGGCGGCGGGACGGGGCCGGGCTCGGGCTCCGGTCGCGGCAAGGGCGTGCTCATCGCGGTTCTCCTTTCCTGCCGAACATTGTTCGGCCGCCGCTTGTTCCACCGCGGCTTCGCCGCTTCAGGAATGCGACGCCTGCCGGCCGCCCTGCCCCTGCCCGGGGCGGCAGGAACCATCGCCCTTGCCGCGAGTTGCTGACAGACAATTCCTTTTCCGGATCGCGGCATGAACCACATCGCACCTGTTCCGTTCAGACAATCCATCCTCCTGCCCGGCCGCAACGCCTGGCGGATCGAGCGGGCCGACGCGCTCGCCTTCCTCGTCGACGGCGAGGAGTATTTTCGCGCGCTCGACCGCACCTTGCGGACGGCGCGGCGATCGATCCGCATCGTCGGATGGGACTTCAATCCCGACATCCGCCTGCGCCCGCGCGACGGCGGCGAGACGCTCGGCGTGCTCCTGCGGCGGCTGGTCGAGGATGCGCCGGAACTCGAGATCCACATCCTGATATGGGCGATGGGGCCGATCTATTCCGGCCGCTCGCTGAAGCTCTTCCGCCAGAACGGCTGGTCGAGCCACCCGCGCATCCATCTCCACCTCGACACGCGTCACGCGCTGCGCGGCTCGCATCACCAGAAGGTGGTGACGGTGGACGACTCCATCGCCTTCGTCGGCGGCATCGACCTCACCGCCGCGCGCTGGGACACCGCGGCGCATCGCGCCCGCTCCCCGCACCGGGTGAGGCCGAACGGCGAGCCCTACGGCCCGGTCCACGACGTGCAGACGATGTTCTGCGGCCCGGCGGCGCGCGCGGCGGCCGACCTCGCCCGCTGGCGCTGGAAGACCGCCGTGGGGACGCCGCTGCCGCCCGTCGCGACGGCCGCCACCGAATGGCCGGACGAGCTTTCGCCCCATATGCAGGGCTGCACCACGGCCATCGCGCGCGCCGTGCCGGCGCTGCCGGGGCTCGACGAGCGGCGCGAGACGATCCGCCTCACCCATGACGCGCTCGCCGCGGCGCGCCGCCACATCTACATCGAGACGCAGTATCTCGCCTCCTTCGGCGTCGGCGACACGCTGGCGGAGCGGCTGCGGGAGCCGCACGGCCCCGAGGTCGCCATTCTCGTCACCAGCAGCTCGCGCGGCATCCTCGAGCAGTTCGTGATGGCGCACAACCGCGACCGGCTGATCCGCCGCCTGAGGGAGGCCGACCGCTTCGAGCGGCTGCGGATCATGTATGCCGTGGTGCCGGACGAGGACGGAGAGGAGTGCGAGGTGCTCATCCATTCCAAGGTGCTGATCGTGGACGACGCGTTCGTGCGGGTCGGCTCGTCCAACCTCAACAACCGCTCCGAAGGGCTGGACATGGAATGCGACATCGCGGTCGAGGCGAGGACCGCGGACGAGCGGCAGGCCATCGCCGCGCTGCGAGACCGCCTGCTGGGCGAGCATCTCGACGCTCCGCCCGAAGCGGTCGCGGCCGCGATCCGCCACGGCTCGCTGATCGGGGCCATCGACCGGCTGAACCGGCGGCCGCGCGGCCTGCGGCCCTTCGCCGTCGATCCCGACGGCGGAACCTCGCCGCTCCCGGGCACGGCGCTCCTCGACCCGAAGGAGCCGTTCCGCCCCCTGAAGAAGGCGCGCGAGGTCGTCACCTCTGCGGTCTCGCGGCTGATGCCCGGGGCTCCGTGAGCGGCCCGCGCAGCACGTACTCGCTGACGAGGAACAGCGGCAGGCCGATGGCCAGCGGCACGAAGAAGTAGACGACGCGGAACGCGATCAGCGCGCCGATCGCCGCCCCGGCCGGCAGCAGGTAGAGGACCGTCGCCTCCAGCACGCCCAGCCCGCCCGGCACGTGGCTCACCAGTGCCATGGTGTTGCCGACGACGTAGACGGCCGCGACCTCCAGATAGGCGACGTCGGAGAAGGCCGCGAGCAGCTGGTGAAGGCAGGCGGCGACGCAGGCGAAGTTGAGCGTGCCGACCGCCACCTGGCCGGCGGCGAGCGGCAGCACGGGCAGGTCGAGCGTCCAGCGCCGGAACCTAAGCTGCCGGCGCACGAAGGCCGCCAGCACGAGATAGAGGGCCGGCGCGGCGAGGCAGGCAACGGCCAGCGCCGTGAGCGCCGGGCGGCCGAGCCCGACGAGGCCCGCGGCCTCTCCCGGATGGAGGAGGAGGCCGATGCCGCCCAGCGTGGCGAGGCCCAGCCCCACCGTCATGCCGCAGAACAGGATGACCTTGGCCACGTCGCCGGCGGTGAGCCCCCAGCGCGCATAGAAGCGGTAGCGGATCGCGCCGCTCGACAGCGCGGCCAGCCCGACATTGTGGCCGATGGACAGGCTGACGAACGAGGCGAGCGCCGTGCGGCGCCACGGAAGCGGCTTGCCCGCATAGCGCACCGCCAGCCAGTCGAAGCCGGTGAGGCACAGATAGGAGGCGGCGGCGAAGGCGAGCGCGCCGGCGAAGCGGGCGGCCGGGATGTCGCCGACGGACGCCACGATCTCCGCCAGCGTGTAGCGGCTGAGCGCGCGATAGAGCAGGACCGCCGCGGCGCAGACCGCGGCCAGCACCAGGAGGCGGAGAAGAAGCCGGTAAACGGCCATTGCGCAGCCTTTCGCAACCGTGGGGACACTGGTTGCGGAACGGAACCGGGCCGCGCGGGTTCCCCCTTCCATGACAGGAAATCGAGCGGAGGCCGGCGCGCCGCGGCGCCTCTTCAGGATACTCACCTACAACGTCCATTCCTGCCGCGGGACCGACGGCAAGCGGGACCCCGCCCGCATCGCCGAGGTCATCGCCCGCTGCGAGCCGGACATCGCGGCGCTTCAGGAGGTCGATGTCGGGCGCGCGCGCAGCGGCGGCGTCGACCAGGCGCAGCTCATCGCCGCGCATCTGCGCATGGATTCCCATTTCCACCCCGCCCTCCACCTCGAGGAGGAGCAGTATGGCGACGCCATCCTGACCGCGCTGCCGGCGCGGCTGGTGCGCGCCGCGCCCTTACCCTCCTCCGGCGAGCCGCGCGGCGCGATCTGGGTGGCCGTCGACGTCGGCGGCGCCGAGTTGCAGGTGATCAACACCCATCTCGGCCTGTGGCGGCGCGAGCGCATCGCGCAGGTGGCGACGCTGCTCGGGCCGGGCTGGCTCGGCAGCGCCGAATGCCGCGACGCCCCCACCATCCTTCTCGGAGACTTCAACGCCGTGCCGGGGTCGGTTCCCTATCGCAACCTCGCCCGCCACGGGCGCGACGTGCAGGTCCACGCCGCGGCGCGGCCGCGGCCGACCTTTCCCTCGCGCTTCCCGGTGCTGAGGCTGGATCACATCTTCGTCGGCGACGGGATCGAGGCGGTCGAGGCCGAGGTCCGCTCCGACATGCTCACGCGCACGGCGTCGGACCACCTGCCGCTCGTCGCCTCCGTCACCCTGCCGGTGCGGCCGCATGTCGGGGACGAGGTCAGCCCGCCAGCTCCCAGCCCCGCCTAAGGTCGGCGACGAAGCCCGCGCGCTCCTTCTCCCGCGCCTCCGGCTCGCGGATGCGCAAGAGGTAGGAGGGATGAATGGTGGCGATCATCGGCGTGCCGTCCTCCAGCCGCGTGACCTCGCCCCGCAGCGACGAGACCGAAACGGCGCGCCCGAGCAGGCTGCGCACGGCCGTCGCGCCCATCGCCACCAGCACGGCGGGCGCCACCAGCTTGCGCTCCTGCCCCAGCCACCATTTGCAGCGCTCGATCTCGCCGGCATTGGGGCGCGCGTGCAGCCGCCGCTTGCCGCGCTGCTCGAACTTGAAATGCTTGACGGCATTGGTGACGAAGACCGCGGCGCGGGGGATTTCCGCCTCGGCCAGGGCGGCGTCGAAGAGCTTTCCAGCGGGGCCGACGAAGGGCCGGCCGGCGAGGTCCTCGCGGTCGCCCGGCTGCTCGCCCACCACCATCATGCGCGCCTGCCGGTGGCCCTCGCCCGGCACGACCTGCGTCGCATTCCGGTAAAGCGGGCAGCGCGTGCACTCGGCTTCGCGCTCGGCAAGCTCGGTCAGCGAGGAGGCTTCCACTTCGGCGGTCGACACGCTGCGGCCTCCGCTACCGCCCGACCGTGTCGGCGGCGGTGTCGTCACACCGCAGTTGACCCAGGGAGGCACGACCATGAAGGATAGCAGGCCCATGAGACAGGTTCTCCTCGTGCTGGCTGCCGTCGTCGTCGCCGCAATCACACCGGCGGCCGCTCAGGAAGAGTTGCACGAGAAGATCGAGGGGTACTTCGCGCAGATTCGCCCCCATGGTCTCTACGGCAACGAGCGGGCTGCGCAGGCCCTGATCGCCCTGGCACCCTCCCTGCATACTGCGCGTCCGGAGTTCGTCACTGCCCTGAGCGATACCCACATGGTCGTGCGCTGGACGGCCGCTCGCGTGCTCGGACTCATCGGCCCTGAGGCGAAGGACGCAGTGCCTGCTCTCGCCCAGGCACTCCCAACCAGTGAGTGGTATGCCCAGGTGATGGTCGCCTGGGCGCTGTCACGGATGGGACCGGCGGCTGCCGAAGCGACCCCGGCGCTCGTCAAGGTCCTCCAGACCTCTCGCGACGTCTGGGTCAAGCGTGAAGCGGCCATGGCCCTCGGCGCGATCGGTCCGCAGGCTCGTGAGGCGCTGCCGGTGCTGACCTCGGTATTCGGGCTGCAACATGCGGTGGGGATGATGACCATCCCGCTGATCCTGACCAATGCCTGGCAGGTGTGGCGGTTTCGCGCCGAGGCGCAATCGCCGCGCCTGGCCTTCATGCCGCTGTTCCTCGTCGGCGGCGCCATTGGCATTGGTGGCCGTGCTGCGCCAGGCGATGCGG
>JALHFU010000209.1:0-4939 GCA_022838525.1 Hyphomicrobiales bacterium | reverse complement strand
CCGAGCCAAATGAATTGTGCAATGCAAAATGATCCTGCTATTGCCGACTCCCCTGCGGGATCGATCGTGGCCGGCCGGACCGGCCCTTCAGAAACTCCGGGAGATTTTCACCGAGCTCGCAGATCAGGTCAGCCATATGCGAGTGCGTCGTCGATTGTCCGGCCTGTCGAAGGTCAGGACGGCGACGCCGTCGTCGAACGACAGCAGCACGGGATCGTCCGCCACGGTTTCCCCCTACCCCTCGACGACGAAGGTCTGCGGCAGGACCTTCAGCGCGGCCTCCAGCTCGGCGCGCTGGGCGGGTGTCGCGCCCGCAAGCCGGACATCGACGCAGGTGCGTTTCCGGGCGTCGAGCGACACCCCGATTGCCGCGGACACGTCCTGCCCGCAGATGCGCTCCACTTCGAGCCGCACCTTCTCCTTGATCGCGAGATCGCGCAGCTCCGGCTTGAAGATCTTTCCCACCGCCGTCACCGGCAGCGCCTCGATGACCAGCACGCTCCTCGGCCGTGCCGGCGGCTCGTGGACGTTCGCGTCGAGATAGGCCTTGAGCGCCTCGACGTCGATCCACGCGCCGGGCGCCGGCACGACGAACAGGGCCGGCACCTCGCCGGCATACTGGTCCGGCATGCCGACCGCGGCGCTGATGTGCACGCCCGGGAACCGATTGGCCACGTCCTCGATCGCGGCCGGATCGATGTTGTGGCCGCTGCGGACGATCAGGTCCTTCTCGCGCCCGGTGAGAACGAGGCGTTCGTCCGCCGTCATGTAGCCGATATCCCCCGTCGTCAGCCAGCCGTCCGGCCCCAGCGTGCCGATGTCGTGCGCGGGGTCGACATAGCCCGGGAACACCTGCGGTCCCCTGACCTGCACCAGCCCGCTCTCGCCCGGGCCGCACAATTCCTCCTCCGTCGCGAGCCGCACGATCCGCGTCTGCGAGAAAGGCGCGCGGAAGCCGACGCTGCCGGCGACCGGCGTTCCCCGGCCGGGATTGAAGGCGATCGCCGCGGCCGTCTCCGTCATGCCGTAGGTCTCGAACAGGCGCAGCCCTGTCGTCGCCTCGAACCGTGCGCCGATCTCCCTCGGCAGCACCGCGCCGCCCGTGCCGGCCATGCGCACCGTCGACACGTCGATGCCCGGCCGGAAGCTGTCGGTCAGCGCCGCGATCGACGTCGGCACGCCGCCGATCACCGTGGCGCGGAAGTGCTCCACGATGCGCCAGTAGTTTTCCACCACGGCCGGCGGCCGCAGCGCGTAGGGCGACGGGACGACGATGTGCCCGCCGGCCGCAAGCACCGACAAGCCGACCGTCATCGTCCCGCCGACATGGAAGAACGGGAAGCCGTTGATGACCGTATCGGCCTCGCTGTAGGCGAAGACCTGCGCGAAGCCGAAGGCGGCGTGGATCTGGTTGCCGTGGGTGAGCTGCACCAGCTTGGGCCGCCCCGTCGTGCCGCCCGTATGGAAGAGGGCACAGACCGTGTCGCGGTCGGACGTCGGCTCGAAGTCGAGCGCGTCTGCCCGGTGGGCCGCCAGGGCCTCGCCCAGCCGCACATATCCGCCGGGCAGCTCGCCGTCGCCGCTGACGACGAGCACCTGCGTCAGCGTCGGCACCGCGCCGAGAATGCCCTGCGCCTTCTCCCAGCAGGCTTCGTCCAGCGCCCGCGCCGGGACCACGAGCAGCGTCGCCTTCTCGGCGTTGAGCAGGTCGACGATGGCATCGCGGCTGAGCAGGTAGTTGAGCGTGCTGGCGACACCCGCCACCTGCGCGCCGAGCAGCAGGATCGGCAGCTCGGGCAGGGTCGGCGCCAAGAACGCCGCGACGCCCTTCCCGGTTTCGAGACCGAGCGCGCGGAACAGGTTCGCCGCCCGCGTGATCTCTCCCAAAAGCCCGGCATGCGTGAGCGACACGCCGACGTCGGCAGGATCGGGCGAGCGCAGCACCGTCAGCGCCTTCCGCGCCCCCACATGCCGGGCGGTGGCCAGGAACAGGTCGTGGAGGTTCCTCGCCGTCACCAGCTCGTCATAGGGGCGGCTTTCGATGGCGACGATATCCTCGATCGTTTTCACGTCGCGCACCGGGCGCGTCGTCCTCAGCTCGCGTTCCATCAGTGCACCGCCGCATACATGATCGTCTCCTCGTCGGCCTTGTGGCCCTCGAACTCCTCGACGATGCGGCCCTGCCGGCAGACGAGGATGCGGTCGGAAAGCTGGAGCACCTCCGGCAGGTAGGACGAGATCACCATCACCGCGATGCCTTCGTCGGCCAGCCGGTTGATGAGCTGGTGGATCTCGGCGATGGCGCCGACGTCGACACCGCGCGTCGGCTCGTCGAAGATCACCAGCCTCGGCTTCTGCACCAGCGCCTTGGCGACGACGACCTTCTGCTGGTTGCCGCCGGAGAGTTCGATGACCTTCGCGTCCGCGTTGATCGCCTTGACGTTCAGCGCCTCGACCCACTCCCCGGCGATGGCGCGCATCTCGCGCATCGACACCGTCGCCGATTTCGTCCGCCCGCCGGCGATGGCGGCGATATGGATGTTCTCGGCGATCGACATCGTCTCGAAGAAGCCTTCGAGCTTGCGGTCCTCGGTGACGTAGATGATGCCGTCGCGCACGGCGGGACGCGGCACCCGGTAGCGCACGGACCGTCCGTTCAGCCGCACCTGCCCGCCATGGAACAGGTCGCGCTTCATGACGCCCGCCACCACCTTCGCCGCCTCGGTGCGTCCGGAGCCGATGAGCCCGAAGACGCCGGTGATCTGCCCGGCGAAGACGGAGAAGGAGGTGTTGCGCACGACATTGCCCATCGACAGGTTCTGCACGCTCAGCACCTTGTCGCCGGCCGGCCGCGGGATGCGGCCTTCCTGCGAGCCGTAGAGTTCCCCCGTCAGCGTGCGGCCCACCATGGCGCGCACGATCTTCTCACGGTCGAAGGCGGAGGTGACGTCGGTCACCACATGCTCGCCGTCGCGCATGACGGTGATGCGGTCGGCGATGGCGAGCGCCTCCTCCAGCGCGTGGCTGATGAAGATGATCGAGACGCCGCGGCGCTTGAGTCGCTCGACCAGCGAGAAGAACTGGTGCTTCTCCTCGGGCGTCAGCGTCGCCGTCGGCTCGTCGAAGATGATGACCTGGGCATTGTGGTGCACCGCGCGCGCGATCTCGACCATCTGCTTCTGGCCGGCGCCGAGAGCCGAGACCGTCGCGGTCGGATCGACATGGAAGTTGAGCGACTGGAGGAACTGCTGGCCGGCGATGTAGATGCCGCGCAGGCGATGAAACCGCTTGTCGTCGGTGAGGTAGATGTTCTGCGCCACCGTCAGCGACGGGACGAGGCTGGTCTCCTGATAGACCATCGCGATGCCGCGCTTCAGCGCTTCGGACGGCGAGGCGAGATCGACCGGCTGGCCGTCGATCAGGATCGCGCCGGCCGTCGGCTGCACGACGCCGGCGATCATCTTGGTCAGCGTCGACTTGCCGGCGCCATTCTCGCCCAGCAAGGCGTGCACCTCGCCGCGATGAAGCGTGAACGACACGTCCTTCACCGCCGGCACGCCGCGATACTCCTTGGTCGCGTTGCGAAGCTCTATGATCGGCGTCATGACCCGCTCCCTCTCCGCTCCGCCCCCGGTGTCGGGGAAGGAAGCGAGACGACGACGCCGTCGCCGCGCGCCGCGACAAACACCTGGCCCCGGTGCTCGACCGCGCTGGTGACGCCGTGCGTCTTCCCGTCGGCGCGGCTCTGCAGGCTGGAACGCGGCTGGAAGGCCCCGTCCAGCCTGACGCACAGGCCGGCGGACATGGTCGGGGCCCATGGCTTGAGCATGCCGAGATGCTTGACCCCGCCGCCCTGGAGCGATTCGTAGAAGCTTCGGCCCGACCTGAGCCGCGGCGCCACCCAGTAGGCCGGCGCCACCTCGGCCATCATGCGCCTGCGATAGGCCGGCTCGCGCAGCACGAACTCGACGAGCTGGCTGCGCGGCGCGAACATCGCCAGCCAGTATCCGTCCGCGGCCGGCGAAATCCGGCCCGGATAGCCGGGCAGGTCGGCGTGAAGTATCTCCCGGCTCGCCGGGCGCGCCGGATCGATCCTCACAAGCTGGTGCCTCCACGCCTCGGCGACGACGATGCCTGCCGCGTCGACGGCAAGCCCGGCCGGCCAGGCGAGCCCGTCTGCGACGCGGGTCGAGGCGCCGCTGTCGAGATCGATCCGCCAGACGCTGCCCGACGCGTTGCGTTCGAGCAGGTCGCGCTGCCAGTCCTCGGCGGTATTGGTCGAAGAGCCGTTGGCGACATAGAGGTGCGGGCCTGCCGCGGCCATGGCGGTGATGCAGGGCGCGTTCACCCGGTAGCGCCGGCCGTCGTGGCGGCCGCCCTCGATCACCACGTCACCGCCGTCGAGCGCCACGGCGAGCCCGTCGGCGCCGAGCGGTGCGATGCAGGCGACGGACGATCCGTACTCCTTCCGCTTCGCCCACCCGCCACCCGGACGAAGCTCGAAGAGGCCGTTCGCCGCGGAGGCGACGACCGCCTCGCCCTGGACGGCGAGGCAGTCGACATCCTCCAGCGAAGCGCGCGCGCCGGCCTCGTCGAGCAGCCGGTTGGGCCTGAGCGCGCCGTCGAGCGGCGGCACGGTGACGGCCGCCTCGCCGCGGCCGAAGAGGTTGTCGAAAGCACGCGAGAGAGCGCCGATCATGCCTTCCCCCAATAGGATTCCTGGCCGGTCCAGTTCTCGTCCGCGCCGTCGAGCTTCAGCCGGCCGACGCGGTTGTTGAGGATGCCGCCGATATAGAGGTGTCCCTTGTGCTCGCGCATGGAGGTGATCATCGGGTGGTTCTCGCCGCCGCGATCCCACAGCGTCTCGATGATCCGGCCGTTCTCGTCGAAGCGCAGCACGCAGCCGGTGTTGATGTTGGGATAGAGCCACTCGTCGGGG
>JALHFU010000208.1:0-4940 GCA_022838525.1 Hyphomicrobiales bacterium | reverse complement strand
CTCGGTCGGCGTCCGCCAGGAGACGGCGTCGCTTCGTCGTCGTCGGGCGGCCAGAATCCGGCAAATGTCGCTATCACCGCAGCCGTGCTCGACGGCTCGGCATCGTCAGCACCGGACGCGCCGTTCCGGCTGCCTTCAAGCATCGTCCTGACCGCGGACACTTTCCGCGCGACACCGCCCGAAAGGCCGGCTTCACGTTTGCTCGATGCTCTGGTCGACAGAACGGCGGCAGCGGGAGAGGCCGGATTGCAACTCCTGCGGGTTGCAGGGATCAATCAGAGGTGCGCGGTCGAGAGGAACGGAGACAACCTCCGATACCCCTGCACAAAAGTCGCATAAGATAGATTATGGAACTGAAATCTATACGCCTGAGGCTCTACAAGCCTTTGCGTCTCGGCGATTTGGCCTGCAACGCCCCCTGACAATTCAAACTCGCGGCTCATTCGCGCGGCATCCCTACGGCCGTTTGCAAGCTTGCCGGCCGACAAAGCCTGCCGAGGTTCGGCGCCTTGTGAAAACACCCGCAGCCATCCCGTCTCCACGCACATCGAGCCGCACGCTTCAATATAGCGACACACGACGCATCGCTGCCATTGCCGGGCCGCTATCCATCCTTGCCCGCCGCTACAGCGACAGCTCGATGACCAGCCCGTCATAGGCCGGCTCGACGTGGTCCGGCGTTTCGGCCATCACGGTCGCGTAATCGAGCGGAATGTGCATGTGGGTCAGCACGGCGCGCTTCGGCGCCAGCCGCGCGATCCAGCCGAGCGCCTCGGCCAGCGAGAAATGGCTCGGATGCGGCCGGTACTGCAGCGCGTCGATCACCAGCAGGTCGAGGCCTTCGAGCCGCGTGGCCGTCTCATCAGGAAAATCGCTGACGTCCGGACAGTACGCGACCGGCCCGATGCGGAAGCCGAGCGTGATCGTGTCGCCATGGATCTGCGGCAGCGGCTCAAAAATGATCGGCCCGCCGGGTCCGTCGATCGCGAAGGCCGTGGCGTGATCGATCTCGTGCGGCTCGACGATCGGCGGATACGAGCTGCCGGGCGGCGTCTCGAAGCAGTAGCCGAATCCCTCGCGCAGCCGCGACAGCGTCGGCTCGTCGGCGAAGATGTCGATGCGCCGCCGCTGCGCGAGAAAATAGCCGCGCAGATCGTCGATGCCGTGGATGTGGTCGGCATGCGCGTGCGTATAAACGACGCCGTCGAGATGCACGGCGCCTGCGTCCAGCATCTGGTCGCGAAAATCCGGGCCGGTGTCGATGGCCACCCGCGTTATATCATCAGATACTGAAATACGTTCGACCAGCGCCGCTGCGCGGCGGCGCCTGTTCCTCGGGTTCGCCGGGTCGCATGCGCCCCAGTCGCCGATGATGCGCGGCGTGCCGGGCGACGAGCCGCAGCCGGTGATGGTGATGCGCAGGCGGTCAGAGGCCATCTTGCGGCATCTTGCTGAAAAGCCGGAAGAAGTTCCGCGTCGTGATTGCGGCGATCTCGGCCTCGGAAACGCCGATCGTGTCGGCGAGAACCCTCGCAGTCTCCGTCACATAGGCCGGCTCGTTGCGCTTGCCGCGCCAGGGCTGCGGCGCGAGATACGGCGCGTCCGTCTCGACCAGCAGCCGCTCCGGCGGCAGCACGCGCGCGATGTCGCGCAGTATTTCAGATCTTTTGAATGTAAGGATTCCCGAAAACGACACGTAGCCGCCGAGCGCGATGCCGGCTTCCGCCAGCCCTCGCCCCGACGAGAAGCAGTGCAGGACGAAGGGGAACGCCCCCTTCCCCGTCTCGTCCTCGAGGATCGCCGCCATGTCGTCGTCCGCGTCGCGGGCGTGGATGACGAGCGGCAGGCCGGTCATGCGTGCCGCCGCGATGTGGGTGCGCAGGCCGGCTGCCTGCGCCTCGCGCGGCGAATGGTCGTAGAAATAGTCGAGACCCGCCTCGCCGATCGCCACCACTTTCGGGTGCTGGGCGAGACGGGCGAGCTCTTCCGCCGTGACGTCCAGCTCCTCATGCGCGTTGTGCGGATGCGTGCCGACCGAGCAGTAGACCTCCGGATACGCCTCGGCGATGGCGAGCACGTCGCCGAAGCGGCGCACCCGCGTCGAGATCGTCACCATGCGCCCGACGCCGGCCGCGAGCGCGCGCGCCACGACGGCGTCGCGCTCGGGCGCGAAGTCGGGAAAGTCGAGGTGGCAGTGGCTGTCGACCAGCATGATGCGACCGTCAGCCCGCCGCTTCCTGCTCGACATAGCGCGGGAACACGCCCTGCGGCGCGGGGAGCACCCTGCCCGGCTCCAGCGCATGCGCGTCCGCGACATGGGCGAAGCTGCGCGCCTCGGCCGGCACGGCCAGAAGATCGAGCAGCTTGCCGGCCGATTCCGGCATGTAGGGCTGGCACAGGATGGCGACGCGCCGCACGGTCTCGGCCGTCGTCCACAGCACGGTCTCCATCCGCGCCGGGTCGGCCTTGCGCAGCGCCCACGGCTCCTGCCCGGCGAAGTAGCGGTTCGCCTCCGCGACCACGGCGAAGACGGCGGCAAGCGCGGTGTGGATCGCCTGCACCTTCATCGCCTCGCGCGCCGTCGCCAGCGCCGCCTCGGCCTGCGCGAGGATGGCGCGGTCGGCCTCCTGCAGCTCGCCCTTCTGCGGCACGGCACCGCCGCAGTTCTTGGCGATCATCGACAGCGAGCGCTGCGCCAGATTGCCGAGATCGTTGGCGAGGTCGGCATTGGTGCGGTTGACGATCGCCTCGTGGCTGTAGTTGCCGTCCTGGCCGAACGGCACCTCGCGCAGCAGGAAGTAGCGCACCTGGTCGAGCCCGTAATGCTCGACCAGCGCGAACGGGTCGATGACGTTGCCGACCGACTTCGACATCTTCTCGCCGCGGTTGAATACGAAGCCGTGGCCGAAGATACGCTTGGGAACCGGAATGCCGGCCGACATCAGGAACGCCGGCCAGTAGATGGCGTGGAAGCGCGTGATGTCCTTGCCGATGACATGCAGGTCCGCCGGCCAGAAAGGCCAAAGGTCAGCATTTTCATCAGGATATCCGACTCCGGTAATGTAGTTCGTGAGCGCGTCGACCCACACATACATCACGTGCTTCTCGTCGCCGGGAACCGGAATTCCCCAGTCGAAGGTGGTGCGCGAGATCGACAGGTCCTTGAGGCCGGACCGGACGAAGCTGACGATCTCGTTCCTCCGCTCGGCCGGGCCGACGAACTCCGGCCGCTCCTCGTAGAGCTTCAGGAGCCGGTCCTGATAGGCCGACAGGCGGAAGAAGTAGCTCTCCTCCTCCACCCATTCGACGGGCGTGCCCTGCGGGCCGTAGCGCACGCCGTCGTCGCGCAGCTCGGTCTCCTCCTCGCCGTAATAGGCCTCGTCGCGCACGGAGTACCAGCCGGCATAGCTGTCCTTGTAGATGTCGCCATTGGCGTCCATCGCCTTCCAGATCGCCTGGCAGGAGCGGTAGTGCCGCTCCTCGGTGGTGCGGATGAAATCGTCGTTGGAGGCGTTGAGCGCCTCGGCCATGCGCTGGAACTCGGCCGCGTTGCGGTCGGCGAGCTCGCGCGGGGCGACGCCTTCCTTGCGCGCCGTCTGGTGCATCTTGATGCCGTGCTCGTCGGTGCCGGTCAGGAAATAGACCTGCTTGCCGTCGAGCCGCTGGAACCGTGCCAGCGCGTCGGTGGCGATCAGCTCGTAGGCGTGGCCGATATGCGGCTTGCCGTTCGGATAGGAAATGGCGGTGGTGATGTAATAGCGTTCGGCGGACATGGGAGGTGATTTCCGGCAATCTTCAGATATGGCGGGTGGAATACCGTATCGGGGCGGCGATGGCTATCGAGGAATTCCGCGGCCTTGCCTCATGCCCTCGCCGCCTGCCACATTCGCCGCAGCAGGCCCATGACGTGCTGGCGCTTGTCGAGATTGTAGATCTCGGTCTCGGCCGTCAGCCGCTCGGCCTCGCGCCACAGATCGGACAGGACCGCAGCCCCGGCGACGTTGCCATCGGCCGCCGCCCGCCGTGCCCAGCCGGCGATGGTGTCGAGCGCGGTCTGGTTGAAGAGCGAGAACTGCACCGCCGCGTCGCGGCCGCTGACGGCCTCCGCGACGCGCCACGCCTCGGGAACGGAAAAATCCTTCAGGGCGACGACGCGCGCCAGTGCCTCGGCGATGTCGAGGCCGCCATAGCGCGTCAGGAGCAGCGCCTCGCGGACGCTGCCGCCCGCCCGCGCGGCGAGCGCGGCGCGGGCGTCGCCGCGCTCAGGCAGGCCGGCGCCGAGCCCGTCGAGCACGGCAAGCAGCGCGTCGGGCGCGAGCGGCTTCAGCCGCACCGGATGGCAGCGCGAGCGGATGGTCGGCAGAAGCCCGCCCGGCGAATGCGCGATCAGCACGAACAGCGTGCGCGGCGGCGGCTCCTCGAGGTTCTTGAGGAGCGCGTTGGCGGCATTGGTGTTCATGTCGTCGGCCGGATCGACGATGACGACGCGCCAGCTCCCGTCATGCGAGGTCATCGACAGGAAACGGCCGATGCGCCGGATCTCGTCCACCGTCACGGCCGACTTGAACGCCTTGGTCTTCTCGTTCAGCGGCCGCGTCAGGTGCAGGACGGAAGGATGCGCGCCCTGCGCGATCTGGCGGAACAGCGCCGATGCCGGATCGCGCGGCGACAGCGCCGGCGGCGCGTCCTGCGGCACGGGATAGGCGAGAAGATGCTCGGCGAGATGGAAGGCGAAGGTCGCCTTGCCGATGCCGGCAGGCCCGCACAGCAGCAGCGCATGGTGCAGCCGGCCCGACCGGTAGGCAGCGGCCACATGCGCGGCGGCCTCCTCATGGCCGAGAAGCAGCGGGTTCTCCGCCGGCTCGGCGATCTCGGGAATGGTGTCGAACTGCTCGGGCGCGAGACGGACGAAGCTCATGCGGCCCCCGCCCGCCTTCCGC